>DYPE01000129.1 GCA_020720085.1 Dichelobacter nodosus | reverse complement strand
CGAAAAGCGGTGTCCTGAAGCTCTGCCGAAGGAATGTTTTGTCCACCCTACCTGACTGACAACTCACCCAGCTTAACGCAAGCGATATTCAACTGCCAAATTGGTGGTGAATACTGGGTCGTCATCGCCTAAATCGTCGTCTTCATGCGATAACCCAAGCGTGGCTTTGAGTTTTAGACGGTTGGTCAGGTAGTACGAGAGAGAGCTGGTCAATTTGTTGCTGATTACATCGCGGGAATCATCGTCGGAGAACAGCAATTTCATGGTCCAGGCATTTTCCCAGTCAACTTTGTCGCTGATTTCATAGATGTATTCCATGACGTTTTCAATATTTTGACCCACCGTATCGCCGTCTTGCCAAGTCGCGCCGTAGGTGGCAGTGTTTAAGAATTGTCCTTGCAAGCCAATTGGTTTGGCATATTCAAATTTGATTTGAATCAGCGGGTCAGAAGCGGTATCAATGTCATTGTCATAGATTTGCGCGCCCAGACCGCCTTGAACCCGCCAGCCATAGCGGCGTTTTTGCACTTTGTCGTAGCCATCCAATACTTGTTGCAAATAAGCAGTGGCAATCGCGCTTAAATGATCGCTGACAATGCCGTTGTCCAGCATCACTTTTTCCACGGCTGCGACAAATTCTGGCATATATTCTTCACCACCGAATTTGCTCAGGTATTCGCTTTGTTTAGCCAAGATTTGTGCCAGCGCCAAATAGCCTTTGTCGCTTACGTTGCCGGTGACGATTTTATGTTCTTGCAGTTCTTCAACCACCCGCAAGGCCTGCGCCAGCGGCGTAGCGTCAACAACACGCCCGTAGCCCATACCGGCGGTCAGCGATGCGGTGTCGGTGATGTCGTTGCCAGTATTTGCGGCGGCGTCGCCGAACCAATAGATATTGGGACGAGATTGGATATAACTGCGAAAATCGACAAAACCTAAGGCCGAATACAGTGAATCGCTTTCTTTACTGTCAGCGTAGCTGCCCAATACGCCATATTCTAAACGACGATCACGGGAATCGAATAAACGGTTGTAATCGATAATCAAATTCGCATTCCAGGTATCTTTGCCGTCGCCGCCGGAAGAGCTGTTGAAAAAGCCGGTGATGTAGGCTTCTTCGGAAGTAATGGTTGGTTCCGTGTAATCGGTAATTTCAATCGCGTAAGCCGGAGCTTGCGCGAACAATGCGGTGCCGATTGCCAGCGCCAGAGTTGACTGATATTTCATCAAAGTGTCTCCTTTCTATTAAGGTTGGTAAGGCTGAAAATAAGGAAAATAAAAGAGTTATGATTGTATATTTAGATTAGGTATTTTATAGCGCTGTAATTCGCTTTGCCGTACAGCGCTGCTTGCGTCGAGGGCTTCCTGTCAGCCAATATATCCAGCACCATCACCCTGGAGAATAGAGGATTTTTAGGAAATTCAACTATCTACATCGTAGTATACCCTCCAGTCATGGGCACAGTCAATGCGCTGTTCAAGCCTTCTGACCCAAGCCTAGGTGTATCCTGCTTTTTGCTGCTGCCCTATCAGGGTGGGCAAAATAACAATATATTTTGCCCACCCACCTGTTTTTTCAGCCAATTTATTGCTGTAACTGGCCGGTTTCGTTGTAATATTTCTGGGTACTGTACTCTTCCACTGGCAGTTTGCGTAGTGTGCCTTGTACTTTCACGTAGTCAACAAACGACTGCGCGTAGTCCAGGTAGGTGTTTTCGACTTTGGTTGGGTCTTTGTACACTGTGCCAAAGGTGGCATAGCCATCCTTGCCGGAGGCGGTGTAATCGTTGGTGACCACGACGTAAGTCTTATTCAAGTCAATTGGCGACCAGGTGCTGTCTTTTTTGCCTTTGACTTCAACGTTGCTGAAGCGCTGGCCTTTGGGTTTGGAGCGATCCACGTCCCAGCGCAGGCCAGCAGCGTAGGGATACGCGCCGGTGGAGCCGTCCTTGGCAATGGCGTAGTCAAACGCATCTTCCAGCACCGCAACGATTTGCGCGCCAGTCATGTCCAGGTTCACCAATGTGTTGGCAAAGGGCAGCAACACGTAAGCATCCCCCGTGGTGATGGTGCCCGCTGCAATATCCACGCGCACGCCGCCAGCATTTTGGATGCTAATGTCGGCACGCAGGCTTTGCGCGAGGAACGCCTTGGCCACGAGGTTGCTGATGTCGCTGCCATGGGCACGCACACTGGCAGCATCGCAGGACTTGGAATAGCCTTGACCAGGGATGCGTTCCAAGCACAAAGTTTCTGCCACTTTGCCGATTTCTGTTGCTTTCATTGCATCCACTTTGCTGGAATACTGCTCCACCACCGCTTGCGCCTTGGCATCGGGCGTTACCATGGCAAACTCTGGTGATGCAGTGATAACTTTTTGAATCGCTTCGAGGTTTGCGCCATTCGCCGCTTGTTGTGCGCCTGCGGCATCCTTTTGCTTGAACGTATTGCCCAGCATTATGCGCGTGATGCCATCGCAACTGTCCACCACGCCTTCGGGCGTGAAGCTTACTTTCATGTCGCCCACGGCCTGGGCATACTGCCACGCTTGGCCTATGCACACTGGATTGCCGGCGGTGTCTTTAACTTGCGTCGGATACGGCCCATCCGGGGTCAAGCCTAAGGTACTCATGGTGTTGCTGCCCAGCAAGGTATGCGAATCGCCGCCGATAATCACATCCACGCCATGCAGTTTTTGCGCCAGCGCCAAATCATTTTGATAGCCATAGTGGGTCATCAGGATGATTTTATTGATGCCTTCCTGCGTAAGCTTATCAATGTATTGCTGTGCAGTTTGCGCCTCGTCGCGGAACTCGGTGGTGGGCAGCGGTTTGGAAGAATTTTGGGTTTTCCCCACAATGTCAATACCAATGATGCCCACTTTCTCGCCCTCGAACTCGCGCACGATGTAGGGCTTGAGATAGTCCTGCGTGGTTTTTGCCGCCAGTGGGGTGCCCACTTGGGGAATCACGTTCGCAGCCAGCACTGGCGTGGCACCGCACGGGCTATTGACATTGAGATAATCCAAAAAGGTTTTCAGCCCAGCATCGCCGCCGTCGAATTCATGGTTGCCCAGCGCAAAAGCATCAAAACACACTTGGTTCATCAGCGCAGCGTCGGCTTCGCCTTTGAACAGCGTATAGTACAAATCGCCAGTCAGCGCGTCGCCAGCATGTAATTTCAGCAGATTGCCCTGGTAGTCAGCCGCAATGGAATTGAACGTAGCTGCCACGCGCGCAAAGCCACCCATTTCTACCTGCGTTGCCACGCCATTGAAGTTGAGGCTCAGTCCGGTGTTGGGCTTGAGGTGCGAGTGGTGGTCGTTGATGTGCAGAATGCGCATGTCCAGACGGCGGCGATTGCCGGAACCGTTGGTCGGCGGTGCGACATTGGTTTTGGGCTTGGTCGCGCCGAACAGGTATTGACGATCATCGCTGAAAATTTGGTAAATCGCGGTGGTGCCACTGACTTCGTTACCCGCTATCAGCAATGGCTGGCCGTTAGGACTTACGGCGGCGGACACAAAAGACAGTCCTTCTGGCGCAAGATCGCCTGCATCTTTGCCAGGAACACTGGCGTTGTCCTTGCCGGGCATGACACTAAAATCGCGGTCATTGAGGTAGGTGACAAAATAGGCGTTTTTCGGGTCAGTGATGTTGTACACCATAATGCCGCCCATGCGTTCTAAGCCGATGAAGGCATAAGTCTGGCCATTCACTTCGCCCACTGCGATGGCTTCTGGCTCGCTGCCTTTGTCGTCGCTACGGCCATCGGCTTTGCCGCTGTCGTCATTGAAATTGGCAGGGAGCTGGTTGAGCAACAGCTTGGCGAATTGGCTACCGCTATCAAACACTTGTTCGCCTTGGCTATTCCAAATCGAGAATGAACGCCCGCCAAAGGCGTAAAGCTTGTCGTAATCGCCGTCACCGTCGCTGTCACCCAAGGTGGAGGTGATTTTTAGCCGCCCCAATTGCGCTTCTTGCTGCAAATTTGCCGCAGTGGGGAAGGCCGTTGCGTCTAGCACCACATCCTTAACCCGTTTTTCCTCGCTGAATTTGGCGTAATCGCGCGAATCGCCTTCATTGGCGGTTACCAGGTAGGTGTTGCCGTCCTTGGCAGTGAACGCGGCAATGCTGTCGGGCAGGTACATGCCCAGCACTGGCCATTTACCCAACTGCGCTTTGCCGTCCTTGTCCGTGGGGTCGAGTTCATTGCCGCCCTGGTTATGGTCTTTGAAACCCAGTGGCAGGAGGTCGGTGATTGTGGCGCTGGCAATGTCCACCACGGCCAACGCATTGTTTTCCTGCAAGGTCACCCACGCGGTTTTGCTGTCTGCGCTGGTGGCAATGTATTCTGGCTCCAAGTCTTGCGCCACTGTGGCGTTGGGGCTGAACACGCGCACGCCTTTTTGCATCAGCTCGGCTTTTTTAGCGTTGAAGCCGTCAAATTTAAGCTGTTGCACTGCGCCGGAGGCCACGTCGATAAGGGTGATGGAGCCTTCTGGGTCATTGGTGTAGTCCGAGTCGGGTTCACCTTCGTTGGCCACGAGGATTTTCTTGCCATCAGCGGTGAATGTCACCATATCCGGCAGCGCGCCAGCGTCAAAAGTGTTGAGTAATGCCAAGGTATTGGCATCAAACAGCGCGATTTTACCCGGGGCTTGCTTATTGGCATTTTCTACCGCCACTGCGACTTTGCCGTTTTTGGCAGCCACGCTGTTAGCAGATGCACCTAACGCTTTCACATCCAGCGTGCCGATTTTGGTGGGCTTGGCCGGGTCAGCCACGTCCAGTACATCCACCGTGGCATCTGCCGCATTCACCACGAACACGCGCTTGGCCATGGCGCAATAAGCGACAATTTCCGAGCCGCCAGCATCATAAAAGCCGGTCTGGTAACGGCCAATGCGCTTGAGCATGATTTCCGACTTGGCTGCGCCAGCGGCGACTTTGTTGCTGAGCTTGGCCACTACAATGGTGGTCTGATCCCCCGCAATGCCAAAATCGTTGTCATTTATCAGCGCCAGGTATTCGTGATCCAATATGGCTACGCCTTCAATTTTGGCTGGCGCATTTGGCAGATCATGCAGCGAATCAAACGCCAGTTCCTTGCGCAATGGCACAACTGTGCCCTCGCTGCCGGCTAAAAATGCAGTTTGTTCCAGCGTAGGGGCTGTGCCTTCATCGTCCCATTTGCCGCCCAGCAGGTTGGTGGCTTTGCTGTCCAGGCGCACGCGATAGAGCTTGGTTTGTTTGCTGATGCGTTCTAATACCAGTAAATCGCCATTGGCCAGTGCCACCAGCTCGCTAACTTTGACATCGGTCTGCTTGGTGCTGTTGTCTAGCGGGTAAAATTCAGGTAAATCCATCACATATAGATATTCGCCAGCCAATGCCTTGAAGTTGCCATTGTCCAGTTCAATTTTGACCAAGCGCACATTGCGCGAAGCCTTGTAGGCAGCAGCGTCTGGATTGGCCAACGGGCTTTGCATGATGAAATACAAGTATTTTTCATCCGGCGAAATGGCAATTGCTTCTGCGCCACGGTTCAGCGTGCGCTTCTTGAAAATGGACGGCAATTTGCCTTCCACGTTGTATTCAGCAGCGGCCAGATCCGCTTCCAGGCCAGCAGGCACCAGGCGGGTTATGATTTTGCCGTCCGCAGCAACGTGAATCAGGCTGGGGCCGTATTCGTCCGCCAGCCAGAACGTGCCGTCCTTGAGGCGCACCAGCGCTTCAGTGTCCAAACCTTCCGCGTCAAAGCCACGTTGTGCGCCTTGCGGGTCAAAGCCGAGTTCGGTCGTGGCCGCCTTGAGCGGATTAGAAAGTCCGGTGATGGGCTGGCCATTGCGGTCTTGCAGCTTGATTTGCTCAAGAATTTCATAGCTACGCCCGCGTTCCGGGTTGCCTGTTGCGCCGCTGGTGAGGCGAATTTTATAAATGCTGGGGGTGAATTCTGGCACTGGGAAGATTTTACCGGCTTCATCATTGCTGCCATCGGTTTTGATGCAGAATTTGCTTGCGCCGAGCAGGTTGGGCGCTTCTTCGCAACCGATGTTGGGGCCACGGTCGGTAATCGTATAAAAAATATCCGGCGCATCGCCCGGCATGTGGAATGCCCCGCTGCCAATGCCCACGTCTAAATTGAGCTTTTTACCGCCCTTGAAAGAGATTTCCTTTAGACTTTCGCGCACGTTGATTTTACCCGCGCCCGCCACACCTGCTTTGGGTTGATAATCGTCCAAATCCCAACCCATGCCGTTGCCAGTAGCCACGGTGGAATTGAATTTTAGGCGCGCCGCATGGCGCAGGCCAAGCACTTCCACACCGTCAAAAGCAATGTTCTTCTCGCTGTCCACCGCAGTAGCACACGCAGCAGCCGTGGGCGCACAGTCTTCAGCAGGCGCAAAATCTTCCAGCACCCAGTGTGACGGCGCACGAAAACCCAGCGTGGCGCGAAACGGCGCGCCGTCGAATTGTACGCAGGGCACGGAAATATTGAGTTGCGCATCCACGCTGGGATTTTCGCAATACGGTTTGGCGGCAACAACCTGACAGGCGAGGCCGATGGCAGCGGCCAACGGCAGCAGTCGATAAGCGGACATAAAATACCTCTAGGAATTGAATTGACAGAAAAACAATGGCTGCATGGCAAGCGGATTATTCGTGGAAGCCGTTCTCAGCGGCAGTGATAGGTTAATCCATCGATATGACATTGGTTTGTCGTGTAAAACAGCAGCAATTCCCGTCGCTCTATTTCCGTAGTAATATAATGGGGAATATTCAGCAACGACTTACAGCCCAAGCGGGCAACAACCACCCCCAACCCGAACGGACATAACCAGGTCTAAGAAGCTGTTGGTAAAATTACAAGTCATTGATTTTTCGTGCCCTTCGACAGAGCTTCAGGGCATCGCATCGACAGGCTCAATGCACCGCCCCGTGCTACCAATTTTACCAACAGCTTCTTAACTTAATGGCAGTGACTATGGTTTACGGGCCACGCGGGCTTATACTAATTTATCGACCAGTTGCATAAAATTCGCTTCATTCACAAACGTCAAGCTATACATGGCACTTAATCCCTGGGCTTGAACGTCGGTCAATCCCATGACCACCATCCAGAATGCTTCTTTATTGAGTCCTAACCGTTGACGCAGTTTTTGATATTTTTCAATTTGTTGGCGAAACTCACCTGATTTGCACTCAATACAAATCGCGTGTTGGTTACGCAAGAGAAAAAAGCAATCTAATTCATGCTTGTCTTCATTGCTAAAAATGAGTTCTAAACTGCGCACACCGGCAAATGGAATCGCACGTGTTTCAAAGTTCATGCGGAGTTTCATAAATACGTACCATTCTAACCAGATACCATTAAAAAAATTAACAATTTGTGGCGCTGTTTGCAAAGTTAGATGAATACGTTTCTCAATATTTTTATAAAAAAATTTACTGACAAATGAGTGGTCATACAACATTTTGCAGAAGTCATGAATCATCTGCGCATCTTTCTGGCTATAATCGGCAAGTTTTAAGGTTAAATTTGTATAGCCGCCATGCTGGGTGCGAAAAATCTTGTCACTAATTGCGCTGAATAAGGAATAATTATCGCCTAATTGCAACGCAATTTCGTCAAAAAAGCCGCTGGTATCTACAGCAGATAAATCAAGGTTGGCAGTGATTTGTTTATGCTTAAACCATTGAATAACTGGTGCATATTCCGGCGGAATGAGCGGATTTGGTGATGCCGTGGCCTGCGCGGGCGCAGAACCAGCAACGGCGGGCGTTTTGAGTTGGGCGAGTTCGGCGCGCAAAGCAGTATATTGGCGCAGCACTTGTTGGAGAAACGCGACGGTAGCGTAAATGGTTACGTTGTTTTGGCAGCTTGGGCAAGCCACAGAACGGCCAATGTATTCATTCGGAACTTCGCGGAGATGTCCGCATTTTGCGCAGCGTAGAATTGCCATAATAGTTAAAATGGTTCAAATTAAGATGAATGGGGCGTTTTTTCAATTCAATTTAATACATTGATTTTTAGTAAACTTATCTATTGCGGGCAATCGTCAGCGCGGCTGGCAGCGTTTTATAATCAATAGGTTAAATGAAATGGAAAAACTCGGTAAATTATTGGTGTTGCTGAACAGCGTATTGTAGTGCGATTGGCCAGCGCCGCCAATCCTCTCAACTTAGCAACAGTCAATTGATTTATAAGGATATTTATTTTAATCTCCTTGCGTTAAGGGTGCTATGAAGTGGCGACACACCGGTATAGAACCTTGGTGTATCCTGACGGCATGCCTCCGCGATGGGTTCACACAAAAAATAATTAAATAAAAATCAATATATTACGTTAAGTTGAGAGGATTGCCAGCGCCGCGCTAGCGTTTATGACATGTTTACTCATCCCCGTAAAGATCAAAGGCATCTACACATCTTTGATTTTCAGTCCCAGAGGGGCGAAATCCGTACAGCCCAGGGCAATACTTCGACAGGCTCAGTACATCGCGCCCTGGGTAGTGGGTAT
>DYPE01000128.1:2023-8600 GCA_020720085.1 Dichelobacter nodosus | reverse complement strand
TGCGCGAGAAAGGGTTTAGTGTGGAACAAATCAGTGAGTTGACGGGTTTGACGGTAGAAGAATTGGGTAATTTATAACAGGAGAGGAACATGGCAAGTTGTGAACAAGAATTAGCCCAACTCAAACAGTATCTAACTTTGCTGCAAGGCAAGCTGGAACACGTTGAAACGGAATTGCAGCGGTTGCTACATCCCGCCAATGACGACACCGACTTGCTGCACAATGCGCGGCGGGTGTTGGAGGCTTTGCTCAAAAGCATTTGCCAAGATATTGCGCTGGAATGTTACGGCATGACGGTTGGCACATTACTCAGCAAATTCCGCGAAAAAGCCCGCAAAATCGTGCCAGATGTCGTGCCGGAGCATATTTACCGTTCAATGGATCATCTCAATGCGCTGTCGCCGCCCGGCGCACATGTGTTGCCATACAGTGCCAAACAAGCGCGGGAAATTCTCAGTGCACTCGACACCGTACTGCACTGGTTTGTCACCGAGTACAAAAACTGGCCGCTGGCAGAAACCCCACCGCAACCCGCCAACTCCCGCCTGCTCGCCACCTTCGTCGGGCGCGAAAGCGAATTGGCGCAATTAGAAACCGCGTTGCAAGGCGATATGCCGGTGGTGGTGGAAGGCATGGCGGGGGTGGGCAAATCCTGGCTGGTGGATTATTTTCACAGCCAACACAGCGCCCGCTATCCGCATTATTACAAGCTCTCGCTTGACCCGCGCCAGCCGGGGACGGCGCAAGAGCATCTGGCTATGCTGGCAGAACAACTCCAAGTCAAAGTCGCGCAATTGCCCGCTGCGTTGGCGCAAGGCGGTTTGCTGCATATCGAAAACGCCGATTCGCCGGCAGCGGCGCAAGTCGCGGGCAGCATCGCCAAAGCCTTGCCGCGTTGCAAATTGGTGGTCAGCGGACGCTTGCGCGGGGTGGGCAGCAGCGAAAAATGGGCGCGGGTGAGCGTGGCGAGTTTTGAGTTAGCCGACAGCATGATGCAGTTGCAGCGCAAACTGGCGTTTTTAGGCGCACCGCCGCTGGCACAAGACGATGCGCGGCAATTGGCGCAGGCGTTGGGCGGTTTGCCGCTGGCGTTGCATTTGGCTGCTGGTTATTTGCAAGACAATCCCGATGTGGCGGATTTTCTTGAGCAATTGCACGAAGCGCAACTCGCGCTGGAGAGTTACGACGACATCGAAAACAGCGAGCGGGGGATTTTGCGCAGCACCTTTGCCCTGTCCTGGCAATGGATGGCGGAAAAAGCCCCGCCTGCGCAGGCGGCAAGCTGGCAACAAGGCTTGGCGGCGTTGGGGCTGTTGACGGACAGCTTTGGCAGCGGGCTGGCGCAAGCGGTGAGCGGCTTGGCAGAGGCGAAACCCTGCGAACGGCTGTTGGCATTGGCGCATAAATACTCGCTGGTGGAAAAAGCCGACGCCGGACGCTGGAAAATTCACCCCTTGCTGGCAGAGTTTCTGCGCGGGCAATGCGCGGATGTGTCCGCCGCGCAACAACGCCTGGACAACTGGTTTTTATCACGCCTGCCCGAACCCAAAAACGCAGCGGGCTACAGCGCATGGCACGCCCTCAACGCCGAACAGCCCGCGCTCGCCGCCTGGCTGCGCGGTGTGCCGCTGCAACGCGGGGCGGAGGTGATTGGACACGCCATGAATTACGCCATCCGCAACGGACCCTTCCCGCTGTGGCAGGCGTGGTGCGAAAGCCTGTTGAGCGGCGACTGCGACGATGCGGCGCGTTCCAATATCTTGTGGACACTGGGCAATACCGCACGAAGCGCGGGCGATGTGCAGTGGGCATTGACGGCGGCAGAGGAAAAAGCCGCGTTGGATAAAACACGCGGAGAAGACCGCGAGTACGCGCTGGCGCGGGGTTTAAGCGCCGACATCTTGCAGGCGCGGGGCGAGTTGGACGAGGCGCTGCGCATCCGGCGGGAAGAAGAAATGCCGGTGTATGAGCGGCTGGGGGATGTGCGCTCGCGGGCGGTGACGCTGGGTAAAATCGCCGACATCTTGCAGGCGCGGGGCGAGTTGGACGAGGCGCTGCGCATCCGGCGGGAAGAAGAAATGCCGGTGTATGAGCGACTGGGGGATGTGCGCAGTTTGTTGATAACGCGGGTGCAGTTGGCTATCGTCTTGATGCAGTTAGACCCGCCGCAAGCGGATGAGGCGGGGGCGTTGTTGCGCCTGGCGTTGGCGGAGGCGCAGCGGATGCGGATACCGGAGGCGGGGCAGATTCTTCAGGTGATGGCGGATTTTGGCTTGGCGTAGGGCGGATTAAGCGCAGCGTATCCGCCAAACCACCGGCATGGTGCGGGAATTGGCGGATACGGCGCACACTTCGACAGGCTCAGTGAGCGAAAGACGCGCCTTAATCCGCCCTACGTTTTGCTAGCCCATTAACACCGCCCGCAACGCCACACGCAACGCGGCAATCACGGCGGTTTTGTCCAACGCCGGATTTTGGGTAATGCGGTTGGACAAGCCTTCAAACATCGCCATAATCACCTCCGTTGCCGCTTCTGGCGCAAGGTCAGCAACCATCTGGCGCGATTGGCGGGCGCGGTTGACCAGTTCCAGCAAACGGCGGCGGAGGCGCTGGTCAGCGGCGTGTACCAGCGCAGCGATCTCCGGGTTACGCGCCGCTTCAGCCAGCACTTCCAGCCATAATGCCGCGAAATCTGGGTCGGTTTTTTCCGCCACGCCGATGTCAACCCGCTGGATCAATGCCTCAAACACGTCTGGCGCTGCCTCCAAATCCGCAATCATGTTGAGCAAATGTTCAACCCGCTGCTCAACAATCGCGCCGATAATCGCTTCTTTGTTGGTAAAAAAATGATAAATATGGCCAGGACTCATGGCGGCAGCGGCGCTGATTTTAGCGATGCTCGCGCCGTGAAAGCCCGCTTGGCGAAAACACGCCGCTGCTGCGTCAAGGATTTGCTGGCGGCGCAGCTCGGCTTTCGGTTGTGTCATGTGGATTTTTCCTGTGGCTTGACTTTTGGTGATATTGGGAATAGATTGAACGTTCATTCTAGTTTATATTTCACTTCCGTACCAGCATGTTCTGAGAGGTATTATCATGCAAGGTTATTTTTCACGTTTCAGCGCTGGCCTGATCGCGGCATTATTCTTCGCCGCCGCGCCCAGCCAGGCGCAACCTCCCGCCGCCGCGCCGCCGCAAGTGGGGGTAATCACCCTGGCAACCGCTGACGCGGTGCTGACCACCGAATTACCAGGCCGCACCGCGCCGACCTTGATCGCCGAAGTGCGCCCCAGGGTCAATGGCATTATTGAAGAGCGCCTGTTTTCCGAAGGCAGCGTGGTCGAGCGCGGCCAGGTGTTGTACCGCCTGGACGCGGCGTTGTACCAGGCGGCGTATAACAGCGCCCAAGCCGCTCAGGCGCGTGACGAAGCAGCACTGTCCACCGCCAAGCTCAAAGCAGATCGTTACAAAAGCCTAGCCAGCAGCAAAGCCATCAGCCAGGAAGCGCTCGACGATGCGCAATCCGCCCTGGCTGAAGCGCGTGCGGTGGTGGAAGTCAGCCGTGCGGCGCTGAAAACGGCAGAAATTCACCAGGAATACACCCGCATCACCGCGCCGATTGGCGGGCGCATCGGGCGTTCGGAGGTAACTGTTGGCGCGTTGGTCACCGCCAATCAGGAACAAGCGCTTGCTACAATCCAGCAACTTGACCCGATGTATGTGGATTTGAGCCAATCCAGCGCACAACTGCTGCGCCTAAAACACGCACTGGCAAGCGGCGAGCTGGTGCGCAACGAGGCGGAGGTAAAAGTCGAGTTGATTCTGGAAGATGGCCGCCGCTACGCCCATCCCGGCGTGTTACAGTTTGCCGACAGCACTGTGGACGCCGCCACCGGCACAGTCACCGTGCGCGCGCAATTCCCTAATCCTGAACAGGAATTGCTGCCCGGCATGTATGTGCGCGCCATTGTCCAGGAAGGGATGCGCCAAAATGCCCTGCTGGTGCCGCAGAAAGCCGTCAGTCGCACCGCGCAGGGGCAAGCCACCGCGTTGGTGCTGAACGCCGAAGACATCGTGGAGCAACGGACAATCCAGGCAGATCGCGCTGTGGGCAATCAATGGCTGGTGACCAGTGGCTTGCAGGCTGGCGAACGGCTGATCGTGGACGGCTTGCAGAAACTCAAGCCGGGCGGCAAGGCGGTGGTGGTAGAGATGAAACAATAGACGGGTGCGCCACGCTGTAAAAATTTGCACAGGAGATAAAAATGAAGATTGAAATGACCGCTTTCGGACAAATTCAGCGCGGCTGTGTAGAACTTGCTGATATGACCTTGTTGGTTGGGCCACAAGCCAGCGGCAAGAGTATTTTTTTGCAACTGATTAAATTGTTTTATGATGCTCCATTTATTTGTGAGCAACTTAAATATTATGGTATTAATTGGCAGGAAGATAAAAGTCAATTTCTCAGTGCCTATTTTGGCGAAGGCATGAATACCTTAATCAATGACAGAACAAAGATACAATTTGATGGCAGTTATTTTAACATTGAAGATAAAATTAATATTGGCATAAAGAAATCTAAAGAAAATTTACTGTATATTCCTGCGCAACGTGCGATGGTTATGCAAACTGGTTGGCCGAGGCCATTTGGTGACTATGGAATGGATACGCCATTTGTCACAAAACAGTTCAGTGATTTTATCAGGAGATTACTCAATATTGGTATAGGGAAAAGTGAGGATGATGTGATTTTCTCAAGGGAACGTCGGCGGTTCGACGCATCCATATTTGACCATCTCAATAATAGCCTATTCAAGTCTGCTAAAGTCGTTTTAGATAAAGGTTTACAGAGAAGGATTATGCTGCAATTAGAAGATAATAGCCGCCTGCCATTTATGACCTGGTCAACTGGGCAACGCGAATTTTTACCGTTATTGCTTGGATTCTATGGTTTATTTCAGTCAAATAGACAAAAAAATGAATTTATTGATATTACGATTATTGAAGAACCAGAAATGGGACTGCACCCAAATGCTATTTCGGCAGTCATTCTGACGATGCTGGAATTATTGCACCGTGGTTATAAACTCATTGTCTCAACACACTCCCCTCATGTTTTGGATGTGATGTGGGCTATCAAGGAAATTAAGCGCAACCAGGCAAATCCAGGATTATTAGCGGAGCTTTTCAGAATTCCTGCGTTCACAGGGGATAATTCTGTTATTAATGACAAAATATTTAATGTTTATTACTTTTCACCTGAAGACACAGGGACAAAAATTATTGATATATCCAACCTTGACTTTAATCATATTCCATCCTGGGGCGGCTTGACTGAATTCAGCAGCCAAGCCGCAAAAATCGTCGCCAAGGCGGCACGGCAAGGATTAGCCAAAGGAATTTCAAAAAATGACCTTTAAGCAAATAATTTCTAATATATCAGACCTCGAACAATGCTGGAAAGCTAAACTAGATGCGTTAGGTAGCAACGCTTCTTATATTCGTGTTCATAATCCTGTTAAGGTATCTGGCAGTGTTGATATTGATGCTTGCTTACAAAAAATGCGACCCAATGATCCCCGCTGGGATTATGTATTCGCAGTGGCTAATAAACGCAACGAAAGAATGGTATATATTGAAGTCCATGAAAAACTATATGACCAAATCGACCGAGTTAAAAATAAATATGTATGGTTGATAGAGTGGTTAGGAAAAAATGGTGGGGAATTGAATCATTTTCTTGATGAAAGTGAGTTCTATTGGCTTGGACATGGGCAACTAAGTTCACATGTTCCTGAAGTCAAAGCATTAGCAGCAATGGGACTTGAAGTTATGCCATCACTGGATATTAGACATTAAAGCTAACTTGTGATGAAAATAACTGCACTCATATGGATTTTTTTCCCCGCCATTTTGGCGGTAATCATTCTTGCTAACCGTGCCTCGTTAAAACAGCGTCAGGGCTATGTCATTCCTTCTTTGATCGTTGTTTTGAATGTGGTGATGTTCTTATACGCACAGAGCATTGGTGATCCCGGATATATGTTCCCCTGGGCACATCTTTTCACCCCTTTTATTGTTCTGATTGCTTGGCTCTTCCTGTGGATAATTTCCGGTTTGCATGGTTTTATCGTGCGCCCAACACGCCGCCAGGAAGATGAGACTAAATAAAATCGAAAAATTATTGTATTTTTTCATTAGCATATATTGGTTTTGCATATTGGATTCGCAAATTTATCTTCATTGGATTTTTGATAGTGAAATTTGAGTGGGATGAACATAAAAACATCCAAAATAAACTAAAACATGGAGTTTCATTTCAAGAAGCGCAGGCGGTTTTTAATGATCCACTGCACTTGGCAAAACTTGATCATCGTTTTAGTTATTTTGAGGAACGCTGGGTGACTATAGGCGCGATTAACAGCGGAAAAATACTTGTGGTTGCCAACTTGTTTTTTTCAGATGAAGGTGAGGAAATTATCCGTATTATTTCCGCAAGACCTGCAAATATAAGGGAGAAAAAAGAATATGAGAACGCTTGAGCAAAGAGCCAAACTTGACGATTTTGAATTGGCGGATA
>DYPE01000128.1:0-1923 GCA_020720085.1 Dichelobacter nodosus | reverse complement strand
AATATGAGAACGCTTGAGCAAAGAGCCAAACTTGACGATTTTGAATTGGCGGATAACTATGATTTCAGCGACGGTATTCGCGGGCGCTTTTATGCTTCGCAAAAAGTCACTGCAACTGTGCAATTTGACGATGACGTGTTACTTTTTTTGAAAAAAAAAGCCAGCGAACAACATACGGATTATCAAACAATACTCAATCACTTGTTGCGTGAGTATATGCGGGGCGCACCGGCGAGCTAACCGTTTAGCCGCGTCCGCTTGTTTCGGGAATATCGCGCACTTCTAACTTTGGAGCATTCTTATGGCTGGCTTTTTCATCGACCGCCCGATTTTCGCCTGGGTACTCGCCATTGTGGTGATGTTGGCCGGCGGCTTATCCATTCTCAAACTGCCGATTACCCAATACCCGCCCATCGCGCCGCCGCAAATCAGCATCAGCGCGACCTATCCGGGCGCGGACGCGCAGACGATGGAAGATACCGTCACCCAAGTCATCGAGCAGCAAATGCAGGGCTTGGATGGCTTGCGCTATATCACTTCCACCAGCAGCAACGACGGCAGCGCCAGCATTACCCTGGTGTTCAATAACGCCACCAACCCCGACGTGGCCCAGGTGCAGGTGCAAAACAAGCTGCAACTGGCGACCCCGCTGCTGCCCTCGGTGGTGCAGCAACAAGGGATGCGGGTGACCAAATCGGTGCGCAATTTCCTGTTGGTGGTGGGGATTGTGTCCAAAAACGGCGCACAAAGCGAAGGCGAACTGGGCGATTATCTGGTCAGCCGCCTGCAAGAGCCGGTCAGCCGGGTGGCGGGCGTGGGCGAAGTCATGGCCTTCATGTCCCAATACGCCATGCGCCTCTGGCTCGATCCGCACAAACTCCATCAATACGGCCTGACGCCCGCCGATGTCGCCGCAGCGGTGAAAGCGCAGAATGCCCAGGTGTCTGCCGGCCAGCTTGGCGCGATTCCAGCGGAAGCCGGGCAGCAACTCAATATCTCGGTGACGTTGCAAAGCCGCTTGCGTACCCCGGAGCAATTCGGCGAAATTTTGCTGATTACCACGCCAAACGGCAGCGAGGTACGCCTGCGCGACGTGGCGCGGATAGAACTGGGCAGCGAGAATTACAACCGCGTCGCACGTTACAACGGTCAACCTGCATCGGCAATGGCAGTGCGCCTGGCTGCCGGCGCGAATGCGCTGGCAACGGCGGAGGCGGTCAAAGCCAAAATGGCAGAATTGTCGCGCTTTTTCCCCGCTGGCATGGAAGTGATTTACCCTTACGACAGCACGCCGTTCGTGCGCGTTGCCATTGAGGATGTGGTCAAAACCCTGATTGAAGCGGTTTTTCTGGTCTTTTTAGTCATTTATTTATTTTTACAAAATTTACGCGCCACTTTGATTCCCACCATCGCGGTGCCGGTGGTGCTGCTCGGCACGTTTGGCGTGCTTGCCGCGTTTGGGTATTCCATCAATACGCTGACCATGTTTGCGATGGTGTTGGCAATCGGTTTGTTGGTAGATGACGCCATTGTGGTGGTGGAAAACGTCGAACGGGTGATGCACGAAGACGGCCTGTCGCCGCGCGAAGCCACGCGCAAATCCATGCGGCAAATCACCAGCGCGCTGGTCGGCATCGCCCTGGTATTGTCGGCGGTGTTCGTGCCGATGGCGTTTTTCGGCGGCTCGACCGGGGTGATTTACCGCCAGTTCTCGATCACCATCGTCTCGGCAATGGTTTTATCCGTGCTGGTGGCATTGATTCTGACGCCCGCATTGTGCGCAACTTTGCTGAAACAAACCGATGCCGAGCATTTCGCTGAAAAACGCGGCTTTTTCGGCTGGTTCAACCGGGGATTTGACCGCGCACGCCGAGGTTATCTGGCTACTGTCGGCCTGATGCTGCGCCAGCGCATCGTATTTTT
>DYPE01000127.1 GCA_020720085.1 Dichelobacter nodosus | reverse complement strand
TGGATGTATTCTTAGTTCATTTCTTTAATTAACTGATTTCGTATAGGCTCTAAATCTGTAGGAGAAAGTTTAGCGCTATATCCTTTAACAAAAGGCGACGTTGTATTAATCGACAGAGGTTACAACCATCCACAAGTGATTTTGGAGCATCACGCCAGAGGTGTGCTGGTGATATTGCGTCTAAACCCTTATTCAATGCCGTTGTTTGAGGCCGATGGTAAAACCCGGTTAAACTTGTACGAAATCCTGAAAAAAGCCAAAAGCAACGAATTTTGTATTCCAGTTCAGTTGGTAAAAAACGGTAAAAAAAGTACAAGCTTATGTCCATGCTAGACGCCTGCCAGAGGAGAAAATACCGGAAGCCCGTCGCAAATGTAAGGAGCGAGCAAAAAACAAGCAACCAAAGAAAGAAACGCTTTTGTATGCGGAATGGATGCTGATATTTACGACAGTTGAACATACTATTATAGATACAAAAACAATTTGTACTTTGTATAGCTTGCGTTGGCAAATCGAACTGGTCATCAAACGCCTAAAAAGTCTGCTTGATATTGATAAACTGCGAGCTAAAGAAAATTCACTGCTCAATGATATTTGGCTCTATGGAAAACTGCTGTTTGCCACATTATTATCAAAGCGAGCAGACAAGGTATTTGGAACGGAGACTCTTGATTCTGAGAAGCAAAGAACAATAACACCTTGGCGAATATGGAATATGCTAAAAGATGAAGCAATCACAAAAATTATCGGTGCATTGTTTTGGAAACCGGAGCAATTTCAAGCTGCGGTAATTGTCATGAAAGAGCGCCCTCGTAAGCGTAAGCTGAAAACTTTACCGCTTTCCATTGCCCAGCTTGAGCGCGTTTTTTCTAACAAAAACATGGTATTACCATGATAAGTTGGCGCGTATGGGGCGTTGCCCTGGGCTGCTATGGATTTCGCCCCTCTGGGGCTGAAAATCAAAGATGTGTAGATACCTTTGCCGCAAGAGAACGGATAACGTTATAAAAAGCTTAGTTTGTGAGCGGCTGAAGTATACATAGATGGTGGACGAACAATCCAGTCCTTCCTGCAAGTAGGTTTAATTCAGGACATGACCATCACCAGAATCCCCGTGCTAATTGGCGATGGTATACCGCTTTTCGGTCCATTGGTACATGACCTCAAGCTACAGCATGTATCGACACGAAGCTATGAAAGCGGGTTTGTGCAAAGCAAGTACAAGGTTGCAAATGCCACATATAGTTTTACAGAAAAATATTTTGGAACCACACCAGGTAACATGCGGTTTTAAAATGTGTTTTTACCAAAATATTTATCTGGAAAACTATAACACGGCGCTCAACCTGACGCGCTACGTCGGCGCAAAAAGAATTGTAACCAATTCTGTAAATTCTGATTCAGCTATTCTTGAGGGGCTTTTATGACCGCATCCGCTCACCGCGTTCATGCACTTTGAGCCAGTCCAATAACTCAATGAGGAAAAAGTAGCGGTTGTCTTCGTAGCTGAAATGGCGCACGGTGGCGGGTTCGTTGGCGAGATAGCGTTCGGCAAGGCTGGTGTACAGTGCGGGCAGGCGTTGGTTGATGTCAGCGGGCAGCACCAGCAGGCGGATGGTTTGGCGAAACAGCAGGGCAAACCGTGCGCCGTATTCGCCGTCGCGGCTTTGAAAGGTGCGCAGTTGTTCGCTGTAGGGTTGGAACAGGCGCAGGTAGGTGTCGAGAATCACGGGGTCGTTGGCGGCTTTCATGGCTAGGGCGTTCATTGCTCCGCACCAAAACAGTGGTGATAATCCACGCACACCGCGCAACTGGGCGCACGGCAGGTGTACACGCCTTCGGTTTCACACAGTTGTTTATACAGGAATTTTTTCCATTTCATGTCGTTGCAGTTGCGTTGTGCCAGCGGCGCGAAGTGGTCGTGCATCAGTTGGGACAAATCGGCGCGTTGCCACAGTCCTAAATCTTGCCACAAATGGTCGTTGCCCAAGCAGCCAGCGATGAGGATGTCTGCCAGCCAGATTTCGGTTGCGCTGTTGCCGCTGCGGTTGCGTAACAGCAAGGTATGCAAATCGTTCATTTCGTCGCTGCACTGTGCGTCCAAGCGGCGATTGGGCTGGACGATGTGCTGGCGCGGGTAGCGGGGAAAATGGTGTGCCAGCAGGCGGGCAAATTCGCTGGCGGACAAGCCCAAATAGTTTGGCAATACGCCCGCGCCGACTTGCCAGGACGCCAACATCCGCGCCAATAACTCATCTGCCGCTGTGCCGCGCCGTGCCGCCAGCCACTCGGCATACAGCGCGGCGCGGCGGTCGGGCATGTCTTGGCGCTGCCCGCCGGACGCTTTGGACGCGGGCGGGCAAGCGGTGCGGGCGAATGCCAAGACGCTCATTTACATCGCCTCGTATTCCACTACGATGTCTTCATCACGCGGAATGAATTGGCAGGCTAACCGCCATTCGCTGGGCAGGTCGTCGACAATCAGCCGTTCCAATTCTTCTTTGCTGATTTTGCCGAGTTCACGCAGCACGGTTTTTTCCTTTTCTTCCAAGTGATAGCCCATCGGGCCGTTTTTGCCGATGTATTTGACGCGAACCGCGCAACTGCCGCATTGACCATCGCCGCAATCAAATTTGATGGGAATTTTATTGGTTTTGGCGATTTTCAGCACGGTTTCGGTAAAGCTGCCCGCCACTGCGTAGACGGTTTTGTCTTTGTAGCCAGGATTGGTGAAGGTAATTAAAGGCATGAATGATTCTCCTTATGCGGGTTTGACTTTACAGTCGCCGAGTAATTGTGCTTGACATGCCAAGCGGTCATGGCGGCCTGCCATGTTTTCTTTGAGGATTTTTTCTTCTAAAACAGATGGCTCGGACAAATTATTCCAGCCTTCAAGGACGTGCATCATGCACGTACCGCAGTCGCCTTCGCGGCAGCCGTAAATAATCCCCGCGCCAATTTTTTCCGACACTTCAATCACCCGCGTGCCCGCAGGGACCGTTACGGTTTGATTGATGTCTTCAAACGTAATTTTTGCTTTTGCCATGATAGTTCACCTTTTGGTTGTGTTAAAAAATCTGAAAATGAAACTTAACGTCGCGTCTTTAGCCGCTTGCCGCTATCCCAATGAACGCTATCCCAAATCAGCAAGATCAACTTCAGCGTTGCGTGCATTGCGACTTGCCAACACCGCAGCGACTTTGCGCCCAAACTCGCGGCATTCTTGCAATTCTTCTTCGGTGGGAATCAATTTAACCCGCAAACCTTCCACCGGAATGTGCATTTTCAAACCGCGCATCCGATCTTCAATCATTTGTACCGCTTCGCCGCTCCAGCCGTAAGAACCGAATGCGCCGCCCAATTTGCCTTTCAAACTCACCACCGCAAGCGACGACAATAAATCCCACACCGGTTTCACCGCGTCGCCGTTGATGGTGGGCGAACCAAACAACAGCGCATCGGCTTCTTCAATCAAATTCACGAAAGGATCGGTTTCGCCACCTTCTAAGTCATATAAAGACACGCGAATGCTGTCTATTTCATCGGCACCCACGCTGATTTCTTCTGCCATACGCGCCGTGTTGCCGTATGAACTCATGTAAAAAATAATCAACGATTGTTGATTGCCACCAATTTCTCGCGTCAAACTCGACGTAGATAATTCACGGTAATGCGCCACATAGCGGCGCGGACGCTCACGCAAAATCGGTCCGTGGGTGGGCGCAATTTGCCGCAAACTCAACGGTTCAATCAACTTTAACGCATCCAACACATGGTTTTTGAACGGACGCATGATGTGGGCATAGTAATAATCAAACGAAAAGCGGAA
This sequence comes from Dichelobacter nodosus, assembly GCA_020720085.1. Taxonomy (GTDB): domain Bacteria; phylum Pseudomonadota; class Gammaproteobacteria; order Beggiatoales; family Beggiatoaceae; genus DYPE01. The sequence goes on along the minus strand of DYPE01000127.1, from coordinate 4,847 downwards.
ATCGCCCACCAGGTCATTAAACAAGCGTTTGTCGCAATAATGACAACCAAAAATGTCGCCGGAAAACAAAATGCCTTCTTCTTCTAAGTAGGTGCATTGCGTATCAGGCCAATGCAGAAAAGGCGTGTGCAAAAAACGCAACGTGCGCTCGCCCAAGCTCACGCTGTCGCCAGTGGTCACGGCGGTGTATTCAAGCGTCCCGCCCATCGGCTTGAGCAAGGCTTTCAGCATCGAGGTGGCACGTTTGGAAATGTACAACTTTGCCTGCGGCGCACGGCGCATCAACTCTGGCAACGCACCGGTGTGATCCGGTTCTAAGTGATTGAGCACAATCACTTTAATCTCGCTATAAGCGGTCTGCGATTCCAAGCGGGCAAAAAATTCCTCACCGCAGTTTTCCTTCACCGTATCAATCACTGCCACGCCGTCTTTGCCGCGCACCAAATAACTGTTGTAGGTCGTGCCATTGGCGGTGCGGAGAATGATGTCAAAGGTGCGCAGGGTTGGATCAAGCGCACCAATCCAATACACCCCATCGGCAAATTCCACCGCTTGGCGGTGGCTGAACACATCCAAATCGGATTTCATCGCGCCTGAATCTCCGCCCGCGCCGCTGCCATTTTATGCGGCGGAATGCCAGTCAATGACCCCGGCGGATTCGCCGGCGCACCCAACGAGTCTAAAATTGCGCCTTCAATCGGGCAAATGCTCACACACTGCGGGTCAGCATAATCGCCCGCGCACTCGGTGCATTTCTTCGCGTCAATCAAAAAATGCGGCGTGGCAGCCACAATCGCCTGGTGCGGACACAACGGCAAGCACGCATGACAATTGGTACAAGCAGCAATGATTTGATAAGCCATGCGCACATCCTCACCGTGAAAGCAGACTCAACAGATGCCCAGCGCATCCGTCACCCTGGCTATGGCAAAGCCTGTGCCGTGCGATTTATGTGCGCTAATTACTTGTTATTGTTTGATTTTAAGGAATGTGCGCCGCATCAATGTAAGCTCTGCGACACGCATACGGGACGCGATTGTGGGGTTGGTGACACAGGGGTATATCCTTGCGCCATACGTTGAAAGCCGTTTATCCAGTTAGGGAACAAATTTTGATATATCGACATGCTATAGTACTGCGTCAAAATTGACGCAAGACTGGCTCTCAGCGCGTTGTTGATGAGGCAACTCCATATTTATTAAGGAAAAAAATAATGAACCCATTGCGAAAACGAGTTCTCGCAGGAATATTTTGTTACGTTTGCGCCGCCACAGCGCAGGCAGAGGATATTGCGGCTGTGCTCCGCCAATTTCCCGGTGTTTGGCGCTCCGACGGCTATGGCATGTTGCTGGGGGTGAATGGCACGCAAGTAACGCTGTATGAAATTACTGAAGTCAGTTGCCTCAAGGTGGTGTCTGGCAGCTTGACGGATTTGGAAGAAGTTTTTATCAGCGGTACCGCAAACAAGGCTAAAGATGAATTTGCGCTGACATTCTGGGATTACGTCACGCCAGTGCGCTTTACACGCGAATTTTCCTTGCCCACACTGTGCATGGAAGATGTGGCAAGCAAGGCTAAAGACCCCGCGTATAACTTTGATGTGTTATGGTACACCTACCATTCGCAATATCCATTTTTTGATATATATGATACAGACTGGGAAAAAGGCTATGCAGAGGCGAAAAAAACCGTGATGGAGGCCAACAGCGAGGAAGCCATGAAGGCGGCCATGGAAGAAGTGCTGTGGCAAATGGATGATGTACATACGGGCATAGAAACCGGCAATGAAGTGTGGCCTGTGGTGGAAAATCCATACAAAGCCTCGTTTTTGCGCGAAATTGGCCAGCGGCTGGGCGCATCGTACCGTGCGACAGCAAAAAAAGTGCTGGTGTGGGGGCGGCTGAAGGAAACGGTGGGGTATGTGTATGTAGACAAAATGGGCGGCTTCACGGAAGAAGAATTGGATGAGGTATTCAAAGAGATGCAAAGCGCGGCCACGTTGATCGTGGATTTGCGTTTTAACCGTGGCGGCGGCGATCCTGCAGCGGTGATGCTGGGCAACCGGGTGACGGATCGCGCCATGCGGGTGTGGGAAGTGCGCGCCAAGGAGGGCGAGCATTTATCGCAGCCCAGTTATATTACACTCACGCCGGGCGGCAAATTCCGTTTTAATGGTAAACTCATTGTATTAACTAGCAAAAAAACCGTGAGCGCGGCAGAGAATGCCACCATGGGACTGCGTAGCGTGGCGGGCGCGGTACAGATTGGCGAAACCACCAAGGGTAATTTATCTTCCATGTTGACCCGTACCTTGCCCAATGGTTGGAAAGTGATGCTGCCTAATGAAGCTTGGCGCGACATGGAAGGGATTTCTTACGAAGGCACAGGCATTCCGCCGCATATTAGTGTGCCGCTCAATAGCCAGCAGGACTTTGATAATCACCGCGACGACGGTTTGGCCATGGCGTTGCAAGTGGCGGAAAATCCGTGCAGCCCGGTATTTAATATGGAGAACCAGCGTTTTTTCGTCCCTTGCCTGGATGCCACCGCGCCGGACGGTAGTCCCCGGGCCATACGGGTTACCCTGGATTTCACCGGCGCTGATCGCTGGGCAGTCACCCGGCTGGAAGAAGGGCGTATGGCCAGTGCACAAACTTGTGCGTTGCCCATGCCAGATTTGCAACAACCCTTCTGGGTACCGTGTATCCGTGTGAACCAGCCCGCTGACACCACGCAATTTACCGCCTTGCTACACACCGAATGGCATGTGTCGGACTGGCAGTATTATCCGCACCTTGTGCAAATCATGGACGTGCGCAGGCAATAACCTTGCGTTTCTTAACGCTAAACCCTAGCCACTACACTTGGACATTGTCATGCGGCCCTCTTTATTTTCCTACCGCCCCTTTTGGGCCAAACGCTTTGGCATTGCGCCATTTCTGCCCCTATCGCGGGCGGAGATGGATGCGCTGGGTTGGGACAGTTGCGACGTAATTTTAGTGACAGGCGACGCCTACGTGGATCACCCCAGTTTTGGGATGGCGTTGATTGGACGATTGCTTGAGGCGCAAGGCTTCCGTGTTGGCATTATCGCCCAGCCCGACTGGCACAGCGCGGCGGCCTTTACCGCCCTGGGCAGACCCAATCTGTATTTCGGTGTCACTGCGGGCAATATGGATTCCATGGTCAACCGCTATACCGCAGATCGCAAAATCCGTAGCGACGATGCCTACACGCCTGGCGGTGCCGCAAATAAACGCCCGGATCGCGCGGTGATTGTGTATGCCCAACGTTGCCGCGAGGCGTATAAAGATTGCACTGTCGTCATCGGCGGCATTGAAGCCAGTTTGCGCCGCGTTGCGCACTACGATTACTGGTCAGACACGGTGCGGCGCTCGATTTTATTGGACAGCAAAGCCGATATTTTGCTGTATGGCAATGCTGAGCGCGCCTTGGTGGAATTAACCCACCGCCTGGCACAAGGAGCAAGCATTTCTGAAATCAAAGAATTGCGCGGCACAGCCGTGACGGGCATTCCCAGCGATTACGTGGAAATCGATGCTCGCGCACCGGACAAGCCCTGTCATGCGCCCGTGCGCACGGAGCGCGCGCAAACCTACCTGCGCCTGCCTGCGTATGAGCAGGTAAAAACCGATCCCATGCTGTACGCCCACGCTTCGCGGATGGCGCACCTAGAATCCAACGCCCACAATGCCCGCGCTTTGGTACAGCGCCATGGCAGCAAGGACGTATGGATAAACCCGCCGCCGCTGCCGCTAACCACAGCGGAAATGGATAGAATTTATGAATTGCCCTATGCCCGCGTGCCGCATCCGGCGTATGACGGCGCGAAAATTCCAGCGTATGAAATGATCCGTTTCTCCGTCACCCTCATGCGCGGCTGTTTTGGCGGCTGCACGTTTTGTTCGATTACAGAACACGAAGGCCGAATTATTCAAAATCGCTCGCAAGAATCGATTGTGCGCGAAATCGAAACCATCCGCGACCACCAACCCGGCTTTACCGGCATCATTTCCGATCTAGGCGGCCCGACCGCCAACATGTACCGGCTGCATTGCAAAATACCGGAAATCGAGTCCGCCTGCCGCCGTCTGTCGTGCGTGTATCCAGGCATTTGCAAAAATCTGCGCACGGATCATACCCCGCTGATTCAGCTTTACCGCCGTGCCCGCGCCTTGCCTGGTGTCAAAAAAATCCTTATCGGCTCTGGCCTGCGCTACGATTTAGCCGTGGAATCGCCAGAATATATTCAAGAATTAGTCACGCACCACGTGGGCGGCTATTTGAAAATCGCGCCAGAACATACCGAATCTGGCCCATTGGCACACATGATGAAACCGGGTATGGGAACTTATGACAAATTCAAAGCCTTGTTCGACCGCTTTTCTTCCGAAGCCGGTAAAGAACAATATTTGATTCCCTACTTTATCGCCGCCCATCCTGGCACTACTGACGAAGACATGCTCAACCTGGCGCTGTGGCTCAAACGCAACGGCTTGCGCGCCGACCAAGTGCAAGCCTTCCTGCCCTCGCCCATGGCGCTCGCCACAGCGATGTACCATACCGCCCACAACCCGCTACGGCCTATCCAACCCAGCCGCAGCAACGTGTATATTCCCAAGGGCGCAATTCAGCGCCGCCTGCATAAAGCCTTTTTGCGTTATCACGATGCCAATAATTGGCCGCTGCTGCGCGATGCGCTCAAAAAAATGGGCCGCGCCGATTTAATCGGCAACGGCAAACGGCATTTAATCCCTGCGTATCAACCCGCTGGCACCGTCACTCCGCCGGGCAGCGCACACAGTGGAACAAGGAATATAACGCAG
>DYPE01000126.1 GCA_020720085.1 Dichelobacter nodosus | reverse complement strand
CCAAAAATGTAGGGGTACCCCTTGTGGGTGCCCCAACACGCCAAAAATGTAGGGGCACCCCTTGTGTGTGCCCCAACACGCCAAAAATGTAGGGGTACCCCCCTTGTGGGTGCCCCATAGTGCGTCCAAAACGAGCGAGTCCCAAAAGGGCGACCACGAGGGTCGCCCCTACGCTGACGGTGTAGGCGGAGAAGTGTCTGTTTCCTTGCGCTGCGGTTTATTGCGGCGGTTGCGTCCGCCGCCGCCCGGGCGCGGCGCAGTGGGCGCTGGCACAGCAGGGCGGCGTTCAGCATTTTCTTTGCCAATGCGCGGTTTGTTATTGGATGCGCGTGGCGGCAAATTGCGGCGTCCACGCCGTGCAGCTTCGCGTTGTGGTGTTTCTTCCTGGTCTTCCTTGCTGGTGCTGCCAAAAATTCTGCCTAACCAAGAGAACATACCGCCGGGTTTGGATGGTGTGGGCGCAGGTGCCGGTGCGGGCGGCAGTACCGGTGGCGGCGATTGCGGAGTCACGCCGCGCACAGCGGCCTCTTCGCGTGGTTCGGTTACAGAGACTTCATAGGGAATTTCCGGCAGTTCCGGTTTTTCCACGGTTTGATAGCTGCTAATTTCCAGCTTGTCATCCGTGCGCAGGCGTTGCACTTCAAAATTTGGCGTTTCCAGGTATGGATTGGGCACTACCGTAATGGTTACGTCGTGGCGATCTTCCATTCCCGCGATTTGTTGGCGTTTTTCATTCAGCAAGTACGTGCCCACGCTGACCGGAACCTGCGCCACGATGCGTGTGGTGCTGTCCTTCATCGCATCTTCTTCAATCAGACGCAGGATAGACAATGCCAGTGATTCCACGCTGCGAATATTGCCGTGGCCATTGCAACGCGGGCAGGGCATGTGGCTGGATTCGCCCAGCGAAGGCCGCAAGCGTTGGCGTGACATTTCTAGCAGGCCAAAACGCGAAATCCGGCCCACTTGCACACGGGCGCGATCCATTTTAAGCGCTTCTTTAATGCGATTCTCTACTTCGCGCTGATTGCGATGGCTGATCATATCAATAAAATCAATCACAATCAGTCCGCCCAAATCGCGCAGGCGCAGTTGGCGGGCAATTTCGTCCACTGCTTCGAGATTGGTGGTCAGCGCAGTTTCTTCAATATCTTCACCTTTGGTAGAACGCGCCGAGTTGATGTCCACCGCCAGTAACGCCTCGGTGTGGTCAATGACAATCGCGCCGCCAGAGGGCAGGCGCACTTCGCGTTGGAACGCAGTTTCAATTTGGCTTTCAATTTGGTAGCGCGTGAACAACGGTACAGTGTCTTTATACAATTTGATGCGATCCACGAATTGCGGCATCACCAATTGCATAAAATCGCGCGCTTCTTGGTACACGGTATCATCATCAATCAAAACTTCTTCAATGTCTTCGCGGAAATAGTCGCGGATAGCGCGGATAATGACATTGCTTTCTTGGTAGATTAAAAAAGGCGCGGAGCGTTCTTGGGCAGAATTTTGAATTGCGTCCCACAGATGCAGCAGATATTCTAAATCCCAGGCCAATTCTTCGGTAAGCTTGCCCACGCCAGCGGTGCGCAAAATCACGCCCATGCCATCGGGAATATTGAGATTGCTTAGGGCCTCGCGCGCTTCGCTGCGTTCATCGCCTTCAATGCGGCGCGATACGCCGCCAGCGCGGGGATTGTTGGGCATCAGAACCAGGTAGCGTCCGGCCAGGCTGATAAAGGTGTTGAGTGCGGCCCCTTTGCTGCCACGCTCCTCTTTGTCAATCTGAATGATGACTTCTTGGCTTTCCTTCAAAACTTCTTTAATTTGCACACGGTTAGAGGAAGCAGACGTTTCATTGCTTTCTGGTGCATCGTCGGTGCGGAAATAGCTGCGCACCACATCTTTGATGGGTAAAAAACCATGGCGCTCTGCGCCATAATCGACAAACGCAGCTTCCAAGCTGGGTTCTATGCGGGTAATTTTGCCTTTGTAAATATTGGATTTGGTTTGTTTCCTAGCGCGGGTTTCAATATCAAAATTAAATAGCCGTTGCCCTTCCACTGTGGCCACCCGGACTTCCTCCGGCTGGGTTGCATTGATTAAAATCCTGTTCATGAATTGGTTTTCCTTGCATAGTGCTCTCCTTAATGAATAGTGCCTAGAAACCCGTTGCGCGTATGCCCACGGCCAAAGGGAGGATGGCAGGCCGCGCGTTTGCGCTCTGCGCCGTGGTAATGCGCCAGGTTTCCCTGTTCCGTATTTCTACAATGTAGGGGCACCCTTGCGGGTACCCAAAATGGTTCCAATGTAGCATCCTCTTGCGGGTACCCAAAAGGGTGACCGCGAGGGCCGCCCCTATACACGAATGCCCCAGCCTGCGTGGTGCGCTACGCGCGTTTCCACGGCATCGGCATGGTGTGCCGAGCATCATCAAGCAGCCCGTTGAACGGCCTTTTTTTAAGAAAAGCAAATTATCATCAGTGGTCCGCAGATGGCTTCCCAGCCGCGAACCGTATTTTTTTTCACGCCAACTTGGCGTGCATACGTGTAGTTGAGGATAAAGAAGAAGCGTATTGCCCATTTCATCAGAGCTAGCAAGGCTGGCGCGCACCGCGCATTCCTCCGCCCATTCCTGTATGATTTCTTCTTTTCCAAGCTGTTCGCATGAGACCAGCGGTATAATGGACAGCGCCCAGGCTTTCCTCGTGATTGGATGCTTTGCTCTTGTTTTTATTGAACAATACATCGATACGACCAAGCCGCTCTGCGCTTGGGAGCATCCGCCTGGGGTAATATACTGCCCCTTTCGGCATAGTTTTTGTGTCTGCCGTGGACAATCTAGTCAAATATATCAGTTATTTTTTGTGGTATCAAACCGTTATAATAAAAAAAATGAATACATAACATTTTCAGCAAGTTTTGTTCCATGCCGCAGTAACCCGCCAACCGGTGTTGACGGGCCATGCAGGTGTCCAGCAGACTTTGGGTAAAGACGTGATATTTTTTAGATAGGAAAGCCGCATGATGATGCCATTTAACGCTAACGGGGAAACCCACACCGCTAACGAATCCGCCCCCCCCTTTATACCGCCACCCGTAGGTTTACACTACGCGCGCGTGCCTAAGCCACCCACCGCTGCCTTAGCTGAGGCGCAAACCGAAATGGCGGCTAAAGTTGAGCCAATGACGACAGCACAACAATTTTTTAATCCCACACTACAGCCCATCCGCATCGGTCAACGTTTACCAAACTCCGATGAAATCAAGGTGATTGGCGGAACTGGTTACGACGTGCGCCAGCCGTTGCCGGTGAAATACAAGGATGTGCGCCAGCGATTCCTGGATGCGCGTAATAATTTCTGGACGCCAAGCGACATCCCGATGGGCGAAGATAAGCTGCAATGGGCCTCTGGCAAGCTAACGGCTGACGAAATGCTGATGTTTACCCGTAACATTTCCTACCTGACCGCATCCGACAACCTGGTGCCGGATAACCTAAGCAACGGAATTTTGCAGCAAATTACTGCCAATGAAGTGCGCCAGTATTTGCGCTGGCAAATGGCGGAAGAGGCCAATCATATCGAATCCTACCTTTTCATATTGGAATCGTTTGGCCTGGACGTGGAAGGGCAAGGCAAGATTTTTACCCTTTACCAAACCGTGCCAGAAATTGCGCAAAAGCTGAACTGGAATTTGGAATTTACCAATAACCTGGCGAATTGTCCGCACCCGGCTGGCACGCCAGAGGCCATGCGCGCTGTGATGGAAGACTTGATAAGTTATTGTGTTTTTGAATATATTTTCTTTCCGTGCGCTTTTTCCCAGATATTCGCGCTGGCGCGTCAAGGCAAGCTACGCAACACCGCCCAGCAATACCAATACATCTGGCGTGATGAAAACTTGCACGCCGCCAACGACCGTTGGTTGGTAACTCAGATTGCCCACGAAAACCCAGCCCTGTGGGATAAGGACATGCAAGAGCGCGCGCGGGCAATTGTGGCGGAAGCGGTTGACTATGAAATTACTTTCGGCAAGGTAACCATGCCCAATGGTGGCATTCCAGGATTAAATATTGTGGATTATTCCCAGTATGCACGGATGATGGCGGACAACCTATTGAAAAGCCTTGGGTTAAAACCGATATTCAACGTCAGTACACACCCAATGCCGTGGATTAGCGAGTACGAATTGCGTCATGAAACGAACTTTTTTGAGGGGAGGGTGCGGGATTACCGTACCGGATCGAGCCTGAGCTGGGAGTAAAATGGAAATGATAAATACACAGGAACGCCCGTGTCTGACCGTGGCGGCTATCATTGCACGGGAGCAGCGGTTTTTATTGGTGGAAGAATGGATTGCCGGGCGTCTGGTGCGCAACCAACCTGCGGGCCACGTAGAACCTGGCGAAACACTGATGGACGCAGTCATCCGTGAAACCCGCGAGGAAACTGGCTGGGATTTCGTGCCCACCGCAATTTTGGGCATGTACTTTTATCTGACGCCCGATGGCGTCCCCTTTCACCGCATGACCTTTATTGGTGATGCCATCTGTCACCATCCCACGCAAGCGCTGGATCACGGCATTCACCGTGCGGATTGGTTCAGCCGGGAAGAAACTGCACACAGCAACATACCGCCGCGTAGCCCGTTGGTGCTACGCGGCATAGACGATTATTTTGCCGGAAAGCGCTATCCACTGGATGTTTTGGTGGCTGTATAAAAAATTCATTTGGCCAGAAGCACAAACGCGCACAACCCTCTCAACTTAACGCAATTAATTGATTTATAACAATACCTTTCTGGCGTCCTTACGTTAAGGATAACATAGGGTGTGATTGTTGCTGGTTTGGGCTGTAGTCGTTGTTGCTTATTCCCCATTATTCTATTATGGAAATAGACGGGCGGGAATTGCTGGTATTCAGGTGGTTTGATAATTCTTGCTCGTCCTTCAACCTCAAGCCAGTATAGCTCGCAAATTTCCTCTAAACTGAAGGCCTTGTCCCATAGCTTGCTGGCGGTTTCCAAGCGGGCGGCTTTGTCGCCTTCCTCTCGTGCGGTTTGCACTGCGGCTTTCACGCCCCAGTAATCCAAAAGATTCTGTTCATACGCCGTGTATTGTTCGCGGCTCAGATTCGCCAACTCGGCAGTTTTGAATGCTTTGTAAAACACGGGTTCGTTCAAAATCGCTGGGATATGGTCAAAGCTTTCCAGATTTTTCAAGAAATAAATCCATTTGTCGAAATGAGTTTCCAATTCGTGTTTGTTTAATCCTCTGCGTTTTAAACACTGACCGCATCCAGCAAACACACAGAAAGTTTGCTGGATGCGCCCTATGCTGCGAGATAGGCGGTCATTCTGTGCACGCCGTAGCAAGGCGTGTTGGTATACTGAATGTCACCCCTTCCTCAGCCCATTCGGCCACGATGGTATCTCCGGGCACAAACTTGCCGGATAGAATGTGTTGCGCCAGCGGGTTTTCGATAAGTTGCTGAATTGCACGTTTCAGCGGGCGTGCGCCGTAAACCGGGTCAAAACCCGCAGTAGCAATGTGGGCGAGCGCGTCATCATTCACTTCCAGGCGCATGTTTTGGCTGGCTAAGCGTTGGCGCAGGCGTTCCAGTTGCAACAAGGCAATTTGTTGAATCTGGCTGGCACCGAGCGGGTGGAACACCACCACATCGTCAATGCGGTTGACGAATTCCGGGCGGAAGTTCTGCGTTACGATTTCCATCAGAGTTTCTTTCATTTTAGCGTAATTGGCTTCGCCGCTCAGGCTCTGGATGAGGTGCGAACCCAGGTTGGAAGTCATCACGATCACCGTGTTGCGGAAGTCCACTGTGCGGCCCTGGCCGTCGGTCAGGCGGCCATCGTCGAGCACTTGCAACAGCACATTGAATACCTCGGGGTGGGCTTTTTCCACTTCGTCGAGCAGAACCACGGAGTACGGCTTGCGGCGCACCAATTCGGTAAGATAACCGCCTTCTTCGTAACCCACATAGCCCGGCGGCGCGCCGATTAAACGGGCAACCGAATGTTTTTCCATGAATTCTGACATGTCGATGCGGATCATGGCGTCTTCGGTGTCAAACAGGAATTCGGCCAGGGCTTTGGTGAGTTCGGTTTTGCCCACGCCGGTGGGGCCGAGGAATAAAAACGAACCATTGGGGCGCATGGGGTCGGACAGACCGGCGCGGGAGCGGCGGATGGCGTCGGAGATGGCTTTTAATGCTTCTTCTTGGCCAACCACGCGGCGATGTAGCGCGTCTTCCATGCGCAGCAGTTTGTCGCGCTCGCCTTCCAGCATTTTGGACACCGGAATGCCGGTCCATTTAGACACCACTTCAGCAATTTCCTCTTCGGTTACCGCGTTGCGCAACAGTTCCAGATTGCGGTTTTCCAGCGAAGCGGATTGTTGCAGTTGCTTTTCCAACTCTGGAATGCGGCCATATTGCAATTCTGACATGCGCGCTAAATCCCCCGCGCGGCGGGCGGATTCCAGCGCCAGCTTGGCGCGTTCCAATTCTTCTTTAATGTGGTGCGAGCCTTGTACTGCTGCCTTTTCCGCTTTCCACAATTCTTCCAGATTGGCGTATTCCTGCTCCAGTTTGGTCAGGTCTTCGTTGATTTTTTCCAGCCGTTTTTTCGACGCTTCATCGGTTTCTTTTTTCATGGCTTCGCGTTCGATTTTTAATTGAATCACGCGCCGTTCCAAACGATCCATTTTTTCGGGTTTGGAGTCGATTTCCATACGAATGCGGCTGGCCGCTTCATCAATTAAATCAATGGCTTTATCGGGAAGCTGGCGGTCGGTGATGTAGCGTTGCGATAAAGTGGCTGCCGCTACAATGGCGGGGTCAGTGATGTCCACGCCGTGATGCACTTCGTAGCGCTCTTTTAGGCCGCGCAGAATGGCGATGGTGTCTTCGATATTGGGTTCATCCACCAACACTTTTTGAAAGCGGCGTTCCAGCGCAGCATCTTTTTCTACGTATTTGCGGTATTCGTCCAGCGTGGTCGCGCCTACACAGTGCAGATCGCCGCGCGCCAGCGCGGGTTTGAGCATGTTGCCAGCGTCCATCGCGCCGTCGGCTTTGCCGGCCCCGACCATGGTGTGAATTTCGTCAATAAACAGAATAATACGGCCTTCCTGCTTGCTCAGTTCATTGATTACAGCTTTCAAGCGCTCCTCGAATTCGCCGCGAAATTTGGCACCGGCAATCAGTGCACCCATATCTAATGACAGCAATTGTTTGTTTTTTAAGCCTTCCGGCACTTCGCCGTTGACAATGCGCTGCGCTAATCCTTCGACAATGGCGGTTTTGCCGGTGCCCGGCTCGCCGATGAGCACGGGGTTGTTTTTGGTGCGCCGTTGGAGCACTTGCACCACGCGGCGAATTTCGTCGTCACGACCTATCACTGGGTCGAGTTTGCCTGCCAGCGCGCGTGCGGTGAGATCGATGGTGTATTTGTCCAATGCCTGGCGTTGATCCTCGGCATTGGGGTCATTGGCTTTCTGGCCGCCGCGCACTTGTTCTATGCTACTCACCAGCGCGGTTTTCTCCACACCCGCCTTGCGCATGGCTTGTCCCAGCGCGCCCTGGTCCTCCACGGCGGCGAGCACGAACCATTCGCTGGAAATAAATTGATCCTTTTGTTGCTGCGCCAGTTTATCGGTGACGTTGAGCAGGCGCGCCAATTCGTTGGAAACATGCACGTCGCCCGGTGCGCCGCCGCTCACGCGCGGCAGCCGTTCCAAAATCTGCATCAGTCCGCTACGCAACGCTTCGGCATTGGCACCGCTCTTGGCCAGCAGGGGCCGCGCCAAACCGCTTTCTTGATCCAGCAGCGCCAGCATCACGTGCGCGGGTTCGATAAATTGGTGATCGCGCCCAATGGCTAGACTTTGCGCCTGTGCCAGGGCTTGTTGAAATTTCACCGTCATTTTGTCCATGTTCATTTTGAGTTCCTTTTATAAAATACAATACATTACCGTAAATGTAGTGGATAACGGCCAGGAATCAAGCAAACGGCTGGCAAAGTTTACGGCTGTTTTCTGGGCGTTAAAAAAATGACAGTCAGATTGGGACATCTGGGCAAGGTGGATTGCGTGAATCCACGGGGTAACTCTAAAAATAAACCAATAAATGCAATCAGTTAATTGTGTCGCAGCTTGTGGCACAGCCATTGCTTAGACTAGGCCAGCCATGAAATAGAACACCTACCTTCTTTCATGGTCAGGCGTTCATGGCTTGGGCTCCCATGAACGCCGCTTTTGAATTGTAGTCCAGCCGCCTAAATCATAGCGGCTGAAGCAGGTTGTGTTCAGGATTGGCTCCTGGGCATGTCTTCTAACCGGCCTGGCCGGTAGATGACACTGGGGTGGGCGTTGGGCACGTCCATCCCAGTTTTTTCCCCTGGCCTGTTTTCCTACCAAAAGGCCAGGGGCTAGCGCATAGAGTTTGGGCTGCTCTATGCGCTTTTTTTTGCTCCAAATATTGGGTCTAACAAATTGATTATTATGACTTTGAATTGTTACCCAACGCAGTTATCAGGTAGCGCTTGGCTACTTTGTGCGATGATTATGTAGCGCATTCTCAAATGGTTGCGCCAAGCCTGGCCAGATACCCATACTTTGACAAACTCAGCACAGGCATCGTGTTGCATGGCGATGGGTATTTTTCGCACCCAGAATGGAGTGATA
>DYPE01000125.1 GCA_020720085.1 Dichelobacter nodosus | reverse complement strand
GGGGCTGGCACTCCACAGGTGAAAAAACGCAGTTTGTGACCGTTTACAGTATAAATAATATCCCGACTCTCCAGCGTGCGATTTCAAATCAGGCGATGGTTTTAGTCATTCATCCGCCTGGCAGAGCAGCGTATCCACCACCAGCACATTTTCGCCAGCCGCAGGTTGTGGCACAGGCGCTTGGCATGGCGGCCCTGCTGCCGGTTGCACCCGCAATATGCCGCCGCCATGTACTTCCGCTTGAAACAAGCCGCCTGGCCCAGTTTCTGCCGCGCCCACGGCACCGAGGATTTTGACACCCGCCAGCGGTTCGCCGTTGGGCCGTTTGAGCGCGCCAATGAGCACGAACAGTTGGCGAATGTCCCATGCCAGGCGTTGATAATTGCCCGGATACAAGGTCACTTGGCGCACGCGGGTGTCGTAGCTGGCAAAAGTTTTGTCACGCGCGGCAAGATGCACTTGGTACAGCTTGTACGGTTCCAGTGCCACCAATTGGGGATAGCCCACGGCGGCGCGGGCAACGCGCTGGCCATTGACCATAACATCAAATTCCGCGCCGTGCGGTGCGCCGCGCAAATCCATCAGCACGCCGCTGTGCGCCTCGCCGCCGTCGCTTAATGCCAAGCCCTCGGCGTCGTATATCAATCCCAACGAAAATGCGCCGCCATACATCTGTTGGTTGTCGCCAGTTAGACTTTGTTCGCCAAATAACGATAAGCCGCCAGCGGGATGACGCAATTCGCCGTCCAGGTGCATGGCGCTGGTTGCGCCTTCTTCGTGCCAGGCAGCAGACCATTTGGCTTGCGTACCCACGCCAGGCCGTCCAGTCCAATCAACACGTAAATTTCCAGATGTATTGGCGCTTTGGGCATTTTGGGTATTTGCGGATTGCGCGCTGTCCCACTGGCTATGCAGCGCGCCGCTGACGCTCCACGGCGTGGCGGTTTGGTAGAAGCGCAGTTGGGCGAGCAGCGTGCGGTCATCTTGGGCGATGTGGTATTGCGCTTCCATATCCAGCCGGAAATGGCCTTGCCGCCACAGCAGCAAGCGCAGGTAGGGGGTCACGCTGGAATTGGCTGTTTGGCCAGCGGGTTGTTGCCAGGCTGCGCGCACGCCAACACTACGGTAGGACAGGGCTATCTCCGCCGCACTGCCGCTGCGGTACAAGGCCGGTAGGGGCGTGTTTTCTGGGGCAACGGTGTCTTTGCCCCATAATTGGCGCGCTGCGAATTGCAATTGGAGGCCGCCCGCCCGCGCTTGGCCCAGGGCTTCCAAGCCGACCATGCCAGTGCTCGCGGCCAGCCCGCCTATTTGTACTTGCAGGCCACGTGTAAGCCAAAACGCGCCCAGCGCAGCGACTTGCTCTTCACGGCCTAGCCACAAATCGGCATCAAACCCAAAATTGTTGCCCAGCCGTTGCGCCAAGCCCAGCCGCAATGCGGCACCGTGGTATTGTGGCAGCCCTGACGCGCCGGGATTGCCCGGAACACGGGCGTAGCGCCGCAGCATCCCTGCTTCGGCAAAGTACAGCGGTTCTTCTAGGGGCGGCAAGTCGCGGGTTTTGACAAAAAACCGGGTTTCCTCGCGTGTAGTGCCGTCCATTTCCGTGAAACGTAACGTCAGGTCATACGCGCCCGCCGGAAAATCGGATGTGTCTAACACTTGATTGCCAGCTTCGTAAAATTTACCTAATATCAATCTATTACCATCGCGCAACACGTCCACGCCCGCGCGCCTAGGCAGGAACACGTGCAATGGATTGCCGTATAGTCGTTCTAAATCAATGCGCGTTTTGGCCAGTGTGGTCCAACGCACCCCGGCCAATTCCACTTGCCCGGCCAAGCGTAGCGGGTGGCTGCGCAACATGCCCAGCGCGATCTGGCGGTTTTGCCAGTCGTGTTCTGCGTGCAGGGTTTCCAAGGTCGCGCCATGGCTGCCCAAGCCCGCGTCTAAGCGCAGCCGTGTGGATTGCCAGGCCGCCACGCTGGATAGGCGCAGTTGGTAAGTGCTGTTGGCCGTGGAGTTGTCAGAAAATGCACCGTCCAGCCGAGCCAACACCGAGTAGCCACCCGTGGCATTGTCGGCCTCTGGCAAGGGCAGGTAGCGCATCGCGCTCAGCCCAGAGAATTGCAGCAGCGCGGGATTGACGAATACTTCAACGCGGAAATGGTCCGCGTCAAAAATCACCCCCGCCACATCGGGTTCGAGTAGGCCACATCCTGACGATTCGCCAGGACGGTGACCCGGAACACGGGCGTTACCCGGAACCCGGGCGTTGCACAGTAAGGCGCTGTGATTGGGCAATGCGCCGCGCAATGCGGCGGTCAGCGTTGGGCGTTCACTGGTGTTAAGATTGGGAATGGCTTGGGCTACTGCACTCGGGTCATCAAATTCAATCGTGGTGGGGGTGTAGGTGGCGAGCGCTGCACCCAATACTCGTCCGCCATACACCACATCGACCTGCGTGTGCTGCGGCCCGGCCAGGTCTTCAAAGCCGGGCGGCGGTGTGTCGATTATTTTAATCTGCGACATCGCGTTGTCCACCCAAACCGCAAGGCAGGCAGCCAACAGCCAGGGCGCGTGGGCAAAATGTTTTGTTATTTTGCCCACTATGACGGAAACGCCGGTGTTCCCGCCAGCGCCGGTGTTCCCGCCAGCGCCGGCGTTCCCGCCTCGGTTATTCCTTTGTATGTAGGCTATATTGCAACAAAGGCTGGTCATTGAAATGCAGAAATTTGGGCGCGCTGCCAGGGAAGGACACCCAATCGCGCGGCGCGCGTTCGCTCAGGCGGTTGCGCGTGATGAACGCTTGCATCTGCGCCATGGCATGTTCGAGGGTGCGTGTATCGCGCAATTGCTTGAGCGCCTGACTGGCTTGGCTGGTGAATAGGTAGGTCGTGGGCAACGGCGTTGTGTGCGGCTGCTGCATGGCCTGCAACCACGCGGCAATCAGCGCTGGCCCAATGGCAGGCGCACGCTGTAAGGCTTCGCGGCGAACCAGCAACAATTGCATGAGTTCCGCAGGCACGCTACGGCTGTCAAATACGCTGCCCTCTCCCTCTTGCCCGGCAAATTGCTGCAATTGGCCATGCTCAATGGCCAGTGCCACACTTTCAGGTAACTCCCAAGCAGTATGCAGCTCCGCCGCACTGGTTAGGCGTAGCCTGTCCAGCGGCAGGCCGGTGCGCGCTAAATAACGCTCTGCCAAATAATGCGGTATTGTGCCGACCACGGCCAGAATTTTCCCTTCTGCTGGCAAGACGGCGGATTTGGCTACAATGCTGTGGTGACCATAATCCAGGGCAGTGATGAAAATGGCATCCACTGCCACACCCGCCAAAGCCAAACGTTGTAATGCCACCAAATTATCCACCACAATGGCATCGCCCTGGCCTTGTGCAAATTGCAAAACCGCATCGGCATCGGCGGCGTTCTCGCCAACGGCGGCGTTCCCGCCATTGGCATCGGCGGGCGTGATTTGCACTTCTACATGGTATTGTTGTTGAATTGCGGCCAAAATTTCAGCATGGGCGGCCAAGGTTTGCAGCGGCAAGGCGGCTGGCGTGGCTGGCACGAGCAAAGTGGCTTGGACAGATTGCGGCGCAACAGCGGCTGGCGGGGGCGGTTCTGCGCACAGCGCTTGGCGCAATTGTGTTTGGAACGCTTCTACGCCAGCCAAAGCTTCCTGCTTTTTTATTTCCGCCACCATAGCCCAATTCACACCGCGCACTGCCACCGGCGCAAACGCCGACAACACCGGTTCGCCATGGTAGCCGACATGGGTGTCCAGTCCGGTTGCGCCGTTTAATGCCGCGCGTACTGCCGTGTTCTCCAGCGTGAAAAAAGACGCTGTGGTGTCCTGCGCGCGAATTTTGTCTAATTCTGCCAGTGCGGTGCCTGCCCGCACTTGTTGCTCTAAAAATTGGCTAGGATTGTTGGCAAGGCCGCGTACATCGCTGCGCAGCCGCAGGTCAGCGCCCACCAACAACACTTCGCCGCTCGCGCCGAATTCTTCTGCGCTCCAGCTCCGGTAATGGGTTAGAAGGGTATTGATGGTGCGTGCGGACAACCGCGCCACAATGACCGCCTGCGCGTTTTTGCCGTGATGGATGGCGGACAGGGCCATGAACGCGGATGGCTGATCCAACGCTGGCGTGTAGGGCGCAAAATCTTGTAATACAATTTCGCCGTCCCGGTCGCGCGCGGCTTGATAGGCAGCGGCCAAGCCGGTTTGCGCATATGGCCCAGTGAGCAGCGACGTGGCAAAATCGGGGTATTTTTTTACGCTATAAATCACTTCGTTGGTGTGCGCGTCTATCAGCAGCAAATCTTCTACATTGAATAAATGGACAAAATCGCGCAAGCCCGTGTGATACATGGCATGAAGGCGGGAATACACGGAAGGATCGCGTGCTGCATCCAAATCTTCCTTTACGCCCAATGGGTTGCTATTGGTTGCCAAGTAGTGATATTGCAACGCCACGCTGTTGGCAGACAAGGTTTCACTGAGTGGCTCGGGATTGGGATGCGGCGCGGGATTGCGCTGGCTGTACGCTTGCTGAAATTCTAGCCGGTAAAAATCAACCAAGCCACGACGGTATTCGCGTTCATTGGCTTGGGATTGCTCAGCCAAAAAATTCGGATAGGCAACCTGTAATTTGCCCAGCATCGCCACAGTCAATGGTGAGGCAGCGAGGTAACGCAGTTGTTGTTCTATGGTTTCAAAATAGGTTTCCAATTGCCGCTGGTGACTGCGGCACAGCGCGGTCAAATGGCGCTCTGCGCGCGTTTGCAACAATTCTGCCACCGTGTTGGCAGCCTGATCCACGGCCATGGCAGACGCGCAATACGTGGTTTGCGCCTGGGCAAGACCCGCGACGAATATCGCGTATCCCATTAAAAGTAGAATAATAATTTTTTTCATATTGGCTTCCTGCTGATTTTTAAAAATGCGTCCAGCTCATCCAGTGCTGGTTCAAAACACATGCCAGTTTATAACATCGTGTGAAGAAACATGGGGAGCGGAACACGTTGTGTTTTCGCATCCCCCCTTCTGCCGATTAAAAATCGTAAGTCAAAATATCATGCGTGCGACGGCACAATTCGCGTGCATAATCCGTCCACACGCCCTGGCCCCAGTAGCGGTAGCAACTGGTTTGCGTCAACAGTAGATAATACAAGGCATT
Organism: Dichelobacter nodosus; assembly: GCA_020720085.1. Taxonomy (GTDB): domain Bacteria; phylum Pseudomonadota; class Gammaproteobacteria; order Beggiatoales; family Beggiatoaceae; genus DYPE01. The sequence goes on along the minus strand of DYPE01000125.1, from coordinate 3,560 downwards.
GCGATAACGATGTTCATCCGTGGGAATATCAGCACTCAGCACTTTGTCATGGAATAGCGCGCTGACCTCATCCATCGGTGCTAACACGTTTTCATAGCCTTTCACCCACGACAAATTGTTGGTCCAACTGCCACCATCCATATGAAAACGGCCATCTTCCTGGCGCAATTGCTCAATGGTGGCGGCCAATTTTTCTGTAGCCTTGTCGCCTTTTTTCAGCTTAGCCGGGTCAAATTTGGCCCAGATGCGGTGCTGGAGCAGCGGTTGAATGGGTTCAAAATCCACCTCGCTGATGCCCAATGAGTCTAAATATTCCAAATATTCCGTGGGGTTCACCGCCGTAGTTTCGGCATACGATGCTTCGCGCATGGATTGCAAAAACATGTTGGGGAACTCGTTCATCATCACGCCGCCGTTTTCGCCATCGCCAATTTGCGTGACCAGCGGCGGGATGCTGTGACCTGCCAATTGCACCCGGCCCAAACCTTTGGCTTCGTAATACGGCTGCATTTGCGCCACCAGCTTGGTATCGCTGCCCTGGGTTTTGATGATGGCGGTAATGCTCGCGGTTTGGCCAGCGGAATTTTTTACCACTAACCGGTGCGGCACATGCTTGTACTGCAAGCTTGAGCCATCCATGCGTTCCACGGAGTGCTCTTGCACCATCACCCAACGGTAGCCATTGTCTTTTAAGGTTTTTACAAATTCATATGCCACGTCGGGGTGATTGGGCAACGCCATTTCCGGCGGCGAAAAACCGCGCACGCGCGCCAGCGCATCCAGGCCGAAAATGGCAGCGAAATGGTGCCGCCATGCTTGTACGTGCAAGCGGAAATCCTGCACCGGCGTGCTGGGCGCTACTGCATGGCTCCACGCAGTGCCCAGCCATTCCACGCAACGGTTGTATTCTGGATTGCACGTGATATTTTTCAGGCTGTCCATCACGTCATGCAGGCCCATGGCGCGCATACCATGCAACAAATTCCCCGAATAATCCAACATCACGCGCGGATTTTTGCCCTCATGCACCAATTGCGGCACGAACTCGCCAATGCGTTTGTAACACCAATGAAATACCGGCGCATTGTGGTTGTCGCCAATATGCTGATTTTCCATCATATGCTGTAAATTGCTAATAACACCGGCGGTGCGTAAGTCGCTGCCGCCAGCGGGAATTAATGGTTGGTGCATGTGCAACGCAATGCCAAAAGCGCTTTTCATGTTGCCAAAGTCCTGGTTCGCACTGGGCAGATAATGCGGCCCAGCGGTTTGGTTGGCTAGCTCGATTAAATCTTCCTGCCCGCACAGATTGGGCAACGCATTGATGTACTCGGGAAGTTGTTGTTCCATGTCTTGGGTTCCTATGATTTCATGTGAATGGTTTATGCGCCTAGCGCTCGGGTATGGCAACGAAGTGGCGCGCCGCCGTTTTCCCTCTATCAATTTAGCACATAAATTCCTCACAAAGTGTTACAGGGGAATGGTCATGCCGCCCGGAGGGGTGTTTACGCCAAATACTTTTTAAGTTAAGATACAGTAAGTTATAATGATGTGAAAGGTTTTTAGCCATACCCACGCGGGCATGGTGCAATTTTTCTGAATCGGTTATGCTGTTACATTATCGCAACTTAGACGTTTTCTTCATTACCCTCAGGGCAAAGGAATCTTTAAATATGCCCGATAACGACAGTCTGCAACAGGCGCTCGCTGCGCTACAAGCCGAGTATGCAGCAAAATTGCCTGCCAAAATCAACGCAGTTGACCAAGCACGTGCATTGCTGCAAAAAAGCTGGAATCTTGCGCTATTCAATGAACTCTGCCAAACCGTCCACCGCCTGGCAGGAGAAGGGGGCAGTTATGGTTTTAATGAAATGGGCGCTATTGCCCGCCAGTTAGATGTGCTCTTGCGTGAATGGCAACAAACGGATACGCCGCTGTCTGCGGCCAACTGGGCGATTTTCGATAAATACTTGGCGCTAATTAAGCAAAATGCTGAAAAATCGCCACAATCCTTGCCAATGTCCACTAGCACGCCGAGTGTGGATAAACCCAGCGGTGCGCCCGTGGAAACCCCACAATACCTGCGTCTGCCTGAGCAGGAGAAAAAAATCGGCAGCTATTTGTTGTTGCAATGGAACGAAATTGATGCCAATTGGAAAGCCTTGCAATGGAAATGGGACGAAGCGACCTTTGCGTCCCTGCAACAGCAATTGCGGGTTCTTGGCGAAAATGCGGCTTGTTTTCAATTTGGCGAATTATACGAAGCCTTGCGCGAGACCGGAGCCAGGATGCGCGAATTACAACGGGTGGGCGGCAATCCAGAAAAATCGCAACTGATTCATTTGACGCATCAATTTCAAGCAGTGACCAAAGCGGCACACCCCTTGGCTACTTACGTAGCACAACCCGGCCTGGGCATTGGCCGGAGCAGCGCGCAAAAGCTGTTGCGGCTCACGTTGCGCGACCCCAATTTATTCAATTACTTGCTGTTACAATGCCGGGCACTGGTGGATTTATGGCAGACTACGCAATGGAGTTGGCAGCAAAATTTGCTGTTGCAATTACAAAATCATGTCATGGTGCTACAAAACAATTGCGAGCAATTTAAGTACGCGCCTGTGGTGGAACACCTGCGCGCATTTCATGACGCGCTCAAGCCATTCACCGCACCAGGCAAAATCCCGGATGAGGCGCAATTGACCCAACTCAACCAACGCATCACCAAAGCCAAAGAAGCGTTGCAAAACCTAAAAACCGCCAGCCCTGGACTTGGGGATGCGGCGGTGGAAACCAATCCAAAGTTAATTTATGTGATTGACGATGATGAATATTTAACGCGCTATTTGGAAATCCACTTGTCCTCTGCCGGATACACGGTAAAAACATTTAACCGCCTGGCCGGGTTGGCGGAAACCATACAGCGCGCGCCGCCGGGCGCGTTGCTGGTAGACATTGTACTGGCTGAGGGCAATTTGGCTGGCCCTAGTGCGATGTTTCAAATTCAAAAAGGCCGTGAACGGCCATTGCCCGTGATTTTCATGTCCGCACGCACGGATTTGAAAGCCCATTTGGCTGCCGCGCGCGCTGCGGGTAGCGCATACATGACCAAACCACTGGACATTGATAACCTACTGGCTACGCTAGAAATAGTAACCCGCCCAGTCGTTCAAGATAAAAATCATATCGTCTTGCTGGTGGACAACACCAACGCGACGACGACTCAAGAATACGTTAAAATTCTGCGCAGCGCGCACATTGAGGTAAAATTGCTCAAGGAGCCAGGACGTTTTCTTGAAGCAGTCACCAAATTCCAGCCACAGGTGATTTTATTCAACGCGCACCTTATCGGCGTGAGCGCTGTTGAATTGGCAACCGTGCTTAGCTACCAACAAATTAATATTCCTATTGTTTTTTATGGGATGCGTTTTGACCAAACCTGGCGTCTGCCCATTCAGCGCAAAGTAGGCGATGATTTTTTAGGAGAAAACGTGTTACTCGGCCAGTTGCTGGCCACGGTAGAAAAACATTTCCGCCGCAACGAGTAACGTGCGCGCTACGCT
>DYPE01000124.1:4350-8787 GCA_020720085.1 Dichelobacter nodosus | reverse complement strand
ATTTCAGCGGGTCGCTTTCGCCGTCTGAAATCGCGTCCCGCCGCGCTGGCGCTTCCACCGGATCCGCGCCGCTAATGCAACGGTACATCACCGCGCCCAAGGCGTATAAATCCGTCCACGGCCCCACATTGCCCCGGCTGTGATACTGCTCCGGCGGCGCATAACCCGGCGTCAAAATCACACTCAAGCTACGGCTGTGCGTGCCCATTGCATAACGCGCTGCGCCAAAATCAATCAGCACCGCACTGTGGTCGCGTTCGCGCAAATAAATATTCCCCGGCTTGATGTCGCGGTGCAGCAACCCGGCTGCATGAACATCGCGCAAGCCATCCAGCAGTGGCAAAAGAATCGCTTTCAATTCGCCTTCCTCTGGCCGCCCGCGCTCGACTTTTAAGGCATCTTCCAGACTGCGGCCATATTCATACACCATCACAATATAGGCCGTGCCATGCGCGCGAAAAAAACGTTTCACCTGCACAATCTGGCTGTGATTGAATTGCGCCAGAACCTGCGCTTCCTGAATAAAACGATCTAAGCCCCAGCGGTAGATTTCTTCGCTTTTGCCAGATTGCGGGCGCACACTAAAATCACCATGGCGGTAAGCATGTTCGCGCGGTAAATATTCTTTAATCGCTACCCAGGTGTTCAAATGCAGGTCGCGTGCCTGGTAGGTAATCCCAAATCCACCATCGCCCAGCATTTTTTCAATCTCGTATTCTTCCAGGCGATGGCCTTTGGGTAATGCGTTTTGTTGCGGCATGGGTAGTTCCTGTGTGTTGGTAAGGCTTAGTTTTGTAGGGTGGACAAAATATCTTTTGATTTTGCCCACCATTGAAGCACAAAATTGATGAGATCGGCTAATGTACAAAATCAGGATAAAAGGTTTTATCCAAAAGTTGTTCAATAGAATAAGGGCAAGTTTGCGGGAATATTGCCTTAGACAATCCGGTTTCATCAACCGCTAAACAAAGCGCTTTTGGGTAAGCCTTTGCTAAAGCTTCTGGCAAACTGTTTTTTAAGATTGGCATGTACTCCAACTGGTCAGCGATGCGATAACGCTGCTCAAGAATACTGTTGCGCCAGCTTTTTCCTTCAAATTCTTTCCAATGTTCTGTCAATGTGTTAAGCTGAAATTGCCATTTTAACAGATGGGCAATTAAAATAATGAAATGACTCACTAACTCATGGCGATCTCGATTGGCCATGCCTTCCAGTTCCTCAATCAAATGTTCCCTGTCAAGCCCGTCAAGATTGCCTTTTTTTAGCAAAAAAATATGTTGTTCAATCCAGCGGTGAAAATCTCTTTCATATTCTAATGCCAATGCCGTCATCATGATGCTCCTGTTTTGAACGCATAACCAAGTCAGGCTAAGCATTTTCTTGCCAAGCCTGGCCCGTAACGCTAGTCTTGCGGCAAATCCTGCCAATCAAATGCCGCGCCGCAGAGTGGCACAAACCGCAAGGTGGTCTGACCCAATTCGATCTGCTCGCCACCGTGCAATTCCACCGGGGTTAATACAGGTTGCCCATTGAGATAAGTAAGATTTTTACTGTCACCATGCTGCAAGTAATATTTGCGGCCACGCGGATCATACGTCAGCACCGCGTGGCGATGCTCTGAAATGCCCATATCGCCGAATACCAGCGGCACACGCTGTTCAGAATGGCGGCCCATTTCATTCATGCCATACCCCAGCGGCAAGGCATAACCGCGTCCAGTTCCCGTTATGATCACCAGCCAGCCAACCACTGGATTGTCCGGCCCGCCAACCTTCGGTTGTGCAGGTTGCGTGGGCGTTTCAACGCCCCGTCCAGTGCCCCATATTAACTCTGTGCGGGCACCGCCAGCATTCTCTGGCGGCGGCACAAGCTGCGTCTCAGCAAGCCCTGGCGGAGTAGGAAATAACGTTTCATCCATCAGTTCTGTTTTGTTCTGCGCCGGTGGCGCGTGTTTTTTATCGCCCAAGCCAAATAGTCCCATTGCTATTCTCCTCAGTTAAGGGGCATACAACCGGTTGATGAGATTGTCCAGGCAATATTGCCCGGCACGATTAAGCGCGCGTTCTTCCCGCGCCTGAATGATATGTAAAAAGAATACCAAAATCATGGCTTGAAGTAATGCCAGCAAGGTGGTGAAAAACGCCACCGCCAAATTTGCCGCGATGTTTTTTACATAATCCGCAGCATTCGGATCCGCACTGCCCGCATAGTTCAACGCCATGGCAATTCCAATCACCGTGCCGATAAATCCTAAACTCGGAATCAGCCACATCAAATAACGCAGCAAGCTATAACGCAAATCCACTTCGTGCATGTATAAATCCAGGCTGGAATCGAGCAGCGCATTGGCCTGGCCCACTGAGCGCGAGCTGTGAAATTGCAAAATTAACCGGCTAATCAGGCGCGGCAGAAATAATTCAATATCACCGGCAGTTTCGCGTACTTTTTTATATATTTCACCCAGGTCAGCAGCTTGCAGCACCACGCGCGGACTCTCCGGCAAATAATGTTGGCGCAACTGGCTTTCCTCAGCGCGCGTCGCCAACAAGCGCCACAACAATTCGCCCAGGCTGAAAAAAAATACCAGCCACATCACATTTTGCACAGTGAATGGATAATATTGGTAAGTATCCACACTGGTAGGACTGTAATCGAACAATAGGCTGGCCGTGATACTGGTTTTATCGAGAATGAGCGTACAGGCTAAAATAAATATAAACCCCAAACCTAACGCTGCGCTGATTATCATCATGTAAGGTGACATAGTATATTTTCCTAAATTTCAGTTATTTGGACACAATATTGCCATATTCGTCGCGTTCTAACGGGCCTGGCAAGACCTTTTTTTCGATATTTTCCAAGTTCACATTTTTGAGTTGCGCATTAGCGACATTCATGCGCAAGGCCAATAACTGGCGCACCGTGGTATGGTACTGTCCTAGACGCAAAGGTTCATCCGCAGTCACATAGCCTTTATCGAGTTTTATCCATTGACCGTTGCGCTGACAATGAGTGCCATTACGGCCTCGATTGACCAGATAAAAATGTCCCTGGGGATTCTCGGTCAATTCCAAGTGTTCTTTGCTGACTGAGCCTTCAGTTTCTGGAATCAATATTTGCACAGTTTTTGGATCCCGCCCCACCAGATAAGTCTTCATGTCCTCTCCTCTAGTTTTTGACATCTAAGCTATGGGTATACACTTCTACCCCCAATTTTTCCGCAATATTACGCGCCCGGTCATCTAGCATGGGAGAAATCACCAGCAGTCGATTCGCCTGGCGGTTATGTTTGGCTTCGTAAAATTCAGCCTTGCGTTTGAACAAATGCACTTCGCCCCGGCTTAATGACGATTTGATTTCGCATAAAATCAATGTGCCATTTTGCACGATAACATCCAGTTCCACTTGATCCGGGCGTCCAAATACATAGCCTTGCTCATCATAATCCAGGTAATTCATCACCTGAACACCGAAGGTTTTCTCCAAAATCGCTGCCAAACCATTACGAAACGCCTGCTCGGATTGCATCCCCCAGCGCGCACCCAACGCACCGATGGAAGATTCCTGCTTTTGGGCAATCACCATAATTTCTTCGTGCATTCGGTCAAATTCCTTGCGGTGTTCTTCGCTGTGCTCCGCCCACTTGCGCTGGTCTTCGGCTTTGGTTTCCTCCCATTTGCGGTTTTGCTCCGCCCACTTGCGGTCACTTTCCTGACGCATTTCCACCAATTGCGCCAACATTTTTTCAAACCGGTCTTCGGTTTGTTGCTTGGGCGCGAATTCACGCCGCGATAAGTTCATGACCAATTCTTGAATAGAGGAATTGGTCTGGATAACTTTTGGCAATTCGAGTTTAATTAGATTTATAATTTCTTGTTGGTGCATAATTTAAGACTCCTAATGAATAATTACTTCGCCACTGTCTTTTACTTCAAAGGTGGCAATCAACACGTCTTTTTCTTGGCTGGCGCGAGTCAGGGTAATTTCGCGCAACTTTTTGCCACCGTCGCGGTAATATACGCTGCTGTAGATGACGGGTTGTTCATTATTGCCATCTGGATTGAACAAATTGGCATACACTTTATAAATACCCGGTTTAGCTTTACCCGTTTGCCAGGCTTCTACACCTGGCCCATGTATCGAATCCACGCTTAGTTCAGCTTCTGCGCCAGGAAAATCTCTGCCGGTGCGGTTATTTTTTTGATAATAAAATTCATTGCCTGCCGGGTCTATGACATGCAAGTCCACGTCCTGGGATCGTGTGGCCCATTGGATAATGATTGCCAAAAAAGTGTATTTTAGTTTTTCCTCGCAGCTATCCGCGCGCGCGCGCGCCTGATCCGCTTGTTCGCGGCATTGGCCCAGTTGCCGTTCCAGTTCTGCGCTACGCTGGGTTTCTTGTGCCCGCGCGGTTTCGCATTGCTGGCGTTGGGTTTC
>DYPE01000124.1:0-4250 GCA_020720085.1 Dichelobacter nodosus | reverse complement strand
GGTTTCGCATTGCTGGCGTTGGGTTTCACATTGCTGAACTTGCTGCTGCGCCTGAGCAGCGTCCGCGCGCGCTTGTTCCGCCTGTTGCTGGCATTGCGCTAAATTCTGCTGGCAAGCTTGCACGTCGGTTTGCAACTGCGCCACCTGTTCTTTCAGCCGCTTATTCTCCGCAATAATATCCGGCTCGATTTTTTTGTAATACGGCAACGCAATCAGCGCCAACAAAATAAACACGCCCATCGCCGAAGCGAATAAATCCAGGGCGGATAAACTAAAAATATTCATTTCACGGCTAGGTCGTTTCATAATTTATTCCTGGTCAATGTAATTGATTCACTACACACACGATTTTACCGAGTTGCAGTTGATCGCCAAAAGATAAGGGCACGGGCTGAAACGGCGGCAGGCGCGCGCCATTGAGCCGTGTGCCATTGGTGGAATTTAAATCTTCAATGAGCAATTTTCCCGTTTGCCAGCGCAAACGGGCATGGCGGCCTGACAAACTGGGGTGATTGAGGGTAATGTCACATAACTCTGCGGCGCGCCCCAAGGTTAGGCCGTCATGGCCCGCTTCGCGCAATTGGCTGGCCGCCAGCGCCAGTTCAGAGCCATCGCCAGCGCGCAGTTGCCAGCCGCGACCGGGGATTTCCGGCGCGGGTTGCGGGTCTGGGCGACGGGTATAGGTTTTTACCGCCTGTACAATTTGTTGCCGCCGGGTCAAGCTAAAAAACAGCGCCAACGCGGCCAATACGGCCGCGATAATACTCGGCCACTGCGTGTTCGGTGCCACTGTGGCACTTGGCGCAGAAGCCTGGCAGGTGTCTGTAATTTGGCTGAAGCCGAGACTTTGCGCGCTTAATTCCGCCATCAACGCCGAAACGTGGGAAGCGAAATACACCCCGGCAGCCATGCCTTCGCCAGCGTCTGCGGGCACACCAGCGGTGTTGATGCCCACCACTTGTCCGCATTCATTCAGCAACGGGCCGCCGCTGTTACCCGGATTAATGGCCGCAGTGTGTTGTAAAACCAATAAGGGCGGGCCACCGGAACGCCAGGCAGTCTCCAATGGGCGGCTAAAAATGCCTAAGCTGGGGCTGGGCACAATTGCCCCGGCGATACCGCCCAAACGATCCGCTACCCCAGGAAACCCCACCGCATACAACGCCGCACCTACACTGGGCTGTTGCGCCGCCAGCGCTAACGCCGGACGATTTAAGCCCGCGACCTGAATCACCGCCAAATCTTTATCCGCCGATTGCCAGGCCACGGTTGCGGCGCGCTGATGCGCCTCGTCGATGCCGCCGTCTGCCACCAGCAAGGCTTGCGCGCCGTTTACCACATGATGATTGGTCGCCACCAACCCGCTGGGATCAATGACAAAACCGCTGCCACTGGCAATCCCTTCTGGAGTTTTAGCAAAAATCCGCACCACGCTGTGCCCGATGGTTTCTAAATCCGGCGGCGCGGCAACGCCATGTAGCGGTAGGAACAGCACGCTGATTGCGCTAAGATAGTTCGACAATGGTTTCATAACGTTGACCTTTATTTATAGCAAACTCAAAGTTTTTGGCAATCATAACACCGGCAAGGATTCTTATGCACTACCATACAGCCAAGCACAGCCACCCTGGCGGACGGGAGCAACAAGAAGATAGTGTCGCGGTTTTTGTTACGCCAGAGGGCGGGCGGGCATTACTGGCCGTGGCCGATGGCATGGGCGGTCATCGCGGCGGCGAACTGGCTTCGCAAGCCGTGATAGAGACTGCTACACAAGCCTGGGGGATTGTCCAGCAAGGAATTCCCGACCCTGCCGTATTTCTTGGCGAACTGTGCCGCCAGGCCAACCAGGCCATTTTAAAAATCGCTCAAGACACTGATCTGAACCCGCACAGCACCTGCGTATTTTTATGGCTGGACGGCTCGCGCGCCTGGTGGGCGCATGTGGGGGACAGCCGGATTTACCACTTGCGCGGCGGTGCGGTGCGATTTCGTAGCAAAGACCACTCAGTGGTGCAAATGTTGGTCAATAGCGGCGAACTCAGCGAAGCCGAAATGGCGCATCATCCCGATCAAGGGCGTTTGTTGAAAGGCTTGGGCGATGCCAGGCGCGCAGTTGAACCGAGCTTTGGTCAAAGCGAAGTGCTGCCTGGCGACGGTTTTTTGCTATGCAGCGACGGACTGTGGGAGCGCTTCACGCCCGAGGAAATCGCACGGGCACTCAGTCATGCCATGCCCCTGGAAAAAATTGCCGAGCAACTGGTTAAAGAAGCGGCGCGACGCGGCGGCAAAGACAGCGATAATGTGTCGGTGGCGCTGGCGCGTACCGTCGAAACCGCGCCGTTGCCCGGTTTTCGGCGTGTACTGTGGGGGGGGGTGGCGCTTATCTGGCTGATGGTCGTGGGCTTGGGCGCGTGGTGGTATTTGACGATGTTAGAAGATAGAAGTCACGAGAGTGCGATGATTGCTCAGCCAGATTCGTCTGCAAAGACAGAAAAAACCACGCCCCCCTCCATCCCTGTGGATTCCGCGCCGGTTGGGCTGCAGACGGATGATTGGTCTGGCTATTGGTTTGACTGGCCTTATTGGCCTTACGTAATGCCGATGCAAATGCCAGAAACAGCGCTTGGAGATAAACAGCCATGAAATTTGTTGACCCAAAAAATGACGTAGCGTTCAGAAAGATTTTTGGAGACGAACAGCATACTGCGGTGTTAATTTCTTTTCTGAACGCGGTGTTGGAACTGAGCGGAGATAAAGAAATTCAAAGTGTGGAAATACTCAATCCATTACAAACGCCGCGTTTAGAGTTTCTCAAATACACAGTATTGGATGTGCGGGCGAAAGACAAGCGTGGGATTAGTTTTATCGTAGAGATGCAAAATCAGCGCGTGCCGGGTGTGCGTAAACGGTTTCAATACTATGCGGCGAAAAGCTACAGTGAACAAATTGCGCGCGGGATGGATTACCCAAAACTCAACCAGGTTATTTTTATTGGTATTTTAGATTTTATTGAGTTTAGCAATGTGCATTATTTGGGGCGGCATGTATTATTAAATGTAGCAACGAGTAAGCAAGAGTTATGTGATTTAGAATTTAATTTTATTGAGTTGCCAAAATTTGCTAAAACTGAGCATGAATTAACCACAGTGCTAGAGAAATGGATATATTTTATTAAATACGCGGAGAATTTAGACCTTATTCCGCCCCATGCAGACAATGTGGCGCTACGCGAAGCGTATGAGATTGCCAATCAATTTAGCTGGAGCCAGGAAGAGTTGCAGATTTATGATTATTGGAGCATTAAGGAGCAAGACGAGCGCGGGGCGGTGGAATTGGCGCATGATGTGGGCTGGCGGGAAGGTCGGCAGGAAGGCCAGAAAGAAACAGCCAGAGAAACCGCCCAAAAAATGCGCGCAAAAGGCTATCCGCTTGCAGACATTTGTGAATTAACTGGTCTAAACCCAACAGAATTAGAGGATATTCTATGAGTGAAAATATTCGCATGGCTCTGCCCGCAGGCCATCAATTAGGTGAATACCGGATTATTGAAGCGCTTGGTCAAGGTGGATTTGGGATTACCTATCGCGCCCAAGATGCTCGCCTGAACATGGAAGTGGCGATTAAAGAATATTTGCCGCAAAACTATGCCGGGCGGGAGCGGGATTTTTCAGTATATCCGCACAGCGACAAAAGCCGGGAAGTGTTTACCTGGGGTTTACAGCGTTTTGCCGAAGAAGCGCGGATTTTGGCGCAACTGCGCCATCCCAATATCGTGCGGGTATTGCGGTTTTTTGATGCTCACCACACCAGTTATTTTGTCATGGAATATGAACACGGGCGCAGTTTGGAAGCTGCGCTGCGGGCTGAAAAAGGCCGCCCGGACGAAGCCGAATTGAAGGCAATCCTCTTGCCATTGCTGGATGGCCTGCAACACGTTCACCAAGCCGGATTGCTGCACCGTGATATTAAACCTGACAATATCTATTTGCGCGAACGCGACCAGACTGCGGTGTTGCTGGATTTTGGCGCGGCGCGTTATGCCTTGAGCGAACGCAGCAAGACGCTGACAGAAATTGTCACGCCCGGCTATTCACCGCCGGAACAATACCATCGCGATGGCAAACAAGGCCCGTGGAGTGACCTTTACGCGCTGGGCGCGGTGATGTATCGGGCCATCAGTGGTCTGGAGCCGAAAGAAGCGCCAGCGCGGCGGGACGCGATTTCAGACGGCGAAAGCGACCCGCTGAAAT
>DYPE01000123.1 GCA_020720085.1 Dichelobacter nodosus | reverse complement strand
ATTGCCCTGGGCTGCTATGGATTTCGCCCCTTCGGGGCTGGCACTCCACAGGTGAAAAAACGCAGTTTGTGACCGTTTACAGTATAACTTAAAAATTCCGCACTACGCGCCAGGAACACTGGCGTTGCCAGGAACGCTGGCGTTACCAGGAACACTGGCGTTGCGTTGAATCAATGTGCCCACGCCTTCTTGGGTAAAAATTTCCAGCAACACGGCATGAGCCACGCGGCCATCAATAATGTGTGCTGACTTCACGCCCGATTGCAGTGCGTCCATCGCGCAGGCAATCTTGGGCAACATGCCGCCGGAAATGGTGCCATCGGCAATCAATTCCTGTACGCGCTGGGCGGTAAGGCCAGTGAGCACCTGCTGGTTTTTGTCGAGCAAACCCGCAGTGTTGGTGAGCAGAATGAGTTTTTCTGCGTTCAACGCTTGCGCCACTTTACCGGCCACTAAATCGGCGTTGATATTGTAAGAATGGCCGTCCTCGCCCACACCGATGGGCGCGATTACGGGAATAAAATCTTCTTTAATCAGCAAGCGAATCACCGAAGTATCTACACTCGCCACTTCACCAACATGGCCGATGTCAATGATTTCTGGCTCATTCATTTCCGGCGTATTGCGCGTGATGGTAAGTTTGCGCGCGCGGAGCAGGTCGCCGTCTTTGCCGGTCAGGCCCACCGCATGGCCGCCGTGGCGGTTGATTAAATTGACGATTTCTTTGTTTACCAGCCCGCCCAGCACCATTTCCACCACATCCATGGTTTCGCTGTCAGTCACACGCATACCGTCCACGAACTGCGATTCTTTGCCCAGACGCTTGAGCAAGCCGCCAATTTGCGGGCCGCCACCATGCACTATCACTGGGTTTATCCCCACCAATTTCATTAATACCACATCGCGGGCAAAGCCTTCTTTTAATTCTTCATCTACCATCGCGTTGCCGCCGTATTTTATCACTAAGGTTTTGCCCGTGAATTGTTGAATGTACGGCAACGCATGGGTCAGGACGTTGGCTATGTTTTTGGCTTGTTCAATCTGAAGGCTCATCTGTTGTTATTACCGAAGAATGAATGAAAAAATAGGGTGGTGTTTTTTATAAACCGGTTGCTATTGTACGGGTAACATAATATTTTGCAAAGGCAATCCTTTCAATCGCAGCGCGTTGCGTTGCGTAAGCGGGCCAGCGGCAAAAGACGCTGCGCGCGTTCATCGCCGCTGAGTAAGTGGCTTTACAACCAGGAGTAGTCCTTTGGCAACCAACAACAATTCATTTATCCAACGCGGCATTACCTTGTTAGAATTGCTGGTAGTGCTGGCAATTATTGGCGTTATGGTCGCGCTCGTCGTGCCTAGGCTGGGGAACCATGATTTGGTCAGCCTGCAAGCACAAACGCGCGAGGTGGTGGCGATGCTTAAGTTTGCCCGACGCTCGGCCATGATTCATGGCGCGCCCAGCGAAGTGCAACTGTTTCCGGCAGAAACCGCTGGCGTGCAATCGCGCAAACCGGAGGCTGCGAATGTGCCGGGCCGTTGGGTGGCGAAAGGTGCGTCGTTGTCATGGGGCGGCGCGCGCAAGGCCAATGAAAATGCAGAAATCAGCATTACTTTTTACCCGGGCGGCGGGTGCAGCGGCGGTGAAATTATGCTGTCGCAGGGTCAGTATCAGGCGCGCATCACTGTGCATCCACTCACTGGCAAGACGCAGGCTGATGTGCAAAAACAAGGGGTTTAGATGACACGAACTCACCTCGCTTATGCCAGGTGAGTCGTGTTATGAGTGAATTTTAGTAGCGGTAATGCTCGGGCTTAAACGGCCCTTGTTGCTTTAAGCCCAGATAATTGGCTTGCGCCGGGGTTAATTGGGTCAAATGTGCACCGATGCGGTCTAAGTGCAAGGACGCTACTTTTTCATCCAATTGTTTGGGCAGAATGTACACTTTATTTTCATAACGCTCGTGGTGATTCCACAATTCAATCTGCGCCAACACTTGGTTGGTGAACGAATTGGACATCACGAAGCTGGGGTGGCCCGTGGCACAGCCCAGGTTCACCAAGCGTCCTTCTGCCAGCACAATCAGGCGTTTGCCATCGGGAAAAATCACATGATCCACTTGCGGCTTAATGTTTTCCCAGGTGTATTGGCGCAGTGCGGCGATTTGGATTTCTGAGTCAAAATGGCCGATGTTGCAAATAATCGCCTGGCTTTTCATCGCCTTCATGTGTTCTAGGGTAATAACGTCAATATTGCCCGTGGCCGTGACAAAAATATCGCCTAGCGGTGCGGCTTCTTCCATGGTCACCACGCGATAGCCTTCCATCGCTGCTTGCAAGGCGCAAATTGGGTCAATTTCGGTAATCCACACCGTCGCGCCCAAGCCGCGTAGCGATTGCGCCGAGCCTTTACCCACATCGCCATAGCCGCATACCACAGCGATTTTGCCAGCAATCATCACGTCCGTGGCGCGCTTGATGCCGTCCACCAGCGATTCACGGCAACCGTACAAGTTGTCAAATTTAGATTTAGTCACCGAATCATTGACGTTAATCGCTGGGCATAACAATTCGCCGCGCCCTACCATTTCATATAAGCGGTGTACGCCGGTGGTGGTTTCTTCGGAAATGCCTTTAACATCCGCGAGTAATTCTTTATATTTTTCGTGCATGATTTGCGTCAAATCGCCGCCATCGTCTAAAATCATGTTGGGTCGCCAGCCATTGGGGCCAAAAATGGTTTGCTCAATGCACCACCAAAATTCCTCCTCATTTTCGCCTTTCCAAGCAAATACCGGAATACCTGCCGCTGCAATGGCTGCGGCGGCCTGGTCTTGGGTTGAAAAAATATTGCACGACGACCAGCGCACTTCCGCGCCCAGTTCAAGCAGCGTTTCAATCAACACCGCAGTTTGAATGGTCATGTGCAAGCAACCAGCAATGCGCGCGCCTTTGAGTGGTTTATCCGCGCCAAATTCGCGGCGCAACGCCATCAAGCCCGGCATTTCGGTTTCCGCAATGTTGATTTCCTTGCGCCCCCAACCGGCAAGGTTAATGTCGGCGACTTTGTAGTCAGGAATAAGATTGGTTACGGGTTGGCTCATTTATAATTCTCCATTAAAATTAAAAGGATTGCATTCACCCGCAATGGAAACGCCGTGGCGCAGCACAAGGGTGTCACAAACCTGTTCCCATGCGGTTTGCGAGCGCCGTTTTTACCCAGCGCGATCACCACCGCGCTTCCGTGCCGAGCCTGGCCCACGCAGGGGTGCAACGCTCCTCGGCTGTCGTCGCAACGGATGGTAGCAAATCAACCGCGCAATTGCCAGAAATGCTAAAGAGTCCAACGCAGAGCTAGGTTTAGATTCAGATTGTGCCCTGGCAGTTGCGCTCCTTTGCATCGCTTTATGCTATGCTGTTAGCCTTCAATAACCTTGCCTTATCCATAGGCGAGATAACACATAACCACCTCACAATATGGCAAAAATTCTAGTACTGCACGGGCCTAACTTAAATTTGCTGGGGGAGCGCGAACCCGCGCGCTATGGCTCCACCCGGTTGGATGAAATTAACCATAGACTTCATGCCCTGGCGCAGGCGGCGGGGCATGAGTTGGAAGCTTTTCAGAGCAATGCGGAGCATGTGTTGGTAGAAAAAATCCACGCCGCACGTGCGACGGCCTTGCCTGTTGCGGCAAGTGCTGCGGACGGACGGGCGGATTTTATTCTCATCAACCCCGCTGCGTTCACCCACACCAGTGTGGCATTGCGGGACGCATTGCTGGCAGTGAACATTCCCTTTATTGAAATTCACCTGTCTAACATTTACGCCCGCGAACCGTTCCGCCAACATTCCTATTTTTCCGATATCGCCAAGGGTGTGATTTCTGGCCTAGGCGCGCGTGGGTATGAACTCGCGTTGCAGGCCGCTATCGCGCTCTTAGAACCACAGGTCTAATGCAATGGATATTCGCAATATTAAGAAACTCATTGAAATGGTAGAAAAATCAGGCATCGCTGAGCTTGAAGTGAAGCAAGGCGACGATCAAATTCGCATCAGCCGCTATCCTGCCCAATCCGCCGCGCCCGCGCCGTCTTATTTTTTTCCGCCTGGCATGGCCCACGCGCCGGGCGAGGAGCGTTCTGCCATGCCGCCCGCGCCATTGAGCGGCGGGCATGAATTGAATGGCCATGTCATCAAATCCCCCATGGTTGGTACGTTTTACCGCGCGCCATCTCCTACCAGCAAATCCTTTGTAGAAGAAGGCCAAGCGATTAAAGAAGGCGATACCTTGTGCATTATCGAAGCGATGAAAATTCTCAATCAAATCGTGTCTGATAAAGCGGGAACTGTGGTGAGAGTTTTAGTGGAAAATGGCGTGCCAGTAGAGTATGACGAGCCGTTGTTCGTGATTCAATGATGCCGTTAAGTCATTTTCTAACGCAGGTTAAAAAATTATGCTAACTAAAATTGTTATTGCCAACCGTGGCGAAATTGCGTTGCGGATTTTGCGCGCGTGCCGGGAGTTGGGCATTGCCACCGTGGCCGTGCACTCCACGGCAGACCGCGACTTAAAACACGTGCGCCTGGCGGATGAATCCGTGTGCATAGGCCCACCCGCCTCTAGCGGCAGTTACCTTAATATTCCGGCGGTTATCAGCGCAGCAGAAGTGACTGACGCAGTGGCCATTCATCCGGGATATGGTTTTTTATCGGAAAATGCCGATTTTGCCGAGCAAGTGGAAAAAAGCGGGTTTATTTTTATCGGCCCGCGCTCGGAAACCATCCGTTTGATGGGAGACAAAATTTCCGCCATTGCAGCGATGAAAAAGGCGGGCGTGCCATGCGTGCCTGGCTCAGACGGGCCGCTGGGCAATGATGCTGAGGAAAATCTCGCGTTGGCCCACGGCATAGGCTACCCAGTGATTATCAAAGCAGCAGGCGGCGGCGGCGGGCGCGGGATGCGTGTGGTGCATAGCGAAGCGGCCTTAATTTCAGCCATTTCGCTCACACGCGGCGAAGCGGGCAGCGCGTTTGGCAATGATATGGTCTATATGGAAAAATTCCTTGATAATCCGCGCCATATCGAAATTCAAGTGCTTGCGGATGAGCATGGCAACGCCATTCACTTGGGCGAGCGCGATTGTTCCATGCAACGGCGCCATCAGAAAATTTTAGAAGAAGCGCCAGCACCTGGCATCAGCAAAGCATTGCGCCAAAAAATCGGCGAACGCTGCGCGCAGGCGTGCCGCGAAATTGGCTACCGTGGCGCAGGCACGTTTGAGTTTTTATACCAAGACAGCGAGTTTTATTTCATTGAAATGAATACCCGCCTGCAAGTAGAACATCCGGTGACCGAGGGTATCACTGGCGTGGATTTGGTGCGCGAACAACTACTTATCGCCGATGGCCAACCGCTGCGTTACCAGCAAAAAGACATTCAATTTCGCGGCCATGCGCTGGAATGTCGCATTAACGCCGAAGACCCAAAAACTTTTCTGCCCTGCCCGGGACTTATTGATCGTTACCACGCGCCTGGCGGCCCTGGCGTGCGCGTGGATACGCACATTTACAGCGGCTATCGCGTGCCGCCGTATTATGACTCTATGATTGGCAAACTCATCACCTACGGCGATACCCGCGAATCCGCCATTGCGCGGATGCGCACCGCGCTGGAAGAAATGGTGGTGGATGGCATTAAGACCAACATTCCCCTGCATTCGGAATTGATGGTAGACAGCACCTTCCTCGCTGGCGGCGCGAACATCCATTATCTGGAAAAGAAACTCAACCGGGCGGACGCCTAATCCACCGCCTCCTGTGCGGGCTTCATCATGCGCGGCCTTGGGCATCAAGGCCGCGCTTTTTTTATTAATAGACTGAATATAAAATGAATTCCATGGACGTTTCCTATCTGCCACAACAAATTGAACCCGAAATCCAAACCCTGTGGAACCGCTGCAACACCTTCCAGGCCAAAGAAGACCCGGCCAGGGAAAAGTTCTACTGCCTGAGCATGTTTCCTTATCCCAGCGGCAAACTGCACATGGGCCATGTGCGCAACTACACCATCGGCGACGTGATCGCGCGCTACCAGCGGATGCAGGGCAAGAACGTGTTGCAGCCGATGGGCTGGGACGCTTTCGGCCTGCCAGCGGAAAACGCGGCGATGAACCACAATGTGCCGCCTGCGGCCTGGACTCGGCAAAATATTGATTACATGCGCGGCCAGTTGCAACGCTTGGGCTTCGGCTACGACTGGAGCCGCGAACTGGCAACCTGCGACGTGGACTATTACCGCTGGGAACAATGGCTGTTTATCAAATTATACGAAAAAGGCTTGGTTTATAAGAAAAACGCAGTGGTGAACTGGGATCCGGTGGATAAAACCGTGCTTGCCAACGAACAGGTGATAGACGGGCGCGGCTGGCGCTCCGGCGCGTTGGTCGAGCGCCGCGAAATCCCGCAATGGTTTTTGAAAATCACCGACTACGCCGAAGAACTGCTGGCTGAACTGGATCATTTAAGCGGCTGGCCGGATGCGGTGAAAATCATGCAGCGCAACTGGATCGGGCGATCCGAGGGCGTGGAAATTCACTTCAGCGTGGACGGCGAGGACTTGGTGGTGTACACCACGCGCCCGGACACTTTAATGGGCGTGACCTATGTCGCCATCGCGGCGGAACACCCGCTGGCTTTGCGCGCAGCGGAGCAGAATCCGGCGCTGGCGGCGTTTCTCAAGGAATGCGCGCAAACCGGCACTGCCGAGGAAACCATCGAAACGATGGAAAAGAAAGGCATGGACACCGGCCTGAAAGCCGCGCACCCGATTACCGGCGCATCCGTGCCGGTGTGGGTCGCCAATTTCGTGCTGATGGGCTACGGCACTGGCAGCGTGATGTCCGTGCCGGCGCACGACCAGCGCGATTACGAATTCGCCATCAAATACGGCCTGCCGATTAAACAAGTCATCGTAGCTAAAGAAAACCCACAAAAACCTGAAAAACTTGAGGCAGCTTATACTGAAAAAGGCATTTTGACGGATTCCGGCATTTTCAGCAAGTTAACCTCGGAGCAGGCTTTTGACACTATCGCCGCGCATCTGCAAGCTGAAAACAAAGGCCGCAAGCGGGTCAATTTTCGCCTGCGCGACTGGGGCATTTCCCGCCAGCGTTACTGGGGCTGCCCGATTCCGATGATAATCTGCCCCGCCTGCGGCACCGTGCCGGTGCCGGAAAGCGATTTGCCGGTGGCGCTGCCCGAAGACATGCTGCCCACCGGCGCAGGTTCGCCGCTGGCCCTGGAACCGACATTCTATGAAACCACCTGTCCCAAGTGCGGCGGCGCGGCGCGGCGCGAAACTGACACCTTCGACACCTTCATGGAATCGTCCTGGTATTACGCCCGCTACGCCAGCCGGGATTTTTCCAGCGGCATGTTAGACAGCCGGGTCAACTACTGGCTGCCGGTGGATCAATACATCGGCGGCATCGAACACGCCATTCTGCATCTGTTATATGCCCGTTTCTTTCACAAATTGATGCGTGATGTCGGATTAGTCTCTGGCAACGAGCCTTTCACCCGTTTGCTGACTCAGGGCATGGTGGTGGCGGAGACTTTTTATCTGGAACATGCCGAGGGCAAAAAAACCTTTTTCAACCCCGCCGACGTGACTGTGACCCGCGACGAAAAAGGCAAAATTACCGGCGCAACGCACAACAGTGAGCCGGTGCGGATTGGCGGCATCGAAAAAATGTCCAAATCCAAAAACAACGGCGTTGATCCGCAGGCCATGATAGATCGCTACGGCGCGGACACGGTGCGGCTGTTCATGATGTTCGCCGCGCCGCCGGAGCAATCGCTGGAATGGTCGGACAGCGGGGTGGAAGGCGCGTTTCGTTTTCTTAAACGGCTGTGGCGCATCGTCACCGAACACGCCGCGCTGCCCGCTTCTTCCGTGCGCGGGGTTGAGAACGATCTGCGCCGACAAGTCCATAAAACCATTGCAAAAGTCAGCGACGACATAGGCCGGCGCTACACTTTTAATACCGCCATCGCCGCCTGCATGGAATTGCTCAATGCCCTTCGACAGGCTCAGGACACCGCCTTAAGCCGCGCCGACGACACCCCGGACAACCGCGCTGCCACGCGCGAAGGGCTGGAAGCGGTGGTGCTGATGCTCTCGCCCATCGTGCCGCACATCACCCAGAAACTCTGGGAAATCCTCGGCCACAAAGGTTTAGTCGTAGATCACGCCTGGCCCAAGCTGGACGAATCCGCGCTGGTCAAAGCCAGCCTGCAACTGGCGGTGCAAGTCAACGGCAAACTGCGCGGCCAAATCATCGTCGCGGCGGATGCGGATGAAGACACCCTCAAACAAGCCGCTCTGGCTGAATCGAACGTCCAGCGTTTCCTGGAAGGCCAGGCGGTAAAGAAGATTATCGTGGTGAAGGGGAAGTTGGTGAATGTGGTGGTGGGGTAAAAGCCAATCCTCTTAATGTAGTAGAATCAGCGGATTAATATTTTTCCTCCAAATCCATGCGGCTTGTCAAGTGGGCACTTCTAAAAACTCCTCCACTTCCACGAAAAAAATGCAGGTTTCCGCGCCGCAAAATGAGCCAAGAAGGGGGATAGAAGTGCCCTGAGCCATGTTTTGACAATGTTGGTGTATGAAAATTGATATTGTTGGACTTCGCAAAAAACGTTCAGTCCAATCTTGTATTTACATGGGTTAGGTATCCAAATTTCTTATGGCAAGAGCAGATTTATTAGTTATACTTCGAATGGGTAACATTTGGACTTTTTTATAAGGATTTAAAATTTCATTTCAATAGACTTGTCCCATTATATTCTTTTTAGTAAAATAACAAAACGACTTACTAAA
>DYPE01000122.1 GCA_020720085.1 Dichelobacter nodosus | reverse complement strand
TTCGCCCCTCTGGGGCTGAAAATAAAGATGTGTAGATACCTTTGCCGCAAGAGAACGAATAACGTTATAAAAAGCTTAGTTTGTGAGCGGCTGAAGTATATTAGGGCGACTCCCAGGCAACCACTTTATATTTTTCCACGTTCGCGGCAGGCGCAAATGGATCAAATTCCACAGCAAACAGCGTATTGCTGACGTTGGGGGCCGCATACAATAGCAAAAAACGATTTTCGGCAATGAAGCGCGAATTGTATAGTTCAGCCACCGCCTCCGCTACGACGCGGTATCCTTGGCCGGATGGCGCGGAAATCGCGATAGTTTTTTCATCCTCCGAGGTTAAACGCTGATCGCCATTGCTGTCGCGTTCCACAATTTGATACAAAAAAAGGCGCACTTCGCGCTTTTCTTTTGCCTCTGGGTCTTCATCTTCGTTGCCAAAACCAAAAAAATGCTCATCACGCAAAATGATAGCGGTGTGATTCGGGCGCAACCAATGTGCTTCGCGCGATTGCGGATTGAAAAAAAGATAATTGATGTCCGAATGCGCTTCCTTTGAAACAGAACTCAAGGCATAATCCAACGCATAGGTTTGACTGCGCCGCAAGGGCGCGCGTAACACGGGCGTGCCTGCAAAGCCTTCAAAATCGCCAAGCTGCATGGCTGTTTTTTTGACTTCATTCAGTTGAGTGGTAGCAACATCGCTGACATAGCGCGTGCGCAGGTATTCCTTGGCCAATAGCATAAGCATCGCCACCAGCAGCACGATGGCCAGTGCTCCGCCAAGCAAAATAATCACCGCATTGATCCGCCAAATATGGGTAAAAACACGCCGTACTTGCATACCATTCTCCTTAGCCGCCATGTCATTCGATTTAAATCACCAGCATATCATCAATCACATCACCCAGGAATCCGCCATGTGTACAGGTACATTCAATTTTTTAATTTTAGGCGCAGGCCGGGGCGGCACCAGCTTGCTGGCTGGCATGTTAGATTACCATTCGCGTCTGGAAGTGGAACTGGAAAAACATGCGGTGGCAATTTTAATGGGCCAAGATGCCGCGCCTGCCCATGAAACGCAAGACCAGCGTTTGGCGCGTTTTGTCCAAGCCTGCACTGCCAGCGCGGCGGATTTTCCTCACCAGTATTGGGGCAATAAAATCACTACCGAGCAATTGGCTGCCGTGGCGGCCTGTCCCACTGCCAGTGACCAAGGGGAACAGAGTTTACTGGCGCGTTTTTTCCTCAACCACCTGCGCGACGTAAAGATTTTATTCATCCTCCGCGATGGCCGCACCTGCGTGCGCTCTAAAATGGCCCGCGCCAACCTGTCCGCTGAGCAAGCCATTGCCCGTTGGCACTATTCCGTAGAAGTATGCCAATTTGCGCAGGCAACCCATCCCCGCTGCTTGGTGGTGAAATACGAGGATTTGGTGGCACGTCCGCATCCGTTGTTACAGCAAACATGTGAATTTCTTGAGATTGATTATGAACAGGGTATGCTGGCAGGTACGGCCAACCGCAAAATGCTGGCAGATTACCAGCAAACCGGTCTGAATGCTAACCCATTATCATTGGAAGGAATTCCGCCTGATTGGCATACACGGATGGCCGATGCTCTGCGTGCAGCAGGGTATGCGGACTCAGCGCACATTGTCTAGCGCGACGGATGCGCTGAGGCGCGAAGCGCATCCTAAGCCACTCGCCATTGTCAAGACCCAAAATGCTATAAATTAAGATACAAAGCTCCCAGATTAGGGGGCTTAAATGGGGAATGGCCGCCATGCTGCGGACATGCTTGAGAAGTTGCCCGCAAGCGGACATACTATACCCCGCTTTTTCTCTCCACAACGGGCGCACGGCGCGCCAGCAAAGGAGGTTTATATGGCAGCGGAATCCAGTAGCTCGTCTATGCAGGACATTATTATTGTTTTCATTGTATTTATCTTGCCGTTATGGCTATTCTTGCATTATCGTTATAAAACCAGAATAAACACGGGCCGCCTGGGCCAGGCTGAACGCGAACAATTAGAAAGTGTGCTGGCACGGGTAGAAACCTTGCATCACCAGATGGAACGGTTGGAAAAAATAGTAGACGAGGTAGACCCTGAATGGAAACAACACAGCTAAAATCTCCCTGGCTATACAAGGATAAAGAAAACGCATGGCTATTTGGCGTATGTGCTGGCCTGGCGGACAAATTTGATGTACAACCGGGCGGCATTCGGCTGATTTGCGTGGCCGCACTGTTTTTCACTGCTGGATTGGCTCTTTTCGCATATGTGGGCCTGGCATTGCTGCTGAAGGACAAACCCATGGAAGAAGGCGATGCAGGCGAATCCCCTGCCAAACGGCTGGGCGTAGCCGCTGAACAGATCAGTCAGCTAGAACGCCGCTTGCGCAAAATTGAAAACTACCTCATTTCGGATCGCTTCGCGTTCCGCCGCCAACTCAAAGGGTAATTTTGCCACGTGGACACCCTCACCTTGACCCAGCCGGATGATTGGCACTTACACCTGCGCGATGGCGAAGGCATGGCCGACATTGTGCACCACAGCGCGCGTGTTTTTGGCCGTGCCCTAATTATGCCCAACTTACAGCCGCCCATCGCCAGTGTGGCGCAAGCCTTGGCGTACCGCCAGCGCATTGTGGCTGCATTGCCCGCGCACAGCCCGTTTCAACCCGTGATGGCCTTGTATCTTACCGAACACACCGCGCCCGAAGAAATTGCCGCGCTCGCCGCATTGCGCACGCCGACGGCGGCGTTCCCGCCAACGCCACCGGTCATTGCGGTCAAACATTATCCTGCTGGTGCCACCACCCATTCCGCATCTGGCGTAACGGACTTACGCAAGATTTGGCCCGTGTTAGAAGCTATGCAGCACGCTGGCGTGCCACTGTTGATTCATGGCGAAGTCACAGCCGCCAGCATAGATGTATTTGACCGCGAAGCCTGTTTTATTCACCATGTGCTCGACCCCTTGCTCGAAGCCTTGCCCACGCTTAAAGTGGTATTAGAGCACATCACCACACAACAAGCGGTGGAGTATATTTTACAAGGCGATGACCGGCTGGCAGCCACCATCACGGCGCATCATCTGCTGCTCAACCGCAACGCCCTGTTTAGCGGCGGCTTGCGCCCGCATCATTACTGCCTGCCCGTGCTCAAACGCGAAGAACACCGCCAAGCCCTGCTTGCGGCAGCCACCAGTGGCCACCCACGTTTTTTTGCTGGCACCGACAGCGCACCGCACGCCCAAACGGCCAAAGAAAGCGCCTGCGGCTGCGCAGGCATTTTCACCGCGCCAGCCGCGTTGGAATGGTATGCTGAAGCTTTTGACCAGGCTGGCGCACTGCACCGCCTGGAAGCGTTCATGGCCTTTCATGGTGCGGATTTTTACGGTGTGCCGCGTAACACCAGCCACCTCACCCTGCGCCGCACACCGTGGCCCATGCAGCTAGATTTTTCCTTTGGCGCGCAACGGGTTATCCCGCTACGCGCGGGCGAAAAGGTTGCCTGGCAAGTGATGACCACCGGCAACGCGGCTAACGGCCAGGACGCCTCATGAAAATTGCGCAAGACGAAGGCTACCGCGCAGTCAACCGCTTCCGTGGCTACCTACCGGTAGTCATTGACGTGGAAACCGCAGGATTTAACTCCAAAACTGACGCATTGTTAGAAATTGCAGCCGTGATGTTGGAAATGACCTCTTCCGGCGAATGGCTGCGCGCATCCACCCATTTTTTTCATGTGCTGCCATTCGCTGGCGCGAATTTAGAAGAATCCGCACTAAAATTCAATGGGATAGACCCATTTCACCCCTTCCGTTTTGCCGTATCAGAAAGCGAAGCATTGGAAAGCCTGTTCAAACCCGTGCGCCGCGCGCTGAAATCCACACAATGCACCCGCGCAATTTTAGTTGGCCATAACCCCTCGTTTGATTTGAATTTCCTCAATGCGGCTGTGGAACGTTGCGGCATTAAACGCAGCCCATTTCACCCATTTAGCACCTTTGACACTGCCACCTTGGGCGGGCTGGCCTATGGCCAAACTGTACTCGCCCGTGCAGCGCAAGCCGCTGGCTTACCCTGGGACAGCGGGCAGGCCCATTCGGCGGTATATGATGCTGAACGCACAGCGGATTTATTTTGCACGATTGTCAATCAGTGGAATCATTTGGCGGGCTGGCCAGAGTAATTTTGGCGGCAAGGCAGATTTGTGTTTGGTACGGATACGCCGTGGAAATCACAACTTATATAAAAATGACCTCATATTTACGCAGCGTGGGGCATCATGTTATATTGCGATACACCTAACATACACCTTCATGATGAACCCTCGGGAATTGCTGCGAATACCTGAAACGACAAATAAAACCATCCAAAGAAGTCCCCTTCACAGACCAGTGAACTAAAACGGTACTAAGCAGCACTGGCAGCGTATTTTCGAGAATATCCGCCTGCCCGCATCAAAGAAGCTACGGATTTAGCAATTCGTAAGTCCTGTAACCTTACAATTAAGGAGCTTTACTCATGAAAATCATTAAAAATACTATAGTGTATATAAGCTACACCTGCTTAATCTGGTGTCAATGTATGGTTGTAGCTGTAGCTGCTGAAAATGAGAGTGAGGCTTCAGTCGATGAGTTGACAGCATTATCGCTTGAAGAGTTGCTTGAAGTTAAGATTATAACAATCGCCACAGGTAAGCAGCAATCAGCCATTTTTGCTCCGGCCAATACCACCACTATCAGTAGCATGGATATGGAATTAATGGCAGCACTTGATGTAGATGAAGTGTTGGAAAGCGTTCCGGGTTTGCATGTGGCGAGAAATTCTATGAGTTTCTATAACCCAATTTATGCGTTAGGGGGGATCGCGTCAATATACAATCCAGAAGCATTAGTATTACTTAACGGTATCCCAATCAACACGCTATACACCGGTGGGCGAATTTTGGGGGGATATGGTGGCGGTATTCCGACTTCAGCCATTGAGCGAATAGAGGTGATTCGTGGGCCTGGATCAGCTTTATATGGGGCAGATGCGTTATCAGGCGTTATCAATATCATTACTAAAATCGCCAATGAAATTGAAGGAACGACTACTGGAGTGCGATTGGGTAGCTTTCAACGTCGTGATGGCTGGCTGTTACATGGTGGAAAATATCAAGATTGGAATATTGGTTTAAGTGTTAATTTCAGTGATGTTCAGGGACAAAATGAAACAATTATAGAAGATGTCCAAACTCAATATGATAGAATTTTCAATAGCCATGCTTCATTAGCGCCAAGTGGGGTTACTTTAACACGTCGTAATTGGGACGTTGATCTCAATGTAGCTAAAGGGCATTGGAATTTTCATACTCTCTATCAAAAGCGCAATAACATTGGCAATGGTGTAGGAATCGCCCAGGCCATCGATCCCAATGGGCGTAACTCAAGCAACAGAATCTATACTGACATTTCTTACAATCATCCCGATATTTCCCAACATTGGGAATTAACTGCAAAAGTAAGCTATTCCAATACAGATTATTTTTCAGAAAAGGAACTTATTCTCTTTCCACCCGGCGCATTTGGCGGGGCTTTCCCAGATGGAATGCGTGCGGTAGCAGGCGTGTGGGAACGTCATGTCTTCTCTGATGTGATTGGAAACTACAAAGGTTTTAACAATCATCAACTGCGTTTAGGAGCGAGTTACCGGTTTAGTGAGGTCTATAAGGTGTCTCATCACGCAAATTATGGGATAAATCCGCATACCAACCAACCCATTCAGTCCACGGTAGAATTAACCGATCTCAGTGGCACCTCCGCTGCGTTTCTACCTACCCTAGACCGGGACAATTGGAGTTTGTTTATTCAAGATATTTGGACATTGAATGAACAGTGGGAAGCAACTTATGGCGGACGTTATGATAAGTATTCTGACTTTGGTTCGACGTTTAACCCCCGTTTTGCCTTAGTGTGGAAAACCACCCCTGAATTTACGACTAAATTTTTGTACGGCAAAGCATTTCGCGCCCCTTCTTTCCAGGAATTGTATCAAGCCAATAATCCAATTGTACTGGGTAGCCCCAACTTGGAGCCTGAAGAAATTCAAACTTACGAAATTGCGTTTGATTATCGTCCTAGCAAAAAATGGCACATTGGACTGAATGCGTTTGCTTATGATTTGACTAACAAAATTATTTTTGTACCTGACGTTCAAGAGGCAAACTACTATGCCCAAAATGTAGGTTCTCAAAAAGGCAACGGTTTTGTGATTGAAGGTGGCTGGCAATTAGCAGAACAGTTTGTATTAACAGGAAGTTATTCGTTTCAACGGGCGACTGATCAAGACGATCACAAAGTCGCCAACGGTTCACCAAAACAAGATATTCATTTGCGTGGCGATTGGAAATTCCTACCCAATTGGCATTTAAATACGCAATTGAGTTGGATTAGTGGTAGAGAACGCGAATTTAATGACCCGCGTCCTGCGCTTGATGATTATGTTAATGTTGATTTGGCGTTACACTACAAAAAATCAAAATCGCCATGGGAAGTTACCTTAGCAGTGCGTAATTTGCTTGATAGTGATATTCGTGAGCCAACCCCTGGTCCAGATGAAACAGGCATGATAAAAATTCCTTATGATTTACCTATGGCTGGAGTGAATTACTTCCTAGAGTTTCGTTATCACCTGAGTCCGTAACAGCAACAATTCCCGCTGGGTTGTCAGCCTTTGTAATATAAGGGCTGTAAATTGGCCATTTTACAGCGTGTTCAATCTTCGCGGGTTAATTTTTCGCTTGGAACCCCACCTTTTTTTCGGCAGCCTAGGGTAGTGGTGAGTGGTCAGTGCAAGACGCATCACTCGCCACTACTCATGACAACTCTACTAGGCGGCGGTGGGTTTCTTCTGTGCCCAACAGGGCGAGGATGGCGGCCATTTCTGGGCCATGGCTGGTGCCGGTGAGCGCGGCGCGCAACGGCATGAATAGCGCTTTGCCTTTACAACCGCTGGCCGTTTTTACTGCCGCTGACAGTGCGGGCCAATCTAGGCCGTGGGCGTCGAGCGCATGGATCGCGTGGGTGAAAAATGCGGCACCCGCTTGGGTGATGGACTGTTGTGCTTCTTCTTCCATGGGCCAATCGCGGGTAAAAAATATTTTGGCCCACGCCAGCGCGTCGGCAGGAAAGCGTAAATTGGGCTGCACTGTGACAATAAATGCCTGGCGTTGCGCGCTGGGCACCAGTTCATGTGTCGCCGCGCCCAGCCACGACCACAACGCTTCGGCGGGCATGGCGTGAATTGCAGCTTGTTGCCAGTGGTGCAGATGTTGGGCGTCAAAGCGGGCGGGCGAGCGGCTGAGACGTTCGAGGCGGAATGCGGCGGCCAATTCTTCCAGGCTTTGCAGGCCATCCTGACCAGGAACACTGGCGTTTTCATAGGCATGGCCTAGACGCGCCAGATAATTGGCCACACCAATTGCCGCATAGCCGCCGGTGCGCAGTTCGCGGAGGCTTTGGCTGCCGTGGCGCTTGGACAGCGGCGCGCCGTCTGCGCCAGTGATGAGCGAAATGTGGCCATAGTGCGGTTCGGGTAAACCCAGCGCGCGCAGAATCAGCAGTTGGCGCGGGGTGTTGGTGAGATGGTCTTCGCCGCGCAGCACGTGGGTGACTGCCATGGTGGCATCGTCAATGGCGTTGCAAAAGAAAAATGCCGGTGAGCCGTCGGCGCGGCGGATGATAAAGTCGCCAATGTCTTCGCCAGAATATGCCTGCGCGCCGCGCACTAAGTCGGTAAAATCAATTTTATCCTGACGTTGCACACGAAAACGCAATGTGGGTTGCAAGCCCTGTGCACGTTTGCGTTCAATTTCGCTGGGTTGCAAATGGGCGCACGTGCCTGAATATTTGGGTGGTTTGCCTGATGCGCGCTGAATTTTGCGTGAAATTTCCAATTCCGTTGCGGTGCAAAAACAGGGGTAAGCCGCGCCACTGGCCTCTAGTTGTTGATAATATTCATTATAAAGTTCAGTGCGTTGTGATTGGATGTATGGCCCAAGGCCACCATCCGCGCCCGGGCCTTCTTGCCAATCCAGCCCTAGCCAGCGTAAATCTTCTTGCACTGCGTCTACATATTCGCCACGGCTGCGTTCAGCATCGGTGTCTTCAATGCGCAGCAGAAAAATGCCGCCCTGACCACGGGCAAATAAGGCATTAAACAGCGCTGTGCGGGCATTGCCAAGGTGTACTAAGCCCGTGGGGCTGGGCGCGAAGCGGGTTTTTATGGGGCGTTCGTTCATGGCTTGACTTTAGAGCAACAGGTTAGCGGGTGGGCGTTGGCGTGCCGGTGCGAGCATGGCTTCGACTGTGTCAGGGTCTACGCGGGTGTGCTGCTGATCGTACAACGGCAGGTCATAATCATTCCAGCCGCGCACACCGGTTTTCAGCGAGTATACCGCGCAATAGCCCATGCGTTGCATGGTGTGCGCCGCTAAAATACTGCGGTTGCCAGAGCGGCAAATCACGACAATCTCGCGTTCACGCGCTTCCACCAATTCTGCCACGGTTTCATCGTAATCGTATTCACACGCGGGTTCCAAAATGCCGCGCGGCACGTTGAGGGAATGCTCAATGTGTGCTTCGTTATATTCGTAAGGCTCGCGGATGTCGAGTAACAGCGGTGCCCTGCCTTGCGTATGCATGTCTGCCACATCCCAAGGAAACACTTCTTTTACCTGCGTTAAGCATTCTTGAATCAAGTCCTTGAAAGTTTTCATGGCCATTCGTCCTGAATATCGTGAAAATATAAGGCGTCCAACGCTGACGGCTCACCACTACCCCCTTATTGAAGTTGTCAGTCAAGGTAGGGTGGGCAACCTCTTTATCGTTGCCCACCATTTGGTGCCATTGCATGGTGGGCAAAACAAAAAGCGGTGTCCTGAAGCTCTGCCGAAGGGCGGTGTCC
>DYPE01000121.1 GCA_020720085.1 Dichelobacter nodosus | reverse complement strand
ACCTAGCACGCTCGCACGCAAGCCTCGGCGATGCGCCGATTTCAAATCCAGACTATCGCGCTTATTCGACGCCTCTATCCGATTCAAAACTGTCCCAGCGCGTCGATTAGGCGGCTGGCAGGGAAGATTTCTAAGCCGCGCACGCCTTCTTTGGGCGCATTGGCGCGTGGCACAATGGCTTGTTTGAAGCCATGTTTGGCGGCTTCTTTCAGTCGTTCTTGACCGTTGGACACTGGACGGATTTCGCCAGCCAGGCCCAATTCGCCAAACACCACCAAATCCACTGGCAGCGGGCGGTTGCGCAGGCTGGACAACACGGCCAATGCCACCGGCAAGTCCGCGCCGGTTTCGGTGATGCGCACGCCGCCGACCACGTTGACGAATACGTCTTGGTCATAGGTGGCGATGCCGCCGTGGCGGTGTAGCACGGCCAGTTGCATGGCCAGGCGGTTTTGGTCGAGGCCCAAAGTCAGGCGGCGTGGATTGGGGCTGTGCGCTTGATCCACCAGCGCTTGCACTTCTACCAACAACGGGCGGCTGCCTTCGCGGGTGACCATGATTACGCTGCCTGCCACGGCCTGGTCGTGGCGCGATAGGAAAATGGCCGAAGGGTTATTCACTTCGCGTAACCCTCGGTCAGTCATGGCGAAAATGCCCAATTCGTGCACTGCGCCGAAGCGGTTTTTCATCGCGCGGATGATGCGGTAACGGCTGTCGCTGTCGCCTTCAAAGTACAGCACGGTGTCCACCATGTGCTCAAGCACGCGCGGCCCGGCCAGCGCGCCTTCTTTGGTGACATGGCCGGCTAAAAACACTGCCGCGCCGGTTTGTTTGGCAAAACGCACCACTTGTGCGGCGCTTTCGCGCACTTGCGCCACAGAGCCGGGCGCGGATTGCAGCACGTCGGTGTGCATGGTTTGAATCGAATCAATGACCAGCACAGGCGGTTTTTCGTGCAGGGCCAATTCGAGAATGCGCTCCATGCGCGTTTCGGTCAGCAGTTGGATGCCTTCTACGACCAGGCCCAGCCGACGGGCGCGCATACTGACTTGTTGCGGCGATTCCTCGCCGGTGACGTACAGAGGCCGCCAGCCGTGTTGCTGCGCCAACGCAGATAGGGTTTGTAACAAAATGGTGGATTTGCCAATGCCAGGGTCGCCGCCGATCAGCACGACCGAACCAGGCACCAGACCGCCGCCGAGCACGCGGTCGAGTTCTGCTGAGCCACTGGCAATGCGCGTTTCCGGCGCGGTTTCCACTTTGTCCAGCGGCGTGATGCGGGCTTGTGTGCCAGCATAGCCTACAAAACGGGCGGCTTTGGCGTTAGCATCTGCTTCTACGTGGCGGGTTTCGGCCAACGTGTTCCATTGGCCGCAGTCCGGGCATTGGCCGCTCCATTTGGGAAACGCGCCGCCGCATTGGTGGCAGGCGTACATTAATTTGAGTTTAGCCATATAAGGTGCTGCTATTTTGCTTCGGGGCGCCGGTATGCCAGCGCTTCGCTTAAATGTGCCGTTTGGATGTCCGCACTGCCTGCCAAATCGGCAATGGTGCGCGCCACTTTCAGTACGCGGTGCCAGGCGCGGGCAGAGAGGCCGAATTTTTCTATGGCCATGTCGAGTAGGCGTTCGTCTTGCGGAGCCAAGCGGCAAAAATGTTCGATGTCGCGGCTGCCCATGGCTTGATTGGGCTTGCCTGCACGGTGCAATTGGCGTTCACGCGCTTGGCACACTCGCGTGCGCACAGCGGCGCTGTTGTCGCTTTCTGCGGGGAGCGTGCGCCATTCGCGCATTTGGTTGGGCACTTCTACTTGTAAATCAATGCGGTCTAGCAATGGCCCGGAAATGCGGGCGCGGTAGCGGGCGACTTGTTCGCGTGTGCATTGGCAACGCCCAGAAGTGTCGCCCAAGTAGCCGCACGGGCAGGGGTTCATCGCGGCCACCAATTGAAATTCAGCAGGAAAATCGGCCTGTTGCGCGGCGCGGGAAATGGTAATGCGGCCTGACTCTAGTGGTTCGCGTAGCACTTCCAGCACTTGCCGGTTATATTCCGGCAGTTCGTCCAAAAACAGCACGCCGTGATGCGCCAGCGAAATTTCGCCTGGTCTGGGCTGGCCGCCGCCGCCCACCAAAGCCACTGCCGAGGCGGTGTGGTGCGGTGCGCGGAAGGGGCGAATTTTCCACTGGCACGCGGCAAATCCTTTGCTGGAAATGGACTGAATGGTGGCAGATTCCAGCGCTTCGGTCTCTTCCATGGGCGGTAATAGGCCGGGCAAACGGTTGGCTAACATGGTTTTGCCAGTGCCGGGCGGGCCGAACATCAGCAGGTGGTGGCGTCCGGCTGCGGCAATTTCTAGCGCGCGTTTGACTTGGTACTGGCCACGCACGTCTTGTAAATCAGGGTATTGCGGCGCATTGCGTTGTGCGCCAATCGTGGGCGTGTGGCGCGGCAGCAAATGAGTGCCAGCAAGATGTTGACATACGTCCAGCAAATGGCGGGCAGGATACACTTCGGCATCCGCAATGAATGCGGCTTCGTCGGCATTGTCCATGGGGATGATTAACCCCCGTCCTGCGTCGCGTGCGCGTGCGGCTACCGGCAAGACGCCGCGTAAGGGGCGCAATTCGCCGCTTAATGCCAATTCGCCTAGAAATTCGTAATTGCCTAAGTCCGTATCCGGCACTTGGCCGGAGGCGGCCAGAATGCCCAGCGCGATGGCCAAGTCAAAACGCCCGCCTTCTTTGGGCAGGTCAGCGGGCGCGAGATTGATGGTGATGCGCTGTTGCGAGGGAAATTCATATTGGGTGTTGAGCAAGGCGCTGCGCACGCGATCCTTGCTTTCCTTCACAGCGGTTTCCGGCAGTCCAACAATAGACAGGCCGGGCCAGCTATGGGTGAGGTGTACTTCTATGGTAACTGGCAACGCCAGCATACCCACTTGGGCACGGCTGTGAACAATGGCCAGGGACATAGACCGTCTCCTCAGGGCAGATGCCGCTGGGCGGCGGCGGCAGAGTTATACCGCTGGCAGGCCAGATGTGCCCATAAGAAAAGTATCCACCGCACGCGCGCATTGGCGGCCTTCGCGTATGGCCCATACCACCAGCGATTGGCCACGGCGCATGTCGCCAGCGGCAAAAACTTTGGTCAGCGAAGTTTGGTATGCCAGCCGATCCGCAGTCGCTGCGGTTGGCGCTTGCGCGTTGCCGCGCCCGTCCAGGCCAATGCCCAATTCCGCCAGCATTCCGGTTTGCAGCGGGTGGAGAAAACCCATGGCGAGCAGCACCAAATCAGCGCGGATTTCAAATTCGCTACCCGTAGTTTCGCGCATCACCCATCTCCCGCCTTCGTTCAGCCATTCCACACGTGCGGCAATCAGACGCTGTACTTGGCCGTCTTCGCCCTCCAGCGCTTTGGTGGTTACGCTCCAGTCGCGCGTGCAACCTTCTTCTTGCGAAGTAGAGGTGCGCAGTTTATTCGGCCAATTGGGCCAGGTGAGGGCTTTGTTTTCCTTGGCTGGCGGTTTGGGGAGAATTTCCAGTTGCGTAACCGAGGCCGCACCCTGGCGGATGGACGTGCCAATGCAATCCGAGCCAGTGTCGCCGCCGCCAATGACCACCACATGTTTGCCATGGGCCGAGATGGCTTGTTCCGTGGGAATGCCATCGCCCGCGTTGCGACGGTTCTGCTGGCGCAGAAAATCCATGGCGTAATGCACGCCTGCCAATTCGCGGCCCGGCACTTCTAAGTCACGCGGATGCTCAGCGCCACCCGCCAGCACCACGGCATCGTATTGTTCGAGCACTTGGCGCGCGGGAATGCGCGCGCCAATATGCGAATTGATACGGAACTCCACGCCTTCGGCGCGCATCTGCGCCACTCGGCGGTCAATCAGGCATTTTTCCAACTTAAAATCAGGGATGCCATAGCGCAATAAACCACCAATGCGGTCTTGTTTTTCATACACCGTGACTTCATGGCCCGCACGCGCCAGTTGCTGCGCGCACGCCAAGCCCGCTGGGCCGGAGCCGACTACGGCCACGTGTTTGCCACTGCGTTGCGCGGGAATGCGCGGCAACACCCAGTCCATTTCCCAGGCATGTTCAATGATGGCGCATTCAATATCTTTAATGGTCACGGGCGAGTCAGTCAAATTCAGCGTACACGCCGCTTCGCAGGGGGCAGGGCAAATGCGCCCAGTAAATTCAGGAAAGTTATTGGTGGCGTGCAACATAGCAAGCGCCTGTTGCCATTCGCCCCGGTATACCCAATCATTCCAGTCGGGAATCATGTTGTTAATGGGGCAGCCTTGGTGGCAATACGGCACGCCGCAATCCATGCAACGCGCGCCCTGCTGGATAATTTCCTGACGCGGCAAAGGAATCGTAAATTCGCGGTAATGCGCAATCCGCGCTTGAGCGGGCTGATATTGATGTTCTTGCCGTGCAGTTTCGATGAATCCAGTGGGTTTGCCCATTGCGCCTCCGCTAGCCTGATGGTTGTAATTAAATTAGAAAAGCGAGGAATCAGCACTCGCCTTGCTTGAGAATTCAGACAGACTGCCCAGATATAGCATGAAGGCGATAGTCAAATGCCTCGACTTCGCTCAGCACAAGGAACATCCCCTGTTGCTGATTTTTAGTGTCAGCGCGTCTAAATCGGCTAGTATATCCCACCCTAGACTTAAGATGTAGAGGGCACTCACAATACGCACGTTAAGTGCTTGCCCTTGCTTACCCATCACACTCAAATTTTAGGAGAAAACTCAAATGTCCGCACCACTCTCCACCGCTGCTTTGGCACAATTATTTACCACCGCACGCACGCACAACGGCTGGCAAAATCAACCTGTAAGCGAAGAAACGCTGCGACAATTGTATGATTTGCTCAAATTTGGCCCTACGAGCGCCAATGCTTGTCCAGCGCGCTTTACGTTCATTACTACGCCGCAAGGCAAGGAACGCCTGCGTCCAGCGTTGATGGCAGGCAATGTGGAAAAAACCATGCGCGCGCCGGTCACAGTGATTGTTGCGTATGATTTGGAATTTTATGAACAACTTCCTTTCTTGTTTCCACACGCTGATGCGCGCGCTTGGTATGCGGGTAAACCAGAGGCCATTGCCGATGCTGCGTTGCGCAATAGCACATTGCAGGGCGCATATCTCATTTTGGCGGCACGCGCGTTGGGCCTGGACTGTGGTCCTATGACCGGATTTGATGCCGACAAAGTGAATCAAGAATTTTTTGCAGAGAGCAGCACTTGGCGCGCTAATTTTTTATGCAATCTGGGCTACGGCGACCCAGCGCACCTGTATCCACGAGGCCCCAGGCTAGAATTTACGCAAGCGTGTCAAATCGAGTAGTGGATTGCGCATGAATTTACAATTCACGACTTTTTTATAGGGTTAGGTTTGCGCTAGACACGCCGGTTGGGTGCAAACGTTGATTTCAATGGTGATGTGCGCCAATTGGTGGAAATCGCGCAGTAAGTCTTTGTAATGCTGGGTAGTATTGGGTTGGTGGGTGACGATGGAAATGATGGTGGCGTATTGGTTTGCGCCGACTTTCCAGATATGCAGGTCGCTGACTTGGTTGTCGGCATCGCGTTCAATCGCCGCTTGAATGGCTTGCTGGGTGGGTTCGTCGATTCCGGCATCCAGCAAAATCGGCGCGGTTTGCTGGAGCAAGCTCACCGCCCATTGGCTGATAATCAGCGCACCCACAATCCCCATCACCGCGTCCAGCCAGTGCAATCCGGCGTACTTTCCTGCCACCAGGGCAATAATCGCCAACACCGAGGTCAGCGCGTCCGCCAGGACATGCAGATAAGCGGCGTGCAGATTGTGGTCGTGAGGATGCGCATGGTCATGAGCATGGTGGTGATGGTCGTGGTCATGATGGTCATGGTCGCCGCCCAACAGCCAGGCGCTGATTAGATTCACCGCCAAGCCGACGCAGGCGACTAAAATCGCTTCGTTGAAGTGAATCGGTTGCGGCAGCGCCAGGCGTTGTGCGGATTCTAGCACCATCATCAGCGCCACTGCCAGCAGTGCCACCGCGCTGGTAAAGCCGCCCAGCACGCTGACCTTGCCCGTGCCAAAGGTGTAGGTCTGGCTGGCAGCATACTGCCGCGCATAGCGGTAGGCTGCCAGCGCAATGATAAACGCGACGGCATGGGTGCTCATGTGCCAGCCGTCCGCCAGCAGCGCCATGGAGCCATACAGACTGCCCGCTACGATTTCCACCCCCATTGCGGTGACGGTCAGCCACAGCACAATTGCCGTGCGCTTTTCGCCAACCGTGTTTTGTAGGGCAAAATCATGGCGGTGTTGCCAGTTGTCTAATGCGTGGCTGTGCATTGCCGTTTCCTCAGCGGTTCGCGTTATCTCATTCCAAGGTGCGGCGCGATGTTACGCCCGCACGGCGTAACAAGACAATCACCGCGCCAAATGCCAGCAACAAGCCAATTATCCACGTGGCGGACTGCACAGGATGGCGGGCGAAGGTGGCGGTTTGATAAAAAATCACCGCGCTCAGGTACGCCATGCCGGTCGTCCAGGCAGCGACGAACAGCGCCCATTTGGGCCCGGTTTCGCGGTAGATGGCGGCGGTGGCGGCGGTGCAGGGGAAATACATTAAAATGAACAGCAAGTAGGCAAATGCGCCCGCTGCGCCGTCAAAGCGCGTCACCATTGCGCCAAACGTGGCGTTGGTGACGTTTTGCGCTTCTTCTTCGGCAGCACCTAGCCCCAGCGGGTCAAGCAGGCTGCCGCCAACCGCAGCGAGATTGGCAGGAATGGTGGCAAACGCCGCATTCAAGCCGCCCAGCAGGTCAAAGCCCTCGGCAGATTCTGCGCTTTCGCCCGCTGCGGCGGCGGCTTGTTCACCCAATTGGCTGTAAATCGCGTCCAGGGTGCCGACCACCACTTCTTTTGCCAATACGCCAGTGAACACGCCCACTGTGGCGGGCCAGTTGTCTTCGTCAATGCCCATCGGCGTAAAGACCGGGGTGAGCGTCCGCCCAATCGCGCTGAGTACCGATTTGTCGCTGTCTTCATTGCCAAACGAGCCGTCCGTGCCCCAGGCATTGAGAAAACTGATGACAATGACCATCGGCACGATAATTTGCCCGGCGCGCAGGATAAAGCCCTTCAGCCGATCCCAAGTGCGCAACAGCACGCCTTTGAGCGTGGGCAAATGGTAGGCAGGCAATTCCATGACAAAATAGCCAGCTTCGCCTTTGAGCAAGGTGTGTTTCATAATCAAGCCAGTCAGCACGGCAACGGCGATGCCGATTAAATACAAGCCAAATACCAAGTTTTGGCCGTTGGCAGGGAAAAACGCCGCCGCAAACAGCGCATACACCGGCAGCCGCGCACCGCACGACATAAACGGGTTCATCAGCACGGTCAAATAGCGGTCACGCGGGTTTTCCAGCGTCCGCGTCGCCATGATGGCGGGTACGTTGCAGCCGAAACCGACAATCATCGGCACAAACGATTTGCCCGGCAAGCCGATAAAGCGCATGAAGCGATCCATAACAAACGCTGCGCGCGCCATGTAGCCAGAATCTTCCAAGAAGGACAAAAATAAAAACAGAAAGGCGATGACCGGAATAAACGTTGCCACCACTTGCACCCCGCCGCCCGCGCCATTCGCCAGCAGCGTCACCAGCCACTCCGCTGCCCCCCAGCCGCTGAGTAGATGCGCCACGCCATCCACCAACAGCACGCCAGTAAACATATCAAAAAAATCAATGAACGCGCCGCCGATGTTGATGGTAAACATGAACATCAAATACATCACCAGCAGAAAAATCGGAATGCCCAAGGCGCGGTTTAACACAATGTTGTCAATTTTGTCCGACAAGTTATATGCCACGCGGTTGCTTTTGCGCACCGCCCGCTCCATCACGTCGGCAATAAAGCTATAACGGGCATCGGCAATGAGAATGTCCACATCTTCAGCAAATTCTTCCTCAATCGCCTCGCGTAGCCGCACTGCTTCGTGCTGCACGGGTGCGGTCATGCGGGCGTTAAACGCTGGGTCATTTTCCAGCGTTTTCAATAAAATCCAGCGCTCGTGCTTTTGCTGCTCGCTGTCCAACTGCGGGCGGGCGGCTTGATCCAAGCTGCGCAACGCCGCTTCTAACGGTTCCGCATACGCCACGCGGCTCGCAGGCAACGCCTTACGCGCCGCGCTTTCATTGATTTTATCGCGCAGTGCGACAATGCCCTCGCCTTGTGCCGCTGCCAAGCCGACCACCGGCATTCCCAACGCCAACTCCAACGCTGCCAAGTCAATTTTATCGTCACGCGCCAACGCCACGTCCATCATGTTCACCGCCGCCAGCATCGGCACACCCATGTCGAGCATTTGCGTGGTCAGGTACAGGTTGCGCTCCAGATTGGCAGCATCCAAAATATTGACAATCAAATCCGCATCGCCGGACAAAATGTATTGCTGGGCGATTTCTTCATCCAACGACGTATGGTCAGCGGCATTGTCCATGGTGTAAATTCCAGGCAAATCAACCAGTTCAATGCGGCAATCCGCGTGAGTATACACGCCGGTTTTGCGGTCTACCGTCACCCCCGGCCAGTTGCCGACGCGCTGCTTAGAGCCGGTCAGGGCGTTGAAAACGGTAGTTTTGCCGCAGTTGGGATTGCCGACCACGCCGACGATAAATACGCTTGCTTCACTCATGCGCTGATTTTCTCCACTTGCAACGCCGCCGCTTCGCCCTTGCGCAGACTTAAAGCAAAGCCGCGCACCTTGATTTCCACCGGATCGCCCAATGGCGCGTAACGGGTAATACTAAATTCTGTGCCAGGCGTTAACCCCATCGCCAATAATTTCTGCCGGTAGGCTTTGTCGCCCTTTTCAATCGCAGTGACTTTGCCGCAATCGCCAATGTTGAGGTCGCTTAAATGTAAGCTCATATCCACGTTCCTTTTGCCAGTTTATGGTTAGCCATTAGAGTTGTTCCCAAATAAAACCCACATCAGTAAAAACAATAGGTTATGAA
>DYPE01000120.1 GCA_020720085.1 Dichelobacter nodosus | reverse complement strand
TGCCTGGCCAATCCGAGAAAATGCCTTTAATACCTACCTGTTGCGCCAATACATCCAGCAACGTCAGCATGTCGCCATCATTGTTGATTGCGTCGTTGATACCGGTGTAATACCAACCACCGCCGGTTTTCAGCGGACCAGAGCGCTCCAAAGTCCAAGTAATCATATTCAAACCGGCTTTTTTTGCCGCTTTGGCGTATTCAGAAGGCACGATATTTTTGTTCACATCCAACGTCACCAATACCCAAGTTGGCGGTGCGATATATTTCACGCCATCTGCCACCAGTTGCGCCATGCCGCGTGGTTCCCAGGTTTCTGGTTTGTTGACATCAAATTTAGGAAACAGCGCTAAATCTTCAGCAGTTTCACCGTAGCGCCCATCCAGATACACGGCTTGTTTACCGAATTCCGGCGCGTTCTTCACCCAGTACAAGATATCGCTATAATTAAAAGACTGTGCAAATACATCGCTGGCGGGCACATTCGCTGCTTTATATTCATCAATCATTTTTTGCGCATAAGCTTCCTGTGTGAAGTTGCCTTCAAATGGCATGGTGACACTCGGTGACTTCAACTCTGGCGTCATTTTTGTGCCCAATTGCTTAAATAATTCAATACTTTCTTTATGCGTAAGCAACGTGCCGCACGTCGCGTACAAATCGGTGCGCCAGCTTGGCGTGGCGTTCATATACCCTTCCAGCGTCGTGGCTTTAGTATTGGCCGCATCCATTTTTCCGCACAGAGTTTTAAACTCCGCCAAGGTGATGTCACTGGTGCAACATTGCGTCGCGCCCGGATTCGCAGCATCAAAAGGCACCGAACATTTAGCTGCCAAAGGCGTGGCGAGAATATTGGTCGTCGTATGCAAATCGCATTGAGAATGACGGCACACCAATTCACGATCTTTAGTAAAAGTCACGTCGCATTCCAAAATACCCGCGCCCATGCGCGCCCCTGCCACATAAGACTCTTTTGTATGTTCAGGATATTGCAATGCTGCGCCACGATGTCCAATTGAAAAATCCGTTTTGTGCAATGACATTTCGCTGCATGATTGCAATTTGGTTTTCAACGCGCCTTCGTCCATGTTGTCGATCAAGGAAAACGGACGGCTGCCCACCTGCACATTGTGATTCATGCCACTGTCCATATTGGGCTGCGCATCGGTCACATGAAAATCACTTTTATTCTCAAGTTGTTGCATTGTTACCTTAAATGATATACCGGGAGAATCCCCCACAATCTGTACGTTAGGGATCATTACTTCACCCGTCTTGGTGTTGAATGACGCCTCATTTTGCGCCACTGCGGCCCCCGATAGAGCACCCAGCGCAACCCATAAAAAAATCGATTTCATGTCACAGTCTCCAAAAAATTGAGCAAAGATGAAGCCATTGCAAGCAGCAATGACAAAAGTTAAAGCACCTGTATGCTAGAAAGGATTTATGACATGCCTGTGTCGTGGGTGTGAAGGATTTTTGAGATGCACCCTATGGCGCGTTGCTGCCCACTTGCCAGTCTTCGGGCGCGAGCGGTACTGCTTGTGGGCCACGCAGGAAGATGCGGCTGGCACCGGATTCGGCGCGAACGCTGCATTGGTCGGACAGTTGTTCGTTAGGGATAAATTGCGTAGGCAGGGCCGCCAGTCCGCTGGTAACGTCTACGTCTGGCGAATGGATGGCCACGATGCCGCTGAGGCCAAATTGGGAGGAAGCATCGATTTCGTAGGTGGAAAACGCATACAGCCCAGTGGTGTTAAGTGTGATATTGCCGCCATCGCCGCTGACTGCTTGGGCGATAATCTGGCTGTTGTCTAGCACAGTAAATTCCGGGCTGAGCTGGATATTGCCGCCATTGCCGCGCTCGGCGCGCACGCTGGTGGTTATGCCGCTATGAATCATGTACAAAAATCCTTGTCCATCCACGCTAATGTCGCCGCCATTGGCGGATGCGGTGGCGGTTTTGATATGGCCGCCGTTCAATGCCAGGCGTTGGTCTACGGTAATAGCGATGCGGCCCGCGTTGCCGCTGCCTTGGCTGCCCGCAACGATTTCACCGCCATCGGCCAGCGTGATATGGCCTGCGTGCACGCGCACATCGCCGCCCTGGCCTGCGCCAAAGGTGTCGGCAGCGATTTGGCCATGATTGCGCACGGCCAGATCGCCCGCTACGAGGTCAATTGCCCCCGCATTGCCCGCGTTGGCCAAGGGGCTTTCGGCGGAGGAATATACGCCGCTGCTAAAGCCAGCGCGATCTTGGCCGTGAATGGTGATGCTGTCTGCGCTGGCGCGCACTTGGCCACCCTGGCCCGCGCCCAGCGCCGCTGTGGCGATTTGCGCGCCATTGTCCAATTCGAGTGATTGCGCGCGCAATGCCACCGTGCCGCCCGGCCCGGCACCCGTCATTTTGCCCGAGCTTAGCGAAGTGATGAAGCTGCCCACGCCAGCGGCGGTTTCGCCGTGTAAGCGCACTGCGCCTTGGGTTTGAATGTCCACATTGCCGCCTGCGCCCGGGCCGTAGGTGTCGGCGCTGATCACGCCGCCATCCACCATGTCCAGGCTGCCTGCGCGCAATTGCAAGTGGCCGCCATTGCCGCTGCCAGCGTTTTGGCCCAACGCGCTTAGGAAAATGCCGCTGGGTTTGTTGGGATTGGTGGCTGTGCCCGCCAGTGTGGCGGTTTGTTGCACGTCTAACTGCACGGTGCCGCCTTGGCCAGGGCCAGAAGTGGCGGAAAACAGGTCGCCGCCTGCGGAAACTTCCAAATTGCCGGTAGTGATGGCAATTGCGCCCGCATTGCCGCTGCCAACGCCAGTGCCGCGCGCGTTGGTGGCCACGCGCGAGACCTCGCCCGTGCTGCTTTCGCCGGAAATCACGGTTTCTTGAACGGCCAAAATGGTGATGTCACCGCCTGCGCCCGTACCTTGGGTATCAGCGATAATGCGCGCGCCATCAGTAATTTGCACGGACGGCGCTTGCAGCCGCACCGCGCCCGCTGCGCCGGATTGCTTGCCGCTGGCCCCTGTGAAAATAAAGCTGCCATGCCCCTCTGCGTCCTCGCCTTGCAGCACAATTTCGTCCTGTGCTTGCAAATCCACTGCGCCGCCTTGGCCCGCGCCCGTGGTGCTGCCGCTAAGCTGCGCGCCTTGTTCCACGATAATACGGCCCGCACGGATGGCGATGCGTCCGCCTGATCCAGCATTTGGCCCCGCGCCAAACGCATTGGCTGCCACGCGGCTAGGCGCGCCTTGTGGATTTTCGCCTGAGAGCGTAGTCGCGCCGCTGGTTTCCACGCGGATTTCACCGCCTGCGCCGCTGCCATAATTGTTGGCAGCAATCGCGCTGCCATTGGTCAGTGCGGCCTGTTGCGCGCGAATGCGAATGCTGCCCGCAGCGCCGTCATAATTTTCTGCCGCCACCGTGCTGTTATGCAATTCAAACTCGCCCGCGTGAATACGCACCGCACCGGAAGGGCGTCCACTGGCACTGATCAGCGTATCGCGCGCCACCACACTGCCAGCCGTGCCCGTGACCGCGCCATCTGCCAGCGCGATTTCGCCTGGCCCTTGTAACGCGGACACTTGCAATACGCCTGAGGGCACGCTCACTTGGCTGCCATCCAGCTTTACATTTTCCCCAGCCAGCATCAAAGTTTTTCCTGGTAATGCTTGCAATTGCGCGCCATTCACATCCATTGGCCCACCCGCAACAAAGCCAAAGGCAGCCGGTGCGGCAGCGCTGAAGGAACTGGCCTGGCCTAGGCGCGCGGATAACGCAGTGCCATCG
Source organism: Dichelobacter nodosus (assembly GCA_020720085.1). GTDB lineage: Bacteria > Pseudomonadota > Gammaproteobacteria > Beggiatoales > Beggiatoaceae > DYPE01. The sequence goes on along the minus strand of DYPE01000120.1, from coordinate 5,336 downwards.
GCAAAGCGCAGGGTGTCGGCAGAAGCGGCATAAAAACTGCCGGATACGTCTAGCGTGGCCCCCGCGCCGAGCAAGATGCCGGATGGATTGAACAAATACACATCCGCGCCATCCATGGCGCAACGCAACGCGCCGTGCAATTGCGATGGCGTGCCGCCAGTAACGCGGGCAATCACGCGGGCGATATTCGCTTGATTGGCTGCCTCCCCGACGGCAGTCGCCGGGCCGGTGAATGTAGCAGACTCTTGCGTTGCCAGGTTGAACTCGTGAAAACTATGAAATAAATTGGCACCCGTGGTTTGGCCCAATGAGGCAGGAATTTGGTAAGCAGGCCCAGGCAATGTCACGGCTGGCCCCGCACTGCCATCGGTGCGGATGTCGGCGGCCAGTGGCGCGCACGCCAGTGCGGTCAGCCAGCCTGCATATTGAGAAAATCGGAGTAATTTATGCAATTGCGACATGGCGTTACCTTTGTAAAGGATGAACAATGATGGGATGGTACACCTCAGCGCTGAATGCGGCAAGAGCGGCGTTCCCCTTACTTTAGCGGAGTTTTCCATGAAATTAGGTTTTTTTATTGTATTAGGCAGTAATCTGCAACCGCAGGTTCATTTCCCGCGCATGGTCGCCGCACTGGCCGCACGCTTTGGCACTATTTGGCTTAGCCGTGTGCTACACACGGCACCTAGAGGCATGGCCACAGCCAATTTTTTTCTCAATGGCATAGCCTACTTAGAAACTGATCTGAACGCTGCACAGGTGAAGCAAATATGCAACCAGTTGGAAGAGTCCTTAGGCCGCGACCGCACCGATCCGGATAAAAAAAATAAAGATCGGACTGCGGATTTTGACATTGTTTATGTGCTGGAGCCTGGCGAAAAATTACCCTCGTGTCAATTGCCCGATGATCCGTATCTCACGCCCTGCTTAGCAGAATTGGCGCAATTCACTGGACGGTTGGCCGCTGACGCAGAGGTGGATGGGCAATGGCAAGGCGTTACCGCGCTGGTGTTGGAAGGGCGCACCATTGGCACAAGACCCTGCGCTATTCGCGGTTAAGGGGGTTGAACAGCAAAGCCAGCACTGGCGGGAAACGGGGGAAATGGGCGTATTCCTGCGGCGGCCTTTCAGGGTTTTACACACTGCACCCAAAACCGTTCCGTCTTGGCAGCGCTGGTTTGGGTGGTGGCGCTGGCATACCAGGCATATTTTTTCTCAAAGCCATCCCCGATGCCATATTCATGCAACATTCTGACTAAATCGGGGTTTTGGCGGGTATCAATGCCGGTGACGTTTGACCAAAAGGTTTGATTCGCAGCAATCGGCAGTTGTTTCAATTCGTCCAGTGTGGGCAGACGTGCGCCTGTTTGGGCGCAGTAAGCCACCGCCTCGTCCCAGGTGCGCGGCGGGGCGGCAGCCGCTGCTTCGGTGGCACTGACAATCACCGCACCGGTCATTTCCGGGTGGGGGCCACAACGGTACGGAAACGTGCCGGGCGTTGCAAATACCCGTTCATACACGTCGCCGGGAAATAAATAGGGCGGTTCTGCCTCCCCCAGTGATTGAAACCACACATTGTGATATTGGCGCTTTTCTTCATTGGTCCAGCGAACTTTGGCATCTTTTTTGACTTTCACCTGGGCGGGTAAATATTTGAATTGTTTAATGCTGATTAACACCGCACCATCATCCGCTTGCGGCGGATGCTCTTCTACAGCGGTATCAACGGGCGGGTGGGCTGAATGCTCGGCGGCGTAAACGCCAGACAGCAAGATTAAACAGCCAACAATCAATAAGATGCGGGGAGACATAGTAAACCTCGATATAAAAAAACGGCGGTGCGGTAATCGTTGTGAATGGCGAAGCCGATATTTGTATAGTTTACCGGCTTCAATTGCCACATCGCTTGACGTTCCTGGATGCGGATGGTGGGCTAAACTAAAAATATTTTCATTTTACATCTTCTTCAGCTAAACCAGTGTAATTCAACACCATGGCTAGCGGCATTCCATCGGCTAACATCTTTTTTGCCATTTCAACTGCCTTGCGTTTTTCACCACGTTTTTCTCCTTCTTTCAAACCTTCCTTCAAACCTTCTTGCAAGCCAGTTTCTAACGCTAATTCCACCGCGCCGCGTTCGTCTTGCTCCTTTATTCCCCAATAATCATACACTTCTAAATCGCGCTTACTCCAAGAAAATTTATTCGCAATTTCATATGCTTCCTGCAATGCCACGCTATCTGCATGAGGTGGAATAACTTCTAAATCTGCTGCATGTTTAATAAAATAAATCCATTTATCCAGCAGTGTGGTTAGCGTATGTTCCTGTTTGGTAAATTTAGGTAATTCTATAAAATTAAATTCCAAGTCTTGCAATTCTTGGATTCCTGTTTCAACATTCAGCAAAACATGACGGCTTAAATACGCCTGATTGCCAAACTCTGAAAAATCTAAAATCCCAATAAAAATAACCTGATTAAGTTTTGGATAATTTTCACCACGTTCAATTTGCTGGGTATAACTTTTTGCCGTATAGTATTGAAAACGCTTACGCAAGCCCGGCACGCGCTCGTTCTGCATTTCTACAATAAAATTTATGCCGCGTTTATCTGTAGCGCGCACATCTAATAAAGTATATTTTAGCAATTCCAAATGCGGCGTTTGATATGAATTTAAAATATCAAGATTGACAATTTCTTTATCGCCACTTAAGTCTAACACAGCGTTAAGAAATGAAATCAGCACAGATTTATGTTTTTCATCGCCAAAAATCTTTTTAAAAGCAACATCGTTTTTAGGATTTACAAATTTCATAAATATCCGCCATGTTTATTCAACGCCCGTGTTAGGAGGCGCTACCAGTTGCTGTTGGGCATGGCGCACATCTTCGTGAATCTGCGCAGTGAGTGCGTCTAAATTCACGAATTTGCGCTCGTCGCGCAATTTACGCACGAATTCCACGCATACGTGGCGACCATAAATATTTTGATTAAAATCAAATAAATGCACTTCAAGCAGCAAGCGCACACCCGCCGCAGTGGGGCGGGTGCCAAGGTTGGCCACGCCTGGCCACGGGCGGGGCGCTATGCCATGCATGTACACGCTAAATACGCCCGTCATGGGCGTAGCCGCACGGCGCGCGGCGATGTTGGCGGTGGGAAAGCCCAGGCGGCGGCCTAGTTTTTCGCCGTGAATCACGCGGCCATGCCAACTGTACGGGCGGCCTAGCAGCCACGCGGCATGGGGCAGGTTGCCTTGCTCTAGCGCTTCGCGCACCCGGCTGCTGCTGACCCGCTCCATGCCGGCCATGACCGTGGGCATGGCCACAGTTTCAAACGCCAATTCTGGCAATTGGTTATACAAGGCTCGTCCAGCGCGCGCCAGTGTGGAAAAATCACCTTCGCGGCGGTGGCCAAAGCGGAAATCTTTGCCCACGATCAAATACCGCACGCCCAGCCCGGTCACCAGTACTTCGTCAATAAAGCGCATGGGTGGCAACGCGGCAAATGCGTGGTTAAATCTCAGGCACAGCACCCGTTCCACCCCTTCCTCTTCCAAAATCCGTAGTTTTTCCGGCAAGCGGGTTAAGCGCGCTGGCGCTTGTTCGGGTATAAAAAATTCTTCTGGCTGTGGCTCAAAGGTGATAACCGTGGCAGGTAGCCCGTACTCCCGCGATTTTTGACGTAACAGGTGTAAAATCGCTTGGTGGCCGCGATGAATACCGTCAAATTTGCCCAATGTGGCCACACAACCGTGGTGGCGGGGCTGAAGATGGGCGATGCCGCGAATCAATTCCATGGATATTCCTAATTTGCTGGGCCTGGCAACACTGTTGCGCCTGTGCGTTATTTTGCGGCCCAAGGCCAGAGCCGTCAACACGCCACGCCACGCATTGCACGCCAGGTAGAAAAATCGCATACTGTCATAAAGGCGCTTTGTATTCTCTCAACAAGGACTTTACTATGCGTAGACGATTATATTTTTTATTGCCTGATGTGCCCCATTGTCATGCCCTAGTGGCGGAAATTAAGGAGCAAGGGCTGAAAGACCCAGACATTCACGTGGTGGCACGCGAGGACATTCCGCTAGAAGGCTTGCATAAAGCCACCTCGTTACAAAAAACCGAATTAACCCACGGGTTGGAACTGGGTATAGGCGTGGGCGGGGTTGCTGGCATGTTGGGCGGTTTGCTGGCAGTGACCTTTCCCCCTGCCGGACTGGTGTTGGCTGGCGGCGCGGTGGTTCTTGGTTCCACGTTGGCGGGCGCAGGGTTTGGCGGGTTAGTGTCAGCCCTGGTGGCCAAAGACATTCCCAATCATGAATTAGAACAATATCAAGATGCTATTTTTCAAGGCGAGATATTGCTCATGCTGGATGTGCCCACCCATAGGCTAGATGAAATCATGGCGTTAATCCGTGCCACGCATCCCGAAGCGCGTATTCAGGTGAGCTTGCCACCGCCAAACACGGCATGAGCCTGCGGCCAAGCCGCAGGCCCACCTGCTTGCACAATCATGCGCTTACGAAAAATTTAAGTGAATTAAATCGTAATAAATTTTTTCCAATTCTTTCTTATGCGCCAACTCTTCTGCTGCCAAAAACAGGAAGGTTTCCTTAGCGCTGCCTTCTGGCGCTTGCTCCGCCAGTGCAGTGTATTGCTCCATAGCCGCCTGCTCACGGCCCATGGCGTATTGCAAAATGGCCTGATCATCAGGAAATTCGGCCAAATCCGGCACATGTACATAGTCGGAAAAACGGTGGTCGCTTTCTGGCGCGTTCAGGCGCAGGGTCATGTGCACTTGCACATCTGGGCGTTGGCGCAAGTCAGTGAACAATTGAAAATGGCGCTCTTCCTCTTGCGCCAATTCCGCCACCAAGGGCCGCAACGGCTTGCCGACCCGCTCGCCTAGGCTGGCGTAAAAATCCCACGCGGTTTTTTCAAACAACGCGGCGGTGGTTAGAATTTCTTCCAAACTCAACTTATCTTTTAATTGCTGATAGCCTCCGCCTTCGCGGACATCGTGCTCGCTCATGGTGACTCTCCTTCATTAGGTGATTGATGCCATTCTGTTAACACTGGCGTTATTGACTTGCGCCCTGATTTTCTTTGGCGGCCTTGTGGCCCATGGCTCGCCCTCTGTCCGCCGGATACTCCATTACGCCTACGGCGGCGTTCCCGTCTGCGGCGGCGTTCCCGTCTGCGGTGGCGTTTTTTGGGCACCCACAAATTGGGCACCCACAAGGGGTGCCCCTACATGGTGGTGTTCCCGTCTACGTCCGCACTGCTCGCAGACTTGCTACGGCGGCGTTCCCGCCTATAATTTATCATACTCATT
>DYPE01000119.1 GCA_020720085.1 Dichelobacter nodosus | reverse complement strand
CGCGAAGCATTGGTATTTACGCCACAATTAGAACCCATGCCCAGTGATCTGTGCATCATGATAGACAACCAATTGCGTTGCGATTTCCATACTCTCTCTTGACCGCGATCCCTGCGAAACTCGAAAAACGGACATCCACATGAGTACGCTTCCGCCCACGGTGGCGATCCCGCCTTTTGTGCTGCCTCTGCCCGCCAAACCGGGCCAACGCCTGCGCTGGCATGGTCTGCATGGCTCTGCCCCCGCGCTCGCCATTGCCACGCTGGCTGGCAACGAAGGCAAACTGGTGCTGGTGGTGACAGCAGACAGCCTCAGCGCGCAACGGCTAGAAGACGAAATCCGCTTTTACGCCCCGCCAGACTTGCCGTTGTTGCACTTACCAGACTGGGAAACCTTGCCGTATGACATGTTTTCCCCACACCAGGACATCATCTCCGAACGCCTGGCCACGCTATTTCACCTGCCCAACATCCACGCTGGCATTCTGGTCGCGCCGGTCACCACGTTATTGCAACGCTTGCCGCCAGTGCGTTTTGTACAAAGCCACACCCTGCTGCTACGCCAAGGCGAACGCCACGACCGCGAAACCTTGCGCCAACGCCTAGAACATAGCGGCTACCGCGCGGTGCGCCAAGTCATGGACCCAGGCGAATTCTGCGTGCGCGGCTCAGTGCTGGATTTATTCCCCATGGGCAGCCCGATACCGTTCCGCATTGACTGGTTTGACGACACGGTGGACAGCATCCGGCAATTCGACGTTGAAAGCCAACGTTCCCGCGCGCGCGCGCCCGAAATCCGCCTGTTGCCTGCGCGGGAATTTCCACTCGACAGCGCGGCGTTGGCGCGCTTCAACCAACAATGGCACGCGCAATTTGGCCCGCGCGCGGCGGACAGCCTGCTGCTGCGCGATGTCAACCACGGCATGTTGCCAGCAGGCGTGGAATACTACCAGCCGTTGTTTTGCGACGGCATGGCCACGTTATTCGATTATTTGCCCAGCGACGCGGTGAGCGTGCTGCTACCCGGCGTGGCTGAGGCGGCGGAAACTTTCTGGCGCGAAGTGCGCGAGCGTTATGAGCAATTGCGTCACGATCGCCTGCGGCCACTGCTGCCGCCTGAAGCGCTGTTCATGCCGCTGGACACCATGTTCACCCAGCTTAATCAACACCGCCAGGCCGCTGTGGCGGATGCCACGCAAACGCTAGATCAACAAAATAAACTGCCCGCAGTTGTCATGCCGCCGCCCGCATTGCCCATGGACGCCAAATCGGCATTTCCCGTGGCCGCGTTGCAACGCTTTTTAGCGCAATTCCCAGGCCGCGTGCTGTTCACTGCGGAAACCACTGGGCGGCGCGAAAATTTGCGCGATTTATTGCACAAACACGGCATCCACCCCCACCTGGTGGACAACTGGACCGCCTTCCTCGCTACGCCAGTGCTCCTGGCCACCGCTGAACCAATATGCCTTACGGTAGCCCGATTGGAGCAAGGCATCGTACTGATGCCTGGCCCATCCGCACCGGGCGCGGGCCTGGCGGTCATTACCGAGGCGCAGTTGCTGGGCGAACGCGCAGGCCGACACAATCGCCAAACCAGCCAGGAACACTGGCGTAGCCAGGAACGCTGGCGTAGCGAAGCGCAACGCGACCCAGACGCCATCATCCGCAATTTAACCGAATTAGAAATCGGCGCGCCCGTGGTGCATGAATTTTATGGCGTGGGCCGCTACCTGGGCCTAATGCCACTGGAAGCGGGCGGCATCACCGCCGAATTTTTGCACTTGGAATACGCCAATGGCGACAAGTTATACGTCCCGGTCACTTCATTGCATTTAATCAACCGCTACTCAGGCGTCAACCCCGAACACGCGCCCTTGCACAAACTTGGATCTGGCCAATGGGAAAAAGCGCGCAAAAAAGCGCAAGAGCGCGTGCTCGACGTGGCAGCAGAATTGCTCGACATCAGCGCCCGTCGCGCCGCCCGCCAAGGCCACAGCTTTCGCCACGATCCAGAAGCGTATCAAGCGTTTACGCAGGCGTTTCCCTTTGAAGAAACGCCAGATCAACAAGCCGCCATCAATGCCGTGCTGGCCGACATGCACTCGCCGCGCCCCATGGATCGCCTGGTGTGCGGCGACGTGGGTTTTGGCAAAACCGAAGTGGCCATGCGCGCCGCCTTTGTCGCAGCACAAGATGGTCGGCAAGTGGCCGTGCTGGTGCCCACCACCTTGCTGGCGCAACAGCATTTTCAAACCTTTTCCGACCGCTTTGCCGACTGGCCGGTGCGCATCGAACTGCTGTCGCGCTTCCGCTCCAGCAAACAACTGGGCGGCGCGCTACAAGGCATAGCCGGGGGCAGCGTGGACATCGTGATTGGCACCCACAAGCTGTTACAAGAAAATATTCAATTCAAAAACCTAGGCTTAGTCATTATTGACGAAGAACACCGCTTTGGCGTGCGCCAAAAAGAACAATTCAAAAAATTGCGCGCCGAAGTCGATATGCTGACCCTCACCGCCACCCCCATTCCGCGCTCGCTCAACTTCGCGCTCGCTGCGTTGCGCGACTTATCCATCATCGCCACTCCGCCGTCCAAGCGCCTGGCCATTAAAACCTTTGTCTCGCAATGGAACAACGAAACCCTCAGCGAAGCCTTGTTGCGCGAACTCAAACGCGGCGGCCAAGTATTTTTTGTGCATAACCGCGTGGAGGACATTGGCAAAATCGCCAACCAAGTCGAAGCGCTGTTGCCCGAAGCGCGCGTGGAAGTGGCGCATGGCCAAATGCCCGAACGTCAATTAGAGCGCGTGATGTCCGACTTTTACCACCGTCGTTTCAATGTGTTAGTATGCACCACCATCATTGAAACCGGCATTGACATTCCCAGCGCCAACACCATCATCATCAACCGCGCCGACTGTTTCGGCCTGGCGCAATTGCACCAACTGCGCGGACGGGTGGGGCGCTCGCACCACCGCGCCTACGCCTACCTCATCGTGCCACCGCACAACGCCATGACCCCCGACGCCGTGCGCCGCATTGAAGCGCTGGCGCAATTGGAAGACTTGGGCATGGGCTACGCGCTGGCCACCCAAGATATGGAAATTCGTGGCGCAGGCGAGCTGCTCGGCGACGAGCAAAGCGGCCACATGCACGCGCTGGGCTACTCCCTGTATGCAGAATTGCTAGAACGCGCGGTGGGCGCGCTCAAATCAGGCCGCGCGCCGGAATTGGATCGCCCACTGAACCTGGGCGCAGAAGTGGACTTGCGCAGCCCCGCGCTACTGCCGCAAGACTACTTGCCCGACGTGCACGCCCGCTTAATTTTGTACAAACGCATTGCCGCCGCGCCAGATGCCGATGCCTTGCGTGATTTGCGCGCAGAACTCATTGACCGCTTCGGCCTCTTGCCGCCGCCCGCGCTGACGCTATTTGACGCCACTGAAATCAAACTCAAAGCCGCACCGCTGGGCATACGCAAAATCGAACTGGGCGAAAACGGCGGGCGGATGCTGTTTATTTCCGAACCACCCGTGCAGCCCAGCGCCTTAATTCAACTGGTACACAGCAATCCACGCCAATTCCGCCCCGATAAAGAAAATAACCTGCGCATCAACGCCGAACTCCCCACCGTGGCAACGCGCGTCGAATTGGCACTCAGCGTGTTGGAACGTTTGGGGGGGGAGGGATTCACTCGCAAATAAAACTCACCATTTCGTTGCAACAGTATGGTGGGCAAATACTTCGACAAGCTCAGCACAGGCCAAAAAAAGGAATTTTTGCCCACCCTACTGTGTATTTTCATTTTATTTTATAAGGAAAAATCATGAATTTTCCGCTTATGCAGCCTGCTACATTGCCGTTGTTTTCTCAATTGCGTGTTGAAGAATTTGAACCGCTGATTCGTCGAATCATCGAAGAAAATGAACAAAAAATCGAACAGTTGGCGCAATTGGGCGAACAAACGAGTTGGGATAATTTTGTTGCGCCGTTGGAAGATTTACATAACCGCTTGGAACGCGCATGGTCGCCTGTGCGCCACTTGCATTCGGTGGCGGATTCTGAGTCATTACGTGCAGCTTATAATGTTTGTCTGCCGTTGATTACGCATTATTACAACGCGGTGAGCCAACACCCAGGATTGTATGCAGGCTACCGTGCGCTCCATGACCGTGCTGAGTTTGCTGCTTTGGATGCCGCACAGCAACAGGCGGTGCATTATGCCTTGCGCGAATTTCATTTATCTGGCGTGGACTTGCCCGCCTCTGGGCAGGCGCGTTACCGCGACCTGAGCCAACGCATTGCCGCGCTCGAAGCGCAATTTGGCGAAAACGTGCAAGATTGCGTTCACGCCTGGAAAAAGTGGGTGAAAGAGGAGGCGCAGTTGGCGGGTGTGCCTGCGACCACCAAAGAATTACTGCGCGAGCAGGCGCGGCGGGAAAATATAGAGGGCTGGTTGCTAACGCTGGATTTACCTGCGTATTTGCCTGTGCTGCAACATGCGCATGATCGTGCCTTGCGCCAGGAAATCTATACAGCCTATGCCACGCGCGCGGCCAGCGCTGGGCCGCACGATCCGCGTTGGGACAATACTGCGGTTATTCAAGAATTATTGGCATTGCGCCATGCGCGGGCGGCGTTGCTGGGTTTTGCCAATCATGCGGAGTATGCCTTAGCAAAAAATATGGCAGAAACTCCACGCCAAGTACTCGATTTTTTGTGTGATTTAGCCCGGCGTGCGTATCCGCATGGCCGCCGCGAACTGGCAGAATTGGCAGAATTTGCCGCCCAGCGTGGCTTGTCCGGGGAATTAGAAGCCTGGGACATCCCGTACTATGCCGAGGCGCTACGTCAGGAGCGCCATGATTTAAATCGGGAAGTATTGCGCCCGTATTTCCCAGCGCCACAGGTGTTGGCGGGTTTATTCACAATTTTTCAACGCTTGTTTGCAGTGCGTTTGCACGCCATTGACCATGCGGATACCTGGCATGAGGAGGTGCGTTTGTACGAGCTGCGTGGCGCGCAAGAACAAATTTTGGGCTGGTGCTACGTAGATTTGTATGCGCGCAAACACAAGCGCGGCGGCGCGTGGATGGATGAATACTGCGCGCGCAAAAAAGATGATCATGGCGTGCAACTGCCTGTGGCGTATGTCAATTGTAATTTTCCACCGCCGTCCAATGACGCGCCCGCGTTGTTGACGCATGAGCATGTGGTGACCCTGTTTCACGAATTTGGCCATGCCATGCATCATTTATTGACTGAAGTGAATGTATTAAGCATGTCCGGCATTCATGGAATGCCCTGGGACGCAGTGGAATTGCCTAGCCAATGCTTAGAAAATTGGTGCTGGCAACCGGAAGCACTGGAATTGTTTGCTCATCATTACCAAACTGGTGAGCCATTGCCCAAGGTTATGCTAGATAATTTGTTGAATGCCAAAAATTTTCACGCTGGTATGTATCTGTTGCGCCAATTGGAATTCGCTTTATTTGACATGCGCTTGCATACAGAATTCACGCCAGACCGGGAAGATGGGGATTTTGTGCAACGGATTATGGATGAAACCCGCGCCGAAGTGGCGGTGGTGCGCTATCCTGCATACAATCGTATGCAAAATTCATTTTCCCATATTTTTTCAGGCGGGTATTCTGCTGGATATTACAGCTATCTGTGGGCGAATGTGCTGGCTGCGGATGTTTTTGCGGCATTTGAGGAAGAAGGCGTTTTTAACCGCGCCACCGGAGAACGATATGTGCGGGCAATATTATCCGTCGGCGGAGCATGCGCGCCATTAGAAGCATTTCAGACATTCCGTGGCAGGCCCCCCGAGTTTGGGGCGTTGTTGCGGCGGTTAGGATTAGAAGGATAAGGGCACCTCTTGCATTTAGCACATAGATAAATCACACTTTCCCGCATCGTTTCCATTGCAACCACGGAGAACATCGTTATGCGTATTATCCATGCAAGCCTGTTGTTACTGAGTCTGGCCGCTGGCCCGGTCATTGCCGGGGAGTTGGAGGACAAGCTAAAAGCCGCTGGGGTGTCGGACGACACTATCAAAATCCTGGTGGAGCAGGGCAAATACACTCAGCCCGGTGAACTGATGTTGCCGGTGGAACGGCTGGAAAAGCGTCTGGACAAGTTGAACATTCCGGGGGCTGACCTGGATAAGATTGTCGATCACTTCGGCCAGAGCGACCAAGACTTCAGCAAAATGAGCCTCGCTGACCTGCTCAAGCATGTGGCTGGCAGCCCCAACGACGAAGCGGGCATTAAGGCGTTGCGGGCGCGGCCTGAAGTCATGCAGGCCGAGGAAAAAACCCAAAAATGGGTGGTGACGCTGGATAACAAACTCGAACCGGTAAAGACCGAGAGTTATTTGAAATACCTCAAGAAAGCGGAACCGATCAAGGAGGGGATGTTTCAGAAACAACCCCTCAAGACTCTGGACATGGCGCTGGGCAAGGTGGATATGGATTTGAGTCACCCTTTGTTGGGCAAGAACGATCCTTTAGACGAAAATGGGGTGGACAGCCACGGCCTGGATTGGCGCAAAGTGCCGGAAAAAGTGCGCAAAGCGTTGATGTGGGCGCAGGTTGGGGCACAGGATTATTTGCCGGCCAAGCCGCGTTCGGATCTCGGCACCTACTATAAGCAAGCCGCAACGCCTTGCACTGACTGCTGGGTACAAACGATTGTTGACCTCTATACGGTCGCGCTGGACAATGGCGACATTTCGGCCAAAGACGTCGACGCCCTGAAACTGCCCTGAGCGGGTGCGGGACTGCCGGTTCTCGAAGACCTGACAGGTTTCCCAAACCTGTCCGGTCTGGTTTGGGCGGATAGAATCAGGACGACCGTTATGCACTCCAACACGCAGGCCATCAGTCAACTTGCACACCGCCTGCCGCCACTGGCGCAGACCGAACTGGGCGGCACACAGCCGCAACTCGAAATGGCAGAAAGACATGAGCACCGCGAAACAACTTCTACTCGAAACCCTGGCCCAACAACCTGATAACAGTACACCACAGGACTTGTTGCGGATATTGCTGAATACTTTGACCCGGCGGCAATCGCCGGCAGATCATCCACGCCCTGTTGGTCGGGTGTACTACAGCGGACATTCGGACGTGTCGCAACGCGCCAAAGAGATCGTGTTTCAAAAACAACTACAAGCGATTCGTGAGCGCCGCGCATGAGCATCATCGCCGACACTGGCGCGATTTACGCCTTTTACGACGGCAACGACAGTTATCACAAAGCCGCGCGCGCCATCATCACCGCGTACTCCGGGAAAATCATCGTGCCGGAAGTAATTTTGGTCGAAGTGGATTATCTCCTGCTCAACTTACTTGGCGTGGACGCGGAGTTAGATTTCTTGAAGGATGTACTCAACGGCGTGTATCTGCTTCATGGCATGAACGAAAAAGCATTACGCCGTTGTAGCGAATTGATTGCCCGCTACCGCGATTTGGAACTCGGTTTAGCTGATACGGCGGTGATGGCAACCGCCGAGCAACTCGGCATTTACCGGATTCTGACGGTTGACGAGCGCGATTTCCGGGCTGTGCGCTTGCAAGCGCCTCTGACTTTGTTACCGGCGGACGAGGTGTGAAAACCAACTCCTTCGCCCTACATTGAAATCATCTCGATATGTGAGGAAAAAACCATGAACCGCAAAATCCTTCTCCTCGCCGCTTGCCTGGCGGTTTCACCATTGGCTTTCGCCGATTTTACTCAAGACCTGCAAAACGCCGGAGTCTCCATACACGCTATCGGCTTGTTGCAAAAAAACGACTTTGACACGCTGAATAAGCTCAAAGCGATCACCTACGATGACTTGAATAAAATGGGTATGCATTACAACGACACGCTCGCTGTATTGAGCCTTGCGGGAGGCGGGCAGGCCGGCACCAGCGCGAAAAAACCGGAGGTAGAAAAACCAGCGGCAGACAAACTTCCACCCAACTCCATCGGCATGGAATTCGTGCTGATTCCAGTGGGGGAGTTTTTGATGGGCACGGACTGTCCAAAAGACAACCCGTTTACCGAAAAAGATGAGTTTCAAGAGGCTTGCAGCGATAAAACCGCTGAAGTTCCCCAGCATAAGATAACGATTAGCGAACCTTTTTATCTGGGCAAGACCGAAGTGACGCAAATGCAATGGTGGAGCGTCACAGGCAAAAATCCTGCTTTTTTCAAGGCGGAAAAAGCGGGGGTGTCGGCTGAAGTCGCGGCAAACTTGCCGGTGGAACAGATTACTTGGCTAGACGCCCAAGAATTTATCCAGAAATTGAACGCTAAGGAAAATTGCCAGGATTGCTATTTCATCCCCACCGAGGCGCAATGGGAATACGCGGCGCGGGCGGGCACTACCACGGCGTATCATTTTGGCGACAATCCGGCGGACTTGGGCAAATATGCGTGGTCTAAAGAAAACTCAGAGGAGAAAACTCATCCAGTTGGTGGAAAAGAGCCGAATCAATGGGGATTGTACGATATGGCGGGCAATGTGTGGGAATGGACATGTTCGGAATACGCGGCTTACAGCGATACGCCCGGCGCGGAAACGCAGTGTACAAGCAAAAAAGATGCCAATGTTGTGCTGCGGGGCGGGGCCTGGAACGATAACCTGGCCCAGTGCCGCGCCGCCGCCCGCAACAACAACGCGCCGGCCGGCCGCTACTACAACATCGGGTTGCGTGTGGCCCGTCGGGTTGCGCCGAGGACTTAGCCCTTTGCGCTTTTGCCCTTTTACCCTTTGCTTTCTTTGATTTTTTCCTTATATTTTTTTGTTTTTTACCGCGCGAAGCGCGATTTTTTTTACGGATAACACCGCTTCAAGCGGTGTTATCCGTTTGTGTGCGCGGCGCTTGTTTTTCCCGCCAGATTGTCGCATTCTATCCCACGGGGCAGGCACCTTCTGCGTGTGCTGCGGGGCGGGGCCTGGAACAATAACCCGGCCCAGTGCCGCGCCGCCGCCCGCAACAACAACGCGCCGGACAACCGCAACAACAACATCGGGTTGCGTGTGGCCCGTCGGGTTGCGCCGAGTACTCTTCTGTGCGAGCGCCGCATGATGGGAATTATGCGGGAGTGTAGTGAAGAGTCCAGACCTGCTCCTGTGATGGAGAACATCCCATCCAAACATCAAACCGGCTCCGCCGTCCGATGCAGCGGACGCACTGGCAGCCGCCATCTGCCACGCGCACCATGTACCCCGGTTGG
>DYPE01000010.1 GCA_020720085.1 Dichelobacter nodosus | reverse complement strand
GTTGCCCACCCTACATGGCTACATGGCTGGGTAGACCATCATGCACGGGGCAACGTGCGGTTTAACCAACTATAGCCCAGCACAGCGGACACGAGCGTGGCAATGAGAATGGCCAAACGGTCATTTACCATCATCACTTGCCCCGCACCGTGCTGGCCAAATGCCAGCGAGCTGATGAATAGGCTCATGGTAAAGCCAATGCCGCACAGCAAGGACACGCCGAACATCCCGCGCCAGTCCACGCCAGTGGGCAGCGCGCTGAGCCGGGTGGCCACGGCCAGCCAGGAAAATAGCATAACCCCCAATGGTTTGCCAATCAGCAAACCCGCCAATATACCCAAGGGCACAGGGTCGAATACAGCAGAGGGTGACACTCCGGCGAACGAGATGCCGGTGTTAGCAAAGGCGAACAGCGGTAAAATGCCATACGCCACGCTGCTGTGCAGGTCATGCTCCAATTTTTCCAAGGGCGATTGACCATCTTCCATACGGCGTTGTATCGGAATGAACAACGCCAGCACCACACCTGCCAGCGTAGCATGTACGCCTGATTTGAGCACAGCGGCCCATAACACCAGGCCCAATACTAAATAGGGCGTCAATTGCATCACGCCCCGGCGGTTGAGTATGAACAAGCCAACCAACGCGGCAGCAGCCACGGCGAGCGAGGTGGTAGATAAATCGCTGGTAAAAAATAATGCAATGATGATGATAGCGCCCAAATCATCCGCAATCGCCAGGGTCAGCAAAAACACTTTGAGCGCATGGGGCACGCGCTCCCCCAACAGCGACAATACGCCTACTGCGAATGCGATGTCTGTGGCTGTGGGAATCGCCCAGCCGCGCATTGCCGTTGCGTCGCCCCAGTTCAGCGCGGCATACAGCAAGGCTGGCACGGCCATGCCGCCCAACGCCGCCAGTACCGGCAAGACCACCTGTGCGGGATTGGCCAATTCGCCCTTGATCGCTTCGCGTTTCAACTCCAACCCCACCAGCAGGAAAAACACTGCCATCAAACCATCGTTAATCCATAATAACAACGGTTTATCAAGATGAAACTCACCAATATGCAGCGCAACGCGCAAATGCAGAAATAGATCGTACCAGGCTTGCGCCGGGCTGTTGACCGTGATCATTGCCAACACGCAAGCCACCAACAATAAAATGCCGCCTGCGGCTTCCAAGCGCAAAAATTCTTTGATATGACTGATCATGACACATGTCTCCCATTGTTTTTTTTATTAAAATAGTAAAAATAAAAAATAACTTTGTTTTTCATGCTGATAGAGGAATAACTTGTCCAAGCTGATGTGGCTCGGTTATTGGTAGTTTTACATTATATTGTTATTTCATTTTACCTCCTGCCATAGAATCCCAATGGACTGTTTTTTAGTGGCCATTGGTCAGAAAATGTAAAAATTAGGATAGATGGTGGTGAATGTTTAATACATTAAGCAATATCAACAAAAACAAATGGTTGTAAAGGTGAGCTGTAAGGCAACTTCAAGTGTAACCCTATTAGTATTATTATGTCAATCCATCCGTGGTTACCTATTCCGCGCCAATGTGGTTTCCATTTTGCCAGTGTCAAAATTATTACGCGCGAATTCGTTACACTGTGTCCAGCCCAGGACTCCTAATCCAAACATCGCCGGAAGGCGCGTTATTTCTACCATCGCGCGGGCCATGTTATTACTCACTACCTCGTTATTGTTGAAGGACATGTTGCATGACTACACACCGCATCACAACACCGAAATACCGCGTGGAAGGCGACAGGCAGACCCACCATATTGCCTTAGAAGGCATTTTGCGCCTGGAAAATACCTTGGCATACAAGCCGATACTCGAATTAATGGAGCAAGTCGCGGATGAGCATACCACGCGCCTGGTGGTGGATCTGAGTAAACTCGAAGCGTTGAATAGCTCTGGCATCAACAGTTTTTGCCAATTTCTCATCAAAACGGTGCAACGGCAAGGTGTGAAAGTAGTGGTCAAAGCGTCTTCGGCGATTAATTGGCAAGTGCGGATGTTGGCCAATATTCAGCGCGTGGTGCCGGAATTTGATTTGGAATACAGTGAACCTAACCAATAAAGGAAATTTTTATGCAACGCCGTGATTTTCTAAAACTTACCGTGCTCAGTGCGGCTTCCGTTTCGTTAGGATTAACCGGCTGCGGCGGCGATGGTGACAGCGCTGCCAGCGATCTCGCCTTGAGCGAGGGCGCGGCTTATTTTCCGCATGGCGTGGCTTCGGGCGATCCCAGGGCCAATAGCATGATTTTATGGACGAAGGTGAAGGCAGGCAGCGGGGATTGGCCGGTGCGCGTACAAGTGGCCAAGGACAGCGCGTTCACGCACGGGGTGGCGGATGCGGCCCTCAGCGCGCAAGCGGCACACGATCACTGTTTGCGCGTAAAAATCACTGGCTTGGAGCCAGGACAATTTTATTATTACCGATTTATTTATGTGGTGGGCAGCAATGGCTATTGGTCGCGCACCGGGCGTTGCAAAACCGCGCCCGCAGCCGATGCTGATGTGGCGGCGCGTTTTGCAGTGCTGTCGTGCCAGGATTATATTGGTCGTTATTACAACAGCTTAAAACTGCTGTTGGCACAAACACCAGAGCCGGATTTTATTGCCTATGTTGGTGATTACATTTATGAAACCACGGGCGACCCCGAATTTCAGCGCAGCGGTGCCACGCGCGCAGTAAAATTCAGCCAGCCGGGAGAAGCCATTGCGCTGGGCAGCGACGGGCAAACTTATTTTGCCGCGCAAAGTTTGTCCAATTACCGCGACATTTACCAAACCTACCGCACCGATGCGGCGCTGCAAGACCTGCACGCGCGTTTTCCCATTGTCGCCATCTGGGATGATCATGAATTTTCTGATGATTGTTATGGTGCCACTGCCACCTACCACGATGGCAAACGCTCGGAGGAGCAAAAAGAACGCCGTCTCAACGCCGAGCAGGTGTTTTTTGAATACATGCCCGTGGATGATGAGCATTCGCGCGATGTCCACAATTTCTTCCCAGAGCGTGCGGCGTTATATCCCAACACCAAACTGTACCGCGATTTGCGTTTTGGCCGCCATTTGCACCTGTTGCTCACCGATTACCGCAGTTTCCGCCCGGATCACCTCATCCCTGAAGACGCATTTCCTGGCCGGGTGGTGATGGACAAGGCGGCACTGATGCAAGTATTTGAAGCGCAAGCGCCAGGCCAGGGCGCGGCGCTGTACGAAAGCCGCAAGGCGGCGTTTGGCGCGTATGTCGATTTGCTCAGTCCGGCATGGAATAAATACCTCACCGGATTGACGCTGATTTTGACGCAAGCCTATACCAGCGCGGGGGCTACTGATGCGCCTTCTGTTAAAGCCTACAGTGATTTATCTGGAAAAATCAGTGTGTTGGTATTTAACCAATTGGCCACGCAATACAACCAAGCGCTGCAAGCCGGGCTGGTGAGTGGCCAAGCCATGCCGCTGATTGACGCCGCCACGGAAAGCACGCTGGAGCGCGGCTTGGCGTATATGCACTTTGGCAAACAATCATTTTTTACGGCGTATGGCGCGCGTTATGGCGTGGTCAAAGCCAGTTTTGATTTGTACGCTGGCTATCGCTACCTGATGGACATGATGCAGGGCAAAACGCCAGAAAATGTTTTTGGCGATGCGCAGCAAAAATGGCTAGAAACCCAAATCAGCTTGTCCAACGCCACGTTTATCGGCTTAGGTTCGTCAGTATCCACTGCCTCGCTCATTTTGGATTTTACCCAGCAAACCGGCTTGCCCGCCGAATTCCGCACCGCGTTTTACCTGAACGCTGACCACTGGGATGGCTTCCCCAATCGCCGCAAGCAGTTGCTGGAGCTGTTAAAACGGCGCGGCAATACCTTTATTTTCGCTGGCGACATTCATGCCGCGTTTGTATGCGACCACAGCGGCGTGGTGGATTTCACCGGCCCAGCCGTGTCGTCGGAAACCTTCCAAAACTTCGTAGCGCAAGCGCTGAATGTTGTGGGTGCGAGCTTTAGCGCAGAACAGCAGCAAGGCTTGGCAACGCAGCTCGTGCCCAATTTGGACGCAGTGTTGCAAAGCGCATTCAGCCCGCTGAAATTCGCAGCCACTGGCAAGCATGGCTTTATTCTGCTGCACGTGGACGGCCAGCAGGTCACAGCGGACTATCATTTGTTAGACAGTGCATTGGTTAATCAGGAAGTAACACCGCAAGCCATCACCAGCACGAAGCATCGCTTTGTCCTGGCCAAAGGCGGGCAACTGACACCGGCGTAAGCGTCGTTGGCGCACCGTGCCCCATGGCGGCGGGGCACGGCATTGTGTTATCTTGATATTTTCGCGTGCGCCTACTGTGGGTGGTTGCGCACTTTTTGTTTCTCACTTGGAGGAGGCTATAAATTCCCGTGGACCCGCATAGCGGTATGTTACTGTTGCTATTAGTGCTTATGCTGATAATGTCGGCGTTTTTTTCCGCATCGGAAACCTCTATGATGGCCATCAACCGCTTGCGGCTACGGCACAGAGCCAAGGAAGACCCTTCTGCTCGGTCATTGCTGCAATTACTAGAACGCCCGGATCGTTTGATTAGCGTAATTTTATTGGGAAATAATTTTGCCAATACCCTGGCCTCGTCGCTGGCCACGGTATTGACCATTCAATTTTTAGGCGATGCGGGCATTGCGGTGGCCGCATTGGCAACGACATTTATTGTGTTGATTTTCAGCGAGATTACCCCAAAAACTTTGGCTGCCCTATACCCGGAAGCCATCGCCTACCCAGCATCGCGTGTCATCCGCCCCTTGCTTATACTGCTCGGCCCACTGGTGTATGTCACTAATTTAGCGGGCAATGGTTTATTGGCGCTTTTCGGCATCCGTGTGCACGGCAATGACCACCATCATCATCTCAGTTTGGACGAATTGCGCACCATGCTATATGAATCCGGCAACCGTATGTCTAACCAGCACCGCGATATGCTGGTCAGCATTCTGGATTTGGAAAACGTGACTGTAGAAGACATCATGGTGCCGCGTGCGGACATCAGTGGCATTGATCTCAACGAACCGCTACAAGCCATTGTCGAAACCATTAGCTATACCCACCACACCCGTTTGCCGTTGTATCAGGGGAGTATTGATAATATTGTAGGGATTGTCCATGTACGCAAACTGATTCCGTTATTTCAGCAAGACCATTTTTCAAAGGAAACGCTACGCGCGACAGCGCGCGAGATGTATTACATTCCTGAAGGCACGCCACTGAGCGTGGTTTTGCTTAACTTTCAAAAACACCATCGCCGCATTGGTATGGTGGTGAATGAGTATGGCGATATTCTGGGATTGGCCACGCTGGAAGACATTTTGGAAGAAATTGTCGGCCAATTCACCACCAGCCCGGATGCGTTTGATCAAGAAATTTTTCATGATGAAATGGGCAATGTGTTGCTTGATAGTAGCATTACGGTGCGTGATTTGAATAAAGCCTTGCATATTAATTTACCCACTTCCGGCCCCAAGACGCTCAATGGCTTGCTGCTGGAATATTTGGAAGCCATTCCTGACGCCCCAACCAGCGTGCGTATTGCGGGTATTCCCATGGAATTGGTTCAACTTTCTGGAAAATCCATTAAACTGGTGCGTATTTTGGCACAATATTTACCCACCAGCGCACAACCGCCCTGGCCAGGGCGAATCCCGCTGAAAAAAGACTGAAAGGAGAACACCGAATGCCTATTCCTATTGTGCCCGCATTGCCGTGGTTGGCGGGCAGCGCCCTGGTCGGGGCGCTAACCGGCTATTTGCGCGCCGAACGCGGGTACTTAGATAACGAACTCCGCCGCCTGCGCGCTAAACTCGACAATCCTGACGCGCTTAGCGATGTTGCGCTGGCACAGATGGAAACCGAGCTGGAGCAATTGCGCGAAAAACACCAGGCAGAACTTCACAGCTTACGCCAAGAATTTCAATTGGCTATGCAAAAGTTACCCGTGGTGGAATCCTCGCCTGCCGTTGCACCAAATTCTACCGCTGTGGACACGGGCAAGGTATCCTTATTGCGGCGATTGTTGGAAAGCAATCTAAAATTACGCCGCTCTTAAAATATACGCGGCCAACAGCCGCGTTGTCACAGCCACACGACAAATTCACTTAACTGCTATTTTGACCGGATTGGAGGAACCCATATGGCCACGACCTTTCACGCTGGCATTGACCTTGGTACAAGCCGCTCCACCATTGCCACATCCACGGGCAAACGCCTCAGTATGTTGTCCTGTGTGGGATACAGTAAAGATTTAATTGCCAAAAAACGTTTTGGCAAAGAATATTTGCTGGGTGAAGAAGCGTTAACTAACCGCTTAGCATTAGACCTGGAATGGCCATTGGCAGATGGCGTCATCCGCGAAACGCCGCGTGCGGTAGAAAGCACGCGGCTGATTCTGCGCCACCTTATTGAGCAATCCCTACCAGAACGGCGCGAGGGAGACGCAGTTTTTGCGGCCATTGGCGTGCCCGCGCAAGCGAGTATTAACAGCAAAAAAATCCTGTTGCAAGCCGCCCAACCGCTGGTAGATAAACTATTGATTGTTAGCGAGGCATTCGCCGTGGCCTATGCCTTGGATCGTTTTGATGAATGCTTGATTGTCGATATTGGCGCGGGCACTACGGATTTGTGCCGTATGCACGGTTCGTTCGGCGAAGAGGCTGACCAAATCACCTTGACCACAGCAGGGAATTTTTTAGATGCAGAACTCACCCAGGCTATTTTGACCGCATACCCGCACGTGCAACTGACACCACAAATAATCAAGCGCATCAAAGAGAAATATGGCTATGTCCATGATGTTGCTGAACCGGTTACAGTCACACTGACCACCAAAGGAGTGCCCGCAGAATATGACATTACCGAAATTCTGCGCGTCTCTTGCCTCAAACTGACCCAGCCCATCAGCCAAGCCATACAAGAATTGGTTGGCAGCTTTGATCCTGATTTTCAAGAACAACTGCGCAACCACATTCTGATTGCTGGCGGCGGCTCGCGCTTAAAGGGCATAGACCGCGCAATTGAAAAAAGTCTGGCCGCATATGGCGGGGGCCGTGCGGTATGTGTGGACGATGCAGAATTTTGCGGCAGCATGGGCGCACTAAAAATGTGCGCAGACATGCCAGACGAATACTGGGAACAACTGTAACCCCACCCGCCCTTTTGGCGTGTC
This sequence comes from Dichelobacter nodosus, assembly GCA_020720085.1. GTDB lineage: Bacteria > Pseudomonadota > Gammaproteobacteria > Beggiatoales > Beggiatoaceae > DYPE01. The sequence continues at coordinate 35,192 of DYPE01000010.1, read as the reverse complement.
AACGCACGGTTGACACGCCTGGTTGGCATGGGGGGTGGATTCAATCCGACACGCGAGCGGCTGGATAAGAGCCTAAATGCCGCACCACTACGCCCAGACTGCGCAAGGTTTCCGCTGCCTGTTGCAGGCGCTCTTCTTGCCAATGCCCTTCCATATCCAAAAAAAACACATAATCCCACAATTCCTCGTGTGAAGGGCGCGACTCAATGCGGGTTAGATTAATGTTGCGTTCGGCAAAGGGCAGCAGCATACGGTACAGCGCGCCAGGGCAGTTGGGCATGGACAGCAACAAAGAAGTTTTATCGCGGCCCGTGGGGGGCGTTGGCTGTTTACCCAACACCACAAAGCGCGTAGTGTTGTCAGGCTGATCCTCAATGCGTGCTGCCAGAATTTCCAAGCCATAGAGTTCCGCCGCAGTTGCGCCCGCAATGGCAGCGGCCCCAGGCTCTGCTGCCGCGTGTGCGGCGGCCCTGGCATTGCTTTCCAGCGCCAAACGCGGCACGCCAGGCAAATGCGTGTCCAGCCACATGCGGCATTGCCCGAGGGATTGCGCGTGTGCGTAAATTTTTTCAATGCGGCTAATCTGACCGGCGTTGGACAATAAATTGTGATGAATGCCCAACTCCACTTCTGCACAGATTACCAACGCAGTATGCGTAAGCAACGTCATGGTTTGGCCCACGCCGCCTTCTGTTGAATTTTCAATGGGTACCACACCATACTGCGCATTGCCCGCTGCGGTTTCGCGGAATATTTCATCTAAGGTTTGCATGGACAAAAACTGCGCACCATGACCAAACTGGCGTAGCGCGGCGGCCTGCGAGTAAGTGCCCGCAGGGCCGAGAAACGCCACTTTAGGCGGATATTGCAACGCCAGACAAGCGGACATAATTTCCTGAAAAATCCGTTGTAGCGCCTCATCCGGCAAAGGCCCAGTGTTACGCGCAGCCACTTGGCGCAACACTTCGGCCTCGCGCTCCGGGCGATAGAATTGCGGATTCGACTCAACGGCGCGTTTAGCAACAGCGACTTCCTGCGCCAACGCCGCACGCTGACTCATCAAAGCTTGCAGTTGCGCATCTACACTGTCGATGCGCTCGCGTAACGCGACAAGAGAAAGGGGAGCCGACATGGTGCATTTACCCGAAAGAGTAGTGTTTTTTTACTGTTGTGCGAATATCCCACTCGCACGACAACCCCGCTGGGAATACCACCCAGTCGCCCGCTTGGAGTACCACAGCTTCGCCGCCTTGCGGCGTCACCACCACTTCACCGTCTAACAAATAGCAAGTCTCGCGTTGATCATACGTCCACGGAAAACGCGCAGTCTCGTGCGTCCACACCGGCCAATCAAAAACGCCCAGCACTTCCAGCTTAGCCGCGCTGGGATGATGCTCCACTAAAATTTGCTGCATTATCTTCTCCTTAATGATTGCCATAACCAACCCGGCGGAGCCGCGTTGTATTGAGGATGTAATTGTTGCATGATGCGGAGCTTGCGCCAACAAGTGCTTTAAAAAATTTCACTATTTTTATCGTTTACTAGGGAGAACCGCCATGACTGAAGTGCAGTCCTTATCGCCAACCCAAGCTGCTGAATTTGTACGCAACAACCCGCACGCGCTATTTGCCGATGTACGCTCTTCCATGGAATTTTTGTTTGTCGGCCACCCCATCGGCGCTGCCAACATCGCCTGGGTGGACGAACCTGATTGGGAAATCAACCCGCATTTTGCAGAAGACATCGCCCGCCACGCAGTGGCTAAAGCGGGCGAAACCACAGTGCATGATTTGCCCATTGTGCTCATCTGCCGCAGCGGCGTGCGCTCGTTAGAGGCCGGCAAAGTGTTGCTGGCAGCGGGTTTTACACAAGTGTACAACGTATTGGAAGGATTTGAAGGCGCGCTGGATGAGCATCACCATCGCGGCACACGCGGCGGCTGGCGCTTTCACCAACTGCCTTGGGAGCAATGTTAAAAATATGACCAAAAATAAGTAATTGATAAACTAATCCCCGTTTTCTTAAAATGGCTGCGCATGGGCTGCTCTCTGCGATAACGCTGGCGGGAATATCCAGTATAATCATGCGCGCTGCGGCTGGAGGAACCAACGGCGTGACCAGCCCCCCGCGCCCTTTCGCGCATTCTTCATAAATACCCCAATATGGCACTGAGAAAAACACTGTTCCCCTGGCTTTACCTGCTCCTGCTGCTGGGCTGGCCCGTGGCGGCGTGGGCGCATGAGCAGACATTGCGCCATATCACCGTGCAACTGGCGTGGAAGCACCAGTTTGAATTCGCGGGTTATTACGCCGCGATTGCCCAAGGGTTTTACGCCCGGCGCGGCCTGCAAGTAGAATTGCGCGAATATCAGGAAGGCATGAACATTGTTGAGGAGGTGTTGTCGGGCCGAGCGCAATACGGGATTTCCCACAGCGGCATCCTCCAGGCGCGGCTTGAGGGCAAGCCAGTAATATTGCTGGCAAATTATTTCAAGCAAATGCCGCTGGTGATTCTGACCCGCCCCGGCATTCGCAGCCTGGCGGAACTGCGCGGCAAGCGATTGATGGCAGCAGACAGCGATCTGGCTTCGCCGCTGTTTAAGCTGGCGTTCGAGATCGAGGGCTTGCAAGCCGGTCAGAATGTCGAGATTCTCCCGCATACCTTTGATGCCGGGCCGTTTTTGCGCGGCGAAGTGGACGCGATGGCGGCGTTCATCACCAACGAGCCTTTTGAACTGGAGCAGGCCGGCATTGCCTTTAAGACCTTCCGCCTGAACGATTACATGCGCAGCCTGGCGGATTTATACCTGTTCACCAGCGAACAGCAGGCTACCCAGTATGCCCGCCAGACTCAGGATTTGATCGAGGCGAGCAACGAGGGTTGGCGCTACGCCCTGGCGCACAAGGAAGAAATCGTGGAGTTGATTCTGGCCCGCTATTCCCAACGCAAAAGCCGCGAGGCGTTGCTTTATGAGGCGGAAAAAACCCATGACATGATCCTGCCGCTGCCTTTGCCCATCGGCGGTATGTTCCAGGACATGATCGAAGACGCTGGCAGGCTGATCATGCGCCAGCAAGGTTTTGCGGATAAAGGCTATCTAAAGGGGTTTTTATTCGATTTTTCGGTTCAGACCCGGCCAATCGAATTGACGCCCGAAGAACGCGCCTGGCTGGCCGAACACCGCACTCTGCGCTACTGCTTCAGCCCGGTATGGCGGCCTTATGATTATTGGGAAAATAGCCAGCATCAGGGTATGTTCAAGGATTACCTGGCGTTGTTCGCGCACAAGCTCGGTGTGACTTTTGTGCCGGTGCCCACGCTGGAGCCGCAAAACCCTGGCAGAGGTTGGAAAAAAGCGTTGGAATTTGCCAAAGAACGGCGCTGCGACTTGATTTCCGGGGCAGTATATACGCCTGAACGGGAAACCTATCTCAGCTTCACCCGGCCTTATCTGAACATCGCCCAGGTGCTGATCGCTAAATCCGACAAACCGTTTGTCAGCGGTTTGGGCGCGATTGCTGATCAGGTTATCGCGGTGCCGCCCGGCACAGCGCTGGAGGCAACCTTGCGGCGCGATTTCCCGGAGATGAAGGTGATCGCGGTGGACACGGACAGAATCGCGGATGCGCTCGATAAAGGCGAAGCCTATGCGTTTATCGCGTCGTTGGAACACGCGGCGCTGTGGATGAACGAGCGGCTGCATAATTACAAAATCATCGGCAAACTGGATTACCCCTATCCGGTTTCCGTGGCCGTGCGCAATGATTGGCCGGAATTGACCGGTATTCTCGACAAGGCAGTGGCCTCGCTGACGCAGACGGAACACAACGAAATTCAGCGCAAATGGACTACCCTGACCCTGGAAGAAAAAATGGATTACCGCCGCCTGTGGCAGGTGGCTGGCGCGGCCTTGCTGATTCTAGGGCTGATGCTGTACTGGAACCGCAAGCTGGCTCTGGCGCGCGAGCAGTTGTGCCGCAGCCACGACGAGTTACGGCATTATTTCGATCAGCCATTGGTGGGGATGCTCACCGCCAGGCATGACAAAACTACCCTGCATGTCAATCAGCGTTTTTGCGACATGGTGGGCTACACCCCGGCGGAAATGCGCGCACTGGATTGGGGCAAGATCACTCATCCCGATGATTTCGCGGAAAATCAAAACTATCTGGAACAGGCGATACGCGGCGAAATTGACAGTTATCAGATGGAAAAGCGTTATATCCATAAAGCTGGGCATATCGTATACATCCATCTGGCAACCACTTGTGTGCGCGACGCCCAGGGCAAGCCGGATTTCTTCATCGGCATGATGATAGACATCAGCGCGCGCAAACAGGCCGAACAAGCCTTGATTCAGGCGCGCGATGCCGCCGAAGCGGCCAATCGCGCCAAGAGCACGTTCCTCGCCAACATGAGCCACGAGTTGCGCACGCCGTTGAACGCTGTTCTCGGCTTTGCCCAGATTTTCAGCCAGGACGCCAAGTTAAGCGCAGCCCAGCGCCGCCAGGCGCAAAGCATCGAGCGGGGCGGCGAATATCTGCTGGCGCTGATCAACGATATCCTCGACTTGAGCAAAATCGAAGCGGGGTATTTGGAGTTGTTCCCGGAAACCTGGCACACCGCAGTTTTTTTCCAGGAAATCACGCAAATGTTCCAGGCGCGCACGGATCAGAAAAATCTGCTGTTCCGCTTCGAGTCGCGCGGCCCGTTGCCGGATACCCTATATTGCGATCACAAGCGCCTGCGGCAAATCCTGATCAATCTGCTGGGCAATGCAATCAAATTCACCGAACGCGGTGGCGTAGTTTTGCGCGCAGCTTTCGAGGCCGGACGGCTGCGCCTGGAAGTGGCTGACAGCGGCATCGGCATCGCGGAGCAAGACCTCGAAAAGGTATTCGCGCCGTTCCAGCAAGTGGGCGCGGAGCAATACAAAGCGCAAGGCACCGGCCTGGGCCTGGCGATTACCCGCCGCCTGGTGGACGGCATGGGCGGCAGCCTGACAGTCAGCAGCCTCCCCGGCCAGGGCAGCACCTTTTGCGTGGACATCCCGGCAGACTCGTGCCCGGGGGGCGCGCTGAGTCCGGCGGACTGGACAACGATCACCGGCTATTACCGCCTTGCTGGCAATGGGCCGTTGCGCCTGTTGGTGGCTGACGACCTGGCCGACAACCGGCTGGTGTTGCGCGGCCTGCTGGAACCTTTGGGGTTTGAGGTGGAAGAAGCGGAAAACGGGCGGCAATGCCTGACCATTGCGCAAATCTGGCGGCCCGACGCAGTGTTTATGGATTTGCGGATGCCCGAAATGGACGGCCTGGAAGCCGCCCGTTGCCTGCGCGCCTTGCCGGAAATGCGGGCGGTGTCAGTGATCGTGATCTCTGCCGCCGCTTTTGCCGAAGACCGCGCGCACAGCCGCGCTGCTGGCTGCGACGCGCACCTTGCCAAGCCGGTGCATCTTGGCGAGTTGCTGGAAACCCTGGGCCGCCTGCTGCCGCTGGCCTGGGAACACGAAGGGGCGACTGTCGCACCGACTCAACCGGCTCAGGAAACCCTCGAATGCCTGCCGCCGGAACACAGCGAGCGTTTTCTCCGTCTGGTGGATTCCGGCGATATTACCGGCATGGAAAAATTCGCCGAGGAATTAAAACAGGCCAATGCCTGCCCGGCGCTGGCGAAAAAAATCGCTACCCTGGCAGAGGATTTCGACATCGCGGCGCTCAACCGGCTGGCTGCCGGGGTGTGGGCGCGAGAACAGGCGTAGTTCGCGGGTGTAGGGTGGACAAAACGTCCCTTCGGCAGAGCTTCAGGACACTGCTTTTTGTTTTGCCCACCATGACGTGGTATGAATGGGTGGGCAACGAAAAGAAGTTGCCCACCCTACCTTGCTACATGAGTTTGGGCGATTTGCGTGCGGGCCTGTTTTAATACTCGTGCAAAATCACATCCGCCACGGTTTCTGGAATGGCAAGCACTGGGGTCTGTAGGCCCTTGGTTTGTGCGCTGACGAGTTTTGACGCGACTTCAGCCAGTTCGCGCAAGGTCAGTTTGCTATCCTGGTTGGGGTCTAGGGTTTGTGCGGCGGTGGTGGCCTGCACAATGGCGGCGACAAAAGCACCTTGCGGCGGCGGGGGGGGCGGCGGTTCGGCGGCGGGGGGCGGTTCGTTTTTGCGGTGTCCTGAGCTTGCCGAAGGGTCATTGGTCACCGGTTTGGCCTTGGGTTGCGCTTGTGGCGCGGTGTCCTGAGCTTGCCGAAGGGCGCTCGCCAATTCTGTCGGCGGGGGCACCAATTGGGCTTGTTGTTGGCCAACAGTGGAGGAAAACACGGCTACGCCATTTTCCGGGCTGCTAAATTCATTGGCAAACGCATCGGCATCCGGTAACGCTTTGTCTTGGGTAGGGGGATAGGCGACATCGTTGAACACAATGATTTTACTGGGTAAATTAACCAGTAAGTCTATCAATTGTAGACTGGAAATTAAATTATCTTCAAAATCAGCATCTGCTGGCATAAATTGATACAGGCCATTTTTGTCGGTAAACGCATGGCCAGCAATAAACACGGCGGTCATGTCTTCGGGTTTGACGAGGGGATATAGCCATTCCATGCTGTCCATAATTTGTTGATGTGTGGCATTGGTAAGCACTTTGACTACAATCTCACGATATTGCTCATTGGGTAGAGACTTCACCAGATTGGCAAATGTTTGGGCGTCGAGCGGGGCTTGCGGCAAGGCTGCGATGCTCGCATCTTGGTATGCGCCAACCCCAATTGCCAGCACATATAGGTTGCCCTTTTCCGCTGCGTTGTCCTGAGCTTGTCGAAGGGCGGTGTCCTGAGCTTGCCGAAGGGCGGTTTGTTTATTTTGCCAGCGTAAGCGGACAAATTTCGGCGGTGATACACCATGGCGGTTTTCGGTGATGACCGCTAGCTCCACATGGTGCGGCGGCAGTTCTAATTGCACTTCGCCTTGTAAAATATTGGCCTGTTGGGTGGCTTTGAGGGTTTGCCAAGGAATGCTGTTAACCAGTATGCGCACATCCGCTGGGTCTTGCGCGCCGTGAAAACGCATACGGTATTTGAGCGTTATTTGCGGTGTGGAAAATTTTGCACCATCCTTGGGTTCTAAAATGACGATCTGGGGAGGCAAGTTTTCAGGGAAATCGGCTTCTTCTTCGGCAGATTCAACAGAGGCTGGCTTGTCTGTATCGGATGTTGCGGTAGCGTCAGCCAACGGCGTAGCGGTGTCCTGAGCTTGCCGAAGGGCGGTTTCCAGGGCTGGGGGCACGTCCGTGGTGTTGGTTGCGCTACCGTTGTCAAGCGCCTTCCCCCCCTCCTTGGCGTGTGCGGGCTGTGCGGCCAGTTCGCTCGATTTATCTAATGCTGGCGGCATAGGCGCGGTGCGCAAGGCGGTCAGCAATGCGGCGGGGCGGTAATATTCGCGGCGCAGGCCACGCACAGGATAAAAATCTGCCGCTTCATTGGGCTTATTGTTGATATGCCATCCGAGCAGCGCGTCCGCGCCCACCGAGGCGGCGTATTGGCCGCGTGGTGTCCAGGCGATCCAACGCCGCCGGTCGGCGTGTGGGTACAACGCCAGCCGCTCTTCGCCCTCGGCCAGTCCATACCAACGCACCGTGCCATCGTGTAGCGCGGCCACGACCAATTTGCCATTCGCGGTGATATTCACGGCCCAGGCAATTGCGGGTATGCCTTGTTTCCATAACATTTTTCCATCCTTACCGTAGCGGCGCAAATAAAAGCGCGTGCCCAACACCAGGCTGTCGTTGTTGGGTGCAATGGCGTAACTTAAGCAAATGTCATAATTATCCAATTCCAGTGGTTTGCCGTTTAGGCGCGGCGCGTTATTCTGTCGCCAATTGGTCAATTCTATGCCCGGCGCATTGAGCAGGGGTGGCGATAGCGTAGCTTCGGGGTCAGGCGGGGTTTCTACCACGCCGGGTGCGGTGTTTTTTTGTAACGCGGCAACAGTAGGCTCATCCAAAATGCCACTGGTTGGCAAGTTGCGCGCTTTTTGGAAGGTTTTTATCGCGGTGCGCGTATTTGGCCCCAAAATATTGTCAATAGCGCCAGGGAAGTAGCCTTGCTGACGCAGAATCTCTTGGGCTTCGCCCGTGGTCATGCGCTTTTTTGTGGCCTCCCCGGAGGGGGTTGTATTCGTTGCGGCAGGCGCGGCATTCCCTACCGGGAACACCGGCGTTGCCGGGAACACCGGCGTTGGCGTAGGCTGGGTGGGGGGCTGGGCCACGCCAAGACTCTCCGCTTTACCGGGAACACCGGCGTTCGGGGCCGCAACGGCTGGTGGCGCGACAGAGGGCACGCCAAGCGTAACGCCGGTGTTCCCGGTGGCGTTCACTGGGCCAACCGCTGTCGTGATGGGCGCAGGCGCGGTGGGGGGCGGTGTTTCTACTACGATTTCAAATAGTTTGCGTTGGCGCAAGGAGAAGCGCATCGTGGCTTTGCTGTCAGCGCCGGTGTTCCCGAATTGTGTGTCGTGCAAAAACTGGATTTCTTCGCCACCGGGCGAAACCAACAAACCATCGGGAAAGGCGCGGTTAAAAGCGACCGTTTCGCTGTGGTAGTTGATGAGCGGCTTGCCATCGTCTCCCAGCATTCCAAAGCCCGGAGATGTGTCGGCGTAGACAATCCGCTGGTTTTTCGTGGCGCGCAAAGCGGTTATCGTGTTGATGCCTGCCGGCCAATGTTGCACAGGCCGCCCACCTTCTGGTTTCCATTGCAACACCAGGTATTTACCACCGGCCTGATAGCTGCCGCCGCCATATAAATATTGGCCATCCAGCGACCAATCTACGTTAAAAATATCGCCCTTGCCGCCTTTGCTGCCTTTGGCCCACGCCAGCGCTTGCAGGGTATCGGTGGCGAGAATGGCGGCATGTGGGCTGCCTCTGAATCCTACGGCGAGTTTTGTACCATCCGGCGCGAAGCGTGCAGTGAATGGCTGGGTTTCTTGCTCGATTTGCGCGGCTTGGCGCAGGCGGAACGTGTCGGTTTTATCGTTCGCTTCGTGTTGGTATATGCGGACTTTGCCGTCATAACAGGTGCTGGCCAGTTGCGCGTTGTCGGCGGCAAATTCTACCCAATAACAGTCTCCCGCACTGTCTTGGTCGCGGAATACTTCGGTTAAATTGGCCATGCGCCACACGCGGATGCCCGCTTTGCCAGACAACGCAGCGGCTAAATATTCGCCATTGGGAGAAAAACTCAAGTGCAACACGGAATTGTCCAGCCCGCCCAGCCAGTTGAGCAGTTCGCCATTGTCAGCGCTAAATAAATAAACATTATGGTTGCCCGCGCCTCGGTATCCGCCTTTCGTCCATCCGCCAGTTGCTAACTGCAACCCATTGGACGATAAGGCCAAAGCGAACAGCTTGCCTTCATGGCCAGGGCCAAGGTATGGGCGCACTGTGCGGAATAGGCGACCTTCGGGCAATGCCCATAACCGCACCGTTTTGTCATCTGACGCGGTGGCGAGCACAGCTTGATTGGCGGAAATTTCTACGCGATTAATCATATCCGTGTGCATATTGGGATTGAGGCGCAACAACGGCGTTTCTTCCGCGCATGGCGCAAGGGCTGGGATAATCAGCCACAGTACGGCAAATGGCAATGGTTTGGATAGGAATTTGAACATGGCATTTTTATCCGGTGTGTGAGAGATTTAAGGATGTAGAGTTTGCAATATTAAAATATATTACTATTAGAGTTGTTCCCAAATAAAACCCACATCAGTAAAAACAATGGGTTATGAACGATGAAATCAGCCTTTTGGCTTATTTGGGAACAACTCTATTATAAAGATGGTTTGTTTAGGTAATAATAATTATCTAAAATTTACTTATATATTTCACCACGAAAACCGATATTTTCCACAGATACAACAACGAATTTGTTTTCTAAAAATGAAAAAATAATTCGGATACTTCCCATTCTAATTCTATAATAGCCTTTTTTATTACCACGCAAAGATTTTAAATCGATATTTATATTTTCATTTTTTAATAAACGCCTCATTGACTTTATAATTAACTCATCCACTTTTTCTACTGATAAAATATGTGAATTTTTATTTATAAATTTCATAGATTGCCTGCTATAATCTATGCGTAAATTCATAATGTAACAAACCGAGAAATATCAATTTTTTTATCATCGATTGACATGCTATCAATAATGTTTTCTATTTCAGCCTGTTCCTGCATACTAACCCCTTCGACAGGAAAAACGGTTAAATCAGGAAACATATCTTCGACTAACTTAATAAATTGTATTATTTTTTTATCATCAAGAAGTGTTCTGTCCAGGCGAATAAAAACACTGTCTTCATTGCTTGCAATAGAAATAGTTTTCATAAATGTTTGTGAGTTTCTTAAAAAATGATACATTTTTCATCGCGCCTTTAGGACGGATGACGCGAGTGTCTCCGCCCACTTCACGCCACTTCACGATGATTCCTCATCTTCGCGCCCTGGAAAACGGACTTGGCGGTAGCCCAATTGGCGCGCTTGCACCAGGGCGAGCAGCAACGGGGATGCGCTGGATACGGTGTCTTGCGCGTAAACCCGCACCGTGACTTGATACAACCCTACGCGGAAATTGCTGAGGCCGCCATACGGTGTCCTTCCGTCTTTGGGCGGTTCCATGGCTTGTGACGTCCATTCAAAACGGTACATGCCCACTGTTACGCCGCCTTCTGGCGTTTCCATGGGATTGAGCATTTCCACCCATGCCAGCGCATTGCGTGCGGCTTGTTGACGCACCAAGGCTTGCTGAATGCGATGCAGGCTGTCTACGTTGGTGTGCAGCCACACCAATAAACCCGTGCCTGTGGTGGCCAGCAGCACCAACGCCACAATCGCTTCCAGCAGGGTAAATCCTCGTGCGGGTTTCACGCCAGTTGCGTTGCTACGCGCGCAATGGCGCACGCCGCTGTTGCGCAGGATTCCAGCGGCGCAACCAGGGCGATGCGCACGTAATCTTGGCCAGGATTGCTGCCATCCGCCATGGGGCGCGACAAGTAACTGCCGGGCAGCACTGTGACATTTTCCTGGCGAAACAGTTCGCGCGCAAAGGTTTCGCCATCCACTGGCGTGCGCAGCCAGTAGTAAAATCCGCCCGCCGGTTGGGGCATGTCCCATACCGGCGCAAGGATTGCGCGGGTGGCTGCAAATTTTTGTTGGTATGCCGCGCGTGCGGCGCGCACATGCGCTTCGTCTTGCCAAGCTTGCACGCTGGCAAGTTGCGTGGGCAGCGGCGTGGCGCTGCCGTGGTAGGTACGGTAGAGCAAAAATTGGCGGATGAGGTTTGCATCGCCAGCAACAAATCCAGAGCGCAGGCCTGGCGCGCTGGAGCGTTTGGATAGGCTATTAAATACCAAGCAGTTATTCAAGCCTTCACCCAACGCCCATGCGGCTTGCAGCAAACCCGGCGGTGGCGCTTCGTCAGGATACAGCTCAGAGTAACATTCATCCGCTGCAATAATGAAATCAAACTCCCGCGCCAATTGAATCAAGCGTTGCAAGGGTTCCAGCGCAATCACTGCGCCCGTGGGATTGGCAGGGCTGCACACATACAGCAATTGGCAACGCTGCCACACCGCAGCGGGCACTGCGTCAAAATCGGGCAACAGGCCCGTGGCCTCGGTGGCGGGCAAAAACCACGGTTGCGCGCCTGCCAGCAGGGCCGCGCCTTCATAAATTTGGTAAAACGGATTGGGCATAACCACCAGTGGAGTGCCAAGCCGTAGCTTCGCATCCGTGCTTCGCGTGTGCCAAGCTACGGCTTGGCACTCCGCCCGTTGCACCATGGCCTGGGCAATGGCAAACAGCGCTTCGCGTGTGCCATTGACCGGCAGCACTTGGTTATTCGGATCAATGGCTTGCGCAGGCAAGGCATAACGCCATTCCAGCCAGTCGGCAATGGCTTGGCGCAATTCCAGCGCGCCCAGCGTGGCAGGATAGCGCGCCAAGCCATCCAGATGTTGTGCCAATGCGGTGCGGATAAATTCTGGCGTGGCTTGTTGCGGCTCGCCAATGGACAACACAATCGGCGGTTTCTCGGCAGGCGGAGAAATGCCATGCAGTAGTTTTTTTAGCTTTTCAAATGGATAGGGCTGCAAGCGCAGTAAATCAGCATTCATTATCAACCTTCCTGGCTATTGGCACGATTCGCATTCGGGGTCTGTGATAGAACACGCGGGCGCAAGCAATGGGGGCGCGTCTAAGCGCAATATCTCTGCCGCGCCAGCCGTGGTCTTTTCCACCGAAGTTGCGCCCTGGGTGCGTAAATAATACGTGGTTTTTAGCCCTTGCTGCCAGGCCAGTTTGAATAAATCATCCAATTTTTTGCCGGATGGCTCGCGCAAATACAAGTTCAACGACTGGGATTGATCCAGCCATTTTTGCCGACGCGCGGCGGCTTCCACCAGCCAGCGTGATTCGATTTCAAACGCGGTGGCGTATAACTGCTGCAATTCTGGCGGAACGCGGCCAATGCCTTGCACACTGCCATCAAAATATTTGAGGTCATTGACCATCATTTCATCCCACAGCCCCAGCGTTTTCAAATCTGCTACCAAGTAGGGATTAATCACGGTAAATTCGCCAGACAGATTGGATTTCACGTATAAATTCTGGAAAGTCGGCTCAATCGATTGGGTAACGCCGCAAATGTTGGAAATTGTGGCCGTGGGCGCGATGGCCATGCAATTGGAATTGCGCATACCGACCTCGCGCACGCGCACGCGCAGCCCGTCCCAGTCCAGACGGCTGGCATTGTCCGCTGTCAACCAGGTGCCGCGTGCTACGCGCAACAATTCTAGCGAATCTATCGGCAAAATACCCTGGCTCCACAGCGAACCGGCAAACGTGCTGTAACGCCCGCGCTCTGTCGCCAATTCCACAGACGCGGCAATGGCCAAGTACGACACCCACTCCATGCTTTCATCCGCGAATGTTACTGCCGCTGGGCTGGCAAAAGGAATGCGGGCACGGTACAGCGCATCTTGCCAGCCCATTACGCCCAGACCCACGGGGCGGTGGCGCAAATTGGCGCGGCGCGCTTGCGGTACTGTGTAATAATTGATGTCAATCACATTGTCCAACATGCGCATGGCGGTTTGCACCGTGCGCGCCAGTTTGGCAGTGTCCAGTGCGCCATCCGCGTCCATATGCGCGGGCAGGTTAATCGAGCCAAGATTGCACACTGCAATTTCATCGTCAGTGGTGTTTAGGCTGATTTCAGTGCATAAATTAGAGCTGTGCACCACGCCGATGTGTTGTTGCGGGCTGCGTAAATTCATCGGGTCTTTGAAGGTAATCCACGGGTGCCCGGTTTCAAACAGCATGGTCAACATTTTGCGCCACAATGCGACGGCTGAAATTTTTTTGTGTAAATTCAGTTGGCCGCTGGCAGCCAGCGTTTCATAGGCCACATACCGTTCCTCAAATGCCAGACCATAAAGTTCATGCAAATCCGGGGTTTCATCCGGCGAAAACAGCGTCCAGTGTGCGTCTTCATGCACGCGCTTCATGAACAAGTCAGGAATCCAATTCGCGGTGTTCATGTCGTGGGTGCGGCGGCGCTCGTCGCCAGTGTTTTTGCGCAACTCCAGAAATTCTTCGATGTCCAGGTGCCAGGTTTCCAGGTAGGCGCATACCGCGCCCCGGCGCTTGCCGCCTTGATTCACGGCTACCGCCGTGTCATTGGCCACTTTCATGAAGGGAATCACGCCCTGCGACTTGCCATTGGTGCCTTTGATGCGCGCGCCCATGCCGCGCACCCGCGACCAATCATTGCCCAGGCCGCCCGCGAATTTAGACAGCATGGCATTGTCCTTAATTGCGCCATAAATGCCTTCCAAATCATCGGATACCGTCGTCAGGTAGCAACTGGACAATTGGGGGCGCAGCGTGCCGGAATTGAACAGCGTGGGCGTGCTGCACATAAAATCAAACGAGGACAGCAAGCGGTAAAACTCAATGGCGCGCGCTTCGCGGTCGATTTCTTGCAATGCCAAGCCCATGGCTACGCGCATAAAAAATGCTTGCGGCAATTCAAAGCGCACGTCTTCATGCGCCAGGAAATAGCGGTCGTACAGCGTGCGAAAGCCGAGGTAGGTGAATTGCAAATCGCGCGCCGGGAGGAGCGCAGCAGCCAGGGTGTCTAAGTTAAACTCCGCCAACGCAGGGGACAAGCGTTCGCATTGAATGCCAAAGGCGATATAGCGCTTGAAATATTCCGGGTAGCGCACGGCCATGGCGGCGGCGGACAATTGGTGGGGAAATTCGCCTGGCGCGGCGCGCCCCAGTGCTTCGCTGCGCAATTGATCGAGCAGCAAGCGTGCGGCCACGTAGGTGTAATTGGGTTCTTTTTCAATCAACATGCGCGCTGACATCACCAGCACATTGTTGACCTCGGCTTCTGGAATACCAACGTACAGATTTTTAAGGCTTTCCGTCATCACCACCGCAGGGTCTGTGTCCGGCACATTTTCACACGCTTCCACGATCAACTCATACAGCCGGGTTTCATCCAGCGCGGCCAACTGGCCATCCGCCAAAGTCATGGTCAGCGCGTGCGTGCGCGGTTGGCGCTCGGCGCGCGCACGCGCATGTTGTTCACGGTAGAGCACGTAATCGCGGGCGATTTTATGATGGCCATTGCGCATCAACACCAATTCAACTTGATCTTGAATGTCCTCAATGTGCACCTTGCCGCTTACGCTTAAGCGGCGTTGCAGTCCTTGCAACACTTCATCGGCCAGCGCCGCCACGCTGTCATGAATGCGGCGCGGCACGTTGTGCGGATATTCGCTGCGCTTGCCTTCCGCCGCCATAAACGCCTTGGCCATGGCCGCTGTAATTCGGTCTAATTCAAACCGCGCCACGCTGCCGTTGCGCTTAATGACTTGATATTCACCGTGCGGTGTTGAAGCGGCTGAGGCCGCTGGCGTAAAAGATTCAATTGGTTGCATGAAGTTCCTCGTGTACATTACTTGTGCTGCCTGTCCTGAGCCTGTCGAAGGGAGCCTGTCGAAGCAAAGGCGAATTCTGTCAAAAAATCCCCATCTGCGCGCGGGCGGGGATAAACCTCGCGGGCGGGGATAAACCACCGCCCCTACGCCTGTCGAAGCATTTGTTCCAGGAATCGCCTAAAAATCCGCAGATTGTGGTTCGCCCACAAACCCAGTGAGCGTGGCCACGGCCTGTTTGCGGTGTGCATCGCTATAAATTTGTATTTCCACCCGACGCATGGCGGGATCAAGCGTTGCGCTGACGGTCATGCGCCAGTGCCATTCGCGCCCCGCCATGGTGCTGCTGCCGGTGTAGTGATCCGGCTTTGGCCATTCTTGGCGCAAATGCATTTCAGTCAAATGGTTGGCTGCCACCCACAGCGCCAGGGTTTGCTGGCGCAAGTGCGCGGTGCTGTCCGCGTAACTGGTTGCTGCACGCACGGCGGCTGCCAGGGCCACGGCCAAAATGGCCAGTGCCACCAGCACTTCGACCAGGGTAAATCCTACGCTGCACCTTGCGCTTGGGTTAATGTGGCAACGGCGCATAATGCAATCTGCCATCGGCCTTGGCGTGGATTTCTACCACGGGCGGCGCAGTGGCTGGCATGGCCAGCGTAGCCACAAACGGGGTCAATTCGCCGCTGGCAAAAAACAATACCATTCCGCCCTCTTGCGTGGCGGGTGCTTCGGCCACGTCCACCTGCAACTGTAGGCTGGGTGGCAATGCGCGCGCGCGCAAGGGCGAGTCTGGATTAAACGCGCGCCATTCGCCATCGCGCCATTGTTGAAAGCGATAGCTGTTCGCTTGGCTTTCCCAAGCAATCCTATTGCGTTGTAAAATGGCTTCCTGTTGCGCCAGGCGCAGTAAGGCGTAGAGCTTTTTCCCTTCGTGCTTGGCTTGTGCGCTGGCATCGCTGGGAATGGACAATACCGCGAGCGCCGCGATAATACTGATCAGCGTCAGCACCACCAGCACTTCCAGCAAGGTAAAGCCTAATCTGCACGGTTTGGCAAGCATGAAATTATTTTTATCACAATGAATGGGTTGTCTATGAGAACACGCAATATGCCGCGCATTGGGGATGGCGACCATGGCCATTTTTCTTGTGCTGAGCCTGTCGAAAGCATCGGTATTTCAGCCCCAAAGGGGCGTGTCAGTATACCTGATCCACGCCCCGGGTTGCAGCCATGAGAATCAGCCTAATCGCCGCTATGGCGGAAAATCGCGTGATTGGCTGCAATAACCGTTTGCCGTGGCACTTGCCCGAGGATTTGCTTCGGTTTCGCCAATTGACGTGGGGCAAGACCGTGGTCATGGGCCGCAAAACCTATGAATCGATTGGCAAAGCATTGCCAGGTCGGGATAATTGGGTTGTGAGCGCGAGCCTGCGCCATGCGCCAGGCGGTTGCCAGTTGGCTGCCAGTTTGGAGGAAATTTTGGCCTTGCCCTGTACGGAAATTTTTATTATTGGTGGACAAACCTTGTATGAACAATGCCTGCCGCTGGCGGGGCGCCTGTATTTGACCGTGGTCGCAGCCCAACCGCCTGGCGATGTATGGTTTCCGGTCTGGCCCGCTGGAGAGTGGATATTGCATGGGCAGCAAACTCACCCCGCAGACGCACGCCACGCCCATGCCTTCACGTTCCAAGAGTGGCATCATTGCGCGCGCGCAGCCTGCCAATGTTCCAACTCATTGACCGCGACTGGCTTTGAAAATAAATAGCCTTGGCCGTAAGGGCAATTTAAGCTGCACAAGATGGCATTTTGTTCTTGTGTTTCAATGCCTTCAGCCACCACCTGCAAGCCCAGCCCCTCGCTCATCGCCACAATGGCGCGCACCAGCGCCTGATCGCGCGCTTGGCCCGCCATTTCGCGCACGAAAATTTGGTCAATTTTCAGGGCATCTACTGGAAAATTTTTGAGATAGGACAACGAAGAATAGCCCGTGCCAAAATCGTCCAAATATACCCGTATGCCCAATGCTCGCACCTGTTGCAGCCAATCGCCAACCACAGTCAACTCTTTGATAAATATACTTTCAGTAATTTCCAACACCAGGCTGGCAGGCGGAATGTGCGCTTTGCGGATCAAGCGTTGCAACCATTTGGGCGGCAAATCCTGCGGCACTTGGCGGGGGGATACATTCACCGAGGCGTACAAGGTCCAGCCTTGGTCATGCCACTGACTGAGCTGATGGCATACGGTTTCCAGTACCCATTCGCCAATGGCGTTAATTAAGCCGGTTTCCTCGGCAATGGGAATAAATTGGCTGGGCGGCACAGAACCCAGCTCGGGGTGATGCCAGCGCAACAACGCCTCCACACCTGCGAGTTTGCCGTTGTGCAATTCCAGTATGGGCTGATAATGCACCGCCAATTCCCCGCGCGCCAAGGCTTGGCGCAAATCCGCTTCCAGGCGGTTGCGGGTCAGGAATTCGCGTTCCAGCGCTTCGGTAAAAAATTGCACTTGCTGGGAGCCATTGGCTTTGGCGCGGTACATGGCCAAATCCGCGTTGCGGAATAGCGTTTCAATGTCATTGCCATCGCCGGGAAATAGCGCAATACCAATGCTGGCACTCATTTGAATTTCGCGCTCATTCAAAACAAATGGTTCAGCCAAGGTTTCCAGCACGCGCGCGGCAGTGCGCCGGATGGGGGCTTGGCTACGCAAATGCGCCAGCATGACGACGAATTCATCACCGCCCAAACGGGCGGCGGTATCTGTATCGCGGATTTCCGCGCGAATCCGCGCCGCTGCTTGTTGCAGCACCTGATCGCCAAAAGCATGACCAAAAGTGTCGTTTACCTGTTTGAAACCGTCCAGGTCAATAAACAGCAAGGCCAATTCATGCTGCTCCTTGCGGTGGCGCGTCAGCGCGTATTCTAGCCGCTCCAATAACAACGTGCGGTTGGGCAGGCCGGTCAGTGCGTCATAGTTGCCACGGTAGCGGATTTCCTCCTCAGTCAATTTGCGCCGGGTGATCTCACTAAATTGCGAGACATAGCCGGTGACGTTGCCGTGGTGATCGCGGATGGCGGTAATCATTTCCCATTCAGGGTACACTGAGCCGTCTTTGCGGCGATTCCAGATTTCGCCTTCCCAATACCCTTCCGCGTGTAATTGCTGCCATAGCGTTTGGTAAAATTCAGGTGGATGGTGGCCGGATTTAAGAATGCGCGGATTTTGGCCCACCACCTCGGTAGCATCATAGCCGGTAATTTTGCTAAAGGCAGGGTTGACGCGCTGGATGATGGCAGCCGGGCTGGTGAGCACAATGCCCTCGCTGCTCACCTCAAACACCGCTGCCGCTTGCTTGAGTTCTTGCTCCAAACGGCGGCGGTGGCTAATGTCGCGGAATAACACAATCCCTCTGGTTTGTTCATGCTGGTCATGCGTAACAGAAACGGAATATTCCACTGGGAATACTCGGCCATCCTTGCGGATAAAATCATCTTCCGTAGCCAATTGGCAAATACCCTCCGCCAGTGCGCGCAATATCGGGCATTCGGCGGTCTCATGCGTCCGCCCGCCAGGATTAGGCGGGTGTACCCGCGCATGAAAATCCGTGCCCAGCAGCTCTTCTTCCGCATAGCCAAGCTGATGTAGCGCCTTGGGATTGGCAAAGGTTACCCGGCCTTCGCGGTCTAGCCCGAGAATTCCTTCGCCAGCGGCGTTTAAAATGGCTTGATGCTGCGACAGCACTACGCGCAAATCGGCATTGGTTGCGCGTTGCCCTTGTTGCAGCGTTTGTAAACGCAAATGCGTGGCCACTCTGGCCAGCACCTCGTTGGGGTTAAAGGGTTTTTCCACATAGTCTGCGCCGCCTGCGGCAAAGGCGTTCAGTTTGCTCTGCACATCGCCATGCGCGCTGATGAAAATGACCGGAATGTCGCGGGTGCGCGGTTCAGCTTTGAGTTGCGCGCAAACCTGAAAGCCATCAAGGTGCGGCATTTGAATGTCCAGCAAAATTAAATCAGGCGCGAGTTCCAATGCGGTGGACAATGCCTGACGGCTGTCTTGCAACAAATGCGCTTGGTAAGAAACAGAGGCGAATACATTAAAGAGGATGCGCAGATTTGTAGGAACATCATCCACTACTAAAATTTTCGCCAGGGGTTGCGCCATAGCCAATTACCGGTACAACTTATCTAAATCCGCAATGGCATCGCGCGAGTCGCCATAAAAATCTTGCTGCATTTCGCGCAAAAACGAACTTACGGTGTCAATTTCGTCAGAAAGCACCTGACCATGGCCGTTCATGGCTGCGTTCTCCACTGCCAATTCCATTTGCGCTTCTATCCGCGCCATGTCATTGTCCAGCTTGGCCAAAAATTCTTCGCGCTGGGCAAAGCCCTGCAAACGTTTTTGCAAAATTTCGCGCGTGGCCAGATGGGAGTCGCGCAGTGTGGCGGATAGCGCCTGATCCTCTAGCGTATGATCCAATTTAGCCAATTGTTTTTTTACCTGCGCCTCTTTTTCTTCATGCTCGGAGTCTTGTAAATTTTGCCACGCGGTCAATAATTTCAAATACATCCACAACAATTTTTGCAATGCTTCCCAATTGGCCTTAATCAAATATTCCTTGGTGCCGCTGGCGCGCTCCAGTTGTGTCACTTTTGCAGCCTGCTTGGCCAGCGCATGGAATTTTTTCTGACCGTCCGGCGTGAGGCGCTCAATCAATTGCTGGCGTCGCTGCTCTGCTTGCTGGAGTTCTTGCGCCAGGTCTTGTTCACCAGCCATTGCATCCACTACAGATTGGAACACCGGATGGGTACTCAAAAATACCAGGTAAGCAGTTTCCAGCCCCAATCCCAGCAGCCAGAAGCCAAAGTGGCCAAAACGCAGCCATTCCGCAGCGCCGAGAATTAAAAACGCCACGACTGCCATGAAATTTAGTGGCATAGCGCCCAATCCGGGCACAGTAACACGGTGGTAAAACGCAGCTTTTAGATAAGTTCCCATGGGATATTCCTTAAGATAGTTAAAATCATTCAAACGCCGATAGGTTCACGCAAAACTTGCAGAGCACTGCCAGGCATGAACAGCCGGCAGCGGCGTTGTTGCTAATATTTTTAACAAATTCAAAGTAGATACGTTTACAAAATCTCTACTTCAGCGACGGACAAGCCGGTAGCCTCGGCAATGGTTTGCGTTGGCAACCCAATCTTTTTCATGGTTCTTGCCGTGGACAACACGCCTTCTGCCCTGCCTTCAGCCCTGCCTTGTTCCCAACCTTCTGCCCGGCCCTCCAATTGTCCTAAGATATAAGTGGATTGGTACATACTGGCTTGATAATGCAATTCTTCTTGATGGCGTTCATACGCCAGGCGTTCTTGGGAGTTCATTTTTAATACATCCAGTGTTTTTTGGGCCTCCTTGAGTCCCTTGGCGGTGAAGCCTTCCTTAATCTCTTCATTTTTAAGGAAATAAATCCATTCGTCTAAGGTGTCTCTTGCCGTGCCAGTGAAATTGCGTAGTTCAATTAAATAATATTCTGGATATAAATCAGCGATTTTCTGTGCAGCGTATAAGTTTTTCTGTTCTGTGCTCAACTCTAATTCGGCTCTGTTATGCAAGCCAATAAAGCGCGTGGTGCCATAATAAATGTAGTCATCTCCTTTGCCTAAATCAAAATGCAGAATATTGACAGAAATAACCTTGCTGATATCAGAATAAGGCGCGCCTTTGGGTAAATGCTCGATGATTACTTTAGAGCTTGCATAGAGAATTCGCTGCAAATAGTCTAATTCACGCGAAAATTGCACTTCTATAATATAAATCTTCTGATTGTGGTCTTTGACTTTAATATCAACACGATTAAATTTATTATCTTCAGTTTCTTTATTAGATTCGCTTTCCAAAATTTCAAGAATCTGAATATCAGTAAACAATAGTTCAGATAAAAATCCTTCTAAAATTCCGAAGTTGGCTTTGTTGCGCAGAATTTTCTTCATTGCCCAGTCAAAGCTGATGAGTTTTCTTGATGAGGTTTGCATGGTTGGCTCCATCTATTTAATTTCTTTTCCTTGTTTGCACACATCATCGTGGGGTGGTTGCGCTTGATAAGATCACGGCGCCCTTCTGAACAGCCAGGCCAAAAATAGCCGCGCCCCAATTATGCCATAATACTCATACGTGTATAATTTGTTAGGAAGACTAAACGGTTATCTCCAGCGCGTTGCCGCGTTCCAGTACGTTGGCAGCCCGCCCAACGGCGGGCTGCCAAACACTACACCGTTTCGGGCGCGGGTTTTTCCGGGTCAAGGTGATACATTTGCATGGCCTGCGTAACGGTGGCAGGGGGCAATGCGCCTTGATCAGCCAGTGCTTTGAGTGCGGCCAGCGTAATGTAATAACGGTCTACTTCAAAGAAGCGACGCAATTTCTTGCGGCTGTCACTGCGGCCAAAGCCGTCCGTGCCCAGTACAATATACGGCATGGGCACAAATGCGCGGATTTGGTCCGCGTAGGTTTTGATATAGTCCGTGGCCGCGATGGCTGGGCCGTGGCGGCCTTGCAAGCAGCGGGTGACGTAGGCTTCACGCTGCGCTGCTTCGGGGTGGAATAAATTCCAGCGCGCAACGCGGCGGCCTTCGCGCGCCAACTCATTGAAGCTGGTCACGCTCCAAATGTCCGCTGCCACGCCCCAATCGCGCGCCAACAGGGTGGCGGCTTCCATGGCTTCGCGCAGAATCGCGCCGCTGCCCAGCAATTGCGTGCGTAGCGGTTGGTTGCCGCCTTCCTGCAATAAATACATGCCCTGAATGATACCGGATTCCACGCCTGCTGGCATGGCTGGATGAAGATGGTTTTCATTCATCACGGTGATGTAGTAGAACACGCTTTCTTGCTCTTTGTACATGCGGCGCAGGCCGTCTTGTACAATCACCGCCACTTCATAGGCAAAAGCCGGGTCGTAACTCACGCAGTTGGGAATGGTGCTGGCCAGCACATGGCTGTGGCCATCTTGGTGTTGCAACCCTTCGCCCGCCAGCGTGGTGCGCCCGGCAGTGCCGCCGATGAGAAAGCCGCGCGCGCGCAAATCGCCCGCAGCCCAGGCCAGATCGCCCACGCGCTGGAAGCCGAACATGGAGTAGTAAATGTAAAACGGAATCATGTTGACGCCATGCGCGCTGTATGCGGTGGCAGCAGCAATCCACGACGACATTGCGCCAGCTTCATTAATGCCTTCTTCTAAAATTTGGCCGTCCTTGGATTCGCGATAGTACATCACTTGGTCGGAATCCACAGGTTCGTACAATTGGCCTTGCGAGGCGTAAATGCCCAGTTGGCGGAACATGCCTTCCATGCCAAACGTGCGCGCTTCGTCGGGCACAATGGGTACGACGTTTTTGCCGATGGACTTGTCCTTGGTCAGTTGGGTGAGCACGCGCACAAAAGCCATGGTGGTGGACATTTCGCGGTCGCCACTGCCTTTGAGCAAGGCGTCAAATGTGGACAACGGCGGAATTTCCAACGGCGAGGCAGTGCGGCGGCGGCTGGGTAAATAGCCGCCCAACTCGCGGCGGCGCGCGTGCAGGTATTGCATCTCCGGGCTGTCGTCTGCGGGTTTGTAAAACGGCGCGTTGGCGATGTCTGCATCGGCAATGGGCACATTGAAACGGTCGCGGAATGCGCGCAATTCGTCGGTGCCCATTTTTTTCTGTTGATGGGTGGGATTTAGGCTTTCGCCCGCGCCGCCCATGCCATAGCCTTTCACGGTCTTGGCCAGAATCACCGTGGGCTGGCCAGTATGCTTCACCGCTGCCGCATACGCGGCATAGACTTTGTGCGGATCATGACCGCCACGGTTCAAGCGCCAGATGTCCTGGTCGCTCATGTTGGCCACCATGCGTTTAAGCTCAGGATATTTACCGAAAAAATGCTCGCGCGTATACGCGCCGCCCTTGGCTTTGTAATTTTGATACTCGCCGTCCACGCATTCTTCCATGCGCAGGCGCAGCAGGCCCTGGGTGTCGGTGGCAAACAACGGATCCCAGTACGATCCCCACAGCACTTTAATCACGTTCCAGCCCGCACCACGAAATGCGGCTTCCAGTTCCTGGACGATGCTGGCGTTGCCGCGCACTGGGCCGTCTAACCGTTGCAGGTTGCAGTTGATGACAAAAATGAGATTATCCAATTTTTCGCGCGCGGCCAGTGTAATCGCGCCCAGCGATTCTGGTTCGTCCATTTCGCCGTCGCCCAGAAACGCCCATACTTTGCGACCTTCGGTGTTGGCAACGCCGCGATCATGCAAGTATTTCATGAAACGCGCCTGATACAACGCCTGGATTGGCCCCAAGCCCATGGACACAGTGGGAAATTGCCAAAAATCCGGCATCAGCCAGGGATGGGGGTACGAGGACAAACCGTTGCCGTCCACTTCCTGGCGGAAATTTTCCATTTGCGCTTCACTGATGCGGCCTTCCAAAAAGGCGCGGGCGTAAATGCCCGGTGCAGAATGGCCTTGGAAATACACCAAGTCACCGCCGTGGGAATGGCTGGGCGCACGGAAAAAATGATTAAATCCAACGTCGTACAACGTGGCTGCTGAGGCGAATGAGGCGATGTGTCCACCCAATTCCGTGCTGATGCGGTTGGCGCGCACCACCATGGCCAGTGCGTTCCAGCGCACATAAGAACGCAACCGCCATTCGATTTCGGTGTCGCCGCTGGTGCGTTCTTCCAGATGCGGCGGAATGGTATTGACATACGCAGTATTGGCGGTATACGGCAAATATGCGCCCGAGCGGCGCGCTTTTTCAATCAGCGCTTCCAGCAGAAAATGCGCGCGCTCCACGCCATCCTGCGCCAGCACTGAATCCAGCGCTTCCAGCCATTCTTGGGTTTCTTCCGGGTCTAAATCCACTTTTTCATTTACACGCTTGACCATAATTTTGCTTCCTTAAAAAATGCAACAATTGTAAAGCCATTGGCGGCTGCTACGCGCAATTATACCCTTAGCCCAGCGTGGACGCGAAACGCTTGTGTGGCAACAGCCATTCCCAACCTAATGCATGGTTTTCATGCCAGGACGCGGCGTTGCACGCTTTTGCGGTGTTTTTCATCCAGAACCGCACCTGTTGAGAGGGTAAGCACACGCCCTATTGACAAACAGCCTGATTTCGCCGATCTTACGTCAGTTTGACCTGGCGCAACGCGCCAATCGGTTATTTTCCATGTTAAAGTGATCAGGAGGTTTATATGTATTTGATTCGTTTTGTCAAAAAATCGAGCTGGCTGTTGGCGTTGCTATTATATCCCATGATTTCATGGGGGGATCCTGTGGACATTAACCAAGCGAATGCGCAAGCGTTGCAGGAAAATTTAATTGGCGTAGGCCCGAAAAAGGCACAAGCCATTGTTGAATGGCGGGCAGCAAATGGTAATTTTAAGGATTTGAAGGACTTTCTTGATGTGCCTGGTGTTGGCCCCAAGCTGGTTGAAAAAAATCGCGACAATCTTTTAATTTCTGGCAAATCAGCCGTCGGAATGACGTTGCCACCTGCGGAAGAGGGTAAAAAAGGCAGCAGCAAGGGAAAAAATAAAGAAGAAAGTCAACAAGACAGCGATAATGCAGAAGACAAAAAAGACAGTGGCAACAAGGGTAAAGATAAAAAAGAAGACAGTAAAAAGGACGGCGACAATAAGGAGCAAGATAAAAAGGGAGACAATGCACAGGACAAGAAATCAGAACAGTGAAGTCGCTTAACTATGTTAAGGGTGGACTGGCAGTCTGTGCTGGATTGCCAGTCCGGGTAGGGGCGGTAGTTTGTCCTCGCCCAATGAGCCGCCCTCGTTCACTCTGCCATGCGCTTGTATTCCAAGCCTATTAACGCGCTTGCGCCCCACCCCGCCACCGCTTTAGCCAACGCTTGGGCTTACCGTTTTCCGCATAGTTTGCTGTGGTTGTGCATTCTGCTGCTGGTTGTGTTTATCGTGTGGGCGCGCTGGACTGTAGTGGATCAGGTGGTGCGAGGCAGCGGCAAGGTAATTCCCGCCCGCCAAATTCAAGTGGTACAAAATTTAGAAGGCGGTATTCTGGCTGAACTGCTGGTGCAAGAAGGCAGCCATGTGACCCAGGGACAGCCTTTATTGTTGCTGGACACCACCTATTTTAGTGCCGAATATGGCGAAACCGAACAACAACGCCTGACATTGCAAGCCAAGATGGCGCGCTTGGACGCGGAATTGGCATGGACGCAAGCGCGCGGCAAAGAGAATGCGCCAACAGAAACCACGCCCGCACTGCCAACGGCTGAGGCGGAATTATTCGCCGCTCACCGCCAAGAATGGGCCGATGCCCAGTCCGCGTGGGAAGCCCAGCTTACGCAAAAAGAACACGCTTTAGCGGAATTGCGCGCACAACAAAAGCAAGTGGCGCGTAATGTAGGTTTGGCGCAAAAAGAACTCAATATTTCACGCCCGCTGGTCAAAGAAGGCGTGCTATCGGAAATAGAACTGCTACGCCTGGAGCGCGAAACTGGCGAATTGGAAGGTCGCCAGCAAACCTTGCAAGCCGGCATTCCCCGCGTTGAAGCCGAAGCGGCGGAAGTGCGCCAAAAAATGCGCGAATGGCAAACCGCGTTGCGCGGGCGGCTGCTTGAGCAACGCAATGAAGCGCGCGCCACATTAGCCGGACTGCTGGAAAAACGCCCGGCTTTAGCGGATCGGGTCAGCCGCGCCACGGTGCGTTCCCCGGTAGCGGGCACGGTAAAGCGGCTGAACCTTACCACGCTGGGCGGCGTAGTGCAGCCCGGCATGGACTTGGTCGAAATCGTGCCCAGCGAAGATAACTTATTGATTGAAGCGCGTGTGCAACCCGCAGACATTGGCTTTTTATACCCCGGCCAAACCGCGATGATTACCTTCACTGCCTATGAATACGCCTGGTACGGTGGCCTGTCTGCCCGTCTGGATCACATCAGCGCGGACAGTTTGAATGACGAGCACGGCGGCCAGTATTATTTGGTGCGGCTAACCACAGCCCACCAGACCATACAAACCGGCAATGCACAAGGAAAACCACTGTCGCTGCCCATTTTGCCTGGCATGGTGGTGTCCGTGGACATTATCATTGGCGCGCGCACGGTGTGGGAATACCTTACTGCGCCAGTAACGCACATATCACAACGCGCTTTGCGCGAACGTTAGCCTCTTTCGCATTTTGCTTCCCGGTTCGCACAACCGCCTCCGCAATACGCTCGTACCCACTGCATTATACCAAAAAATAATCTTATAAAACATCAAGATACTTTGCACCACAATCCTGGCTCACGCCCGTAGCCACAGGCGCAAGCGCGCATGAAACAGAGTACAATAATTGCTTGGAAGGCCAAGCCTGGCTTTGCCAGGCGGCCAGCCAAATCAAAATTTTTCTGCAATCAAATAGGAGGTTATCCCATGAACACCCGTTACATTACTTTGCCCATCATTGGCTTGCTCACCCTCTCGCTGACCACAGGCTGCGTGACCAAAGAAGCCAGCGGGGCCGCCATTGGCGGCGCGCTAGGTGGTATTGCTGGCACGCAAGTCGGCCAAGGCCAGGGCCGCACTGCTGCGATCATTGCGGGCACCTTGGCGGGCGCGCTACTGGGCGGTTCCATTGGCCAAACCATGGACACCACCGACCGTATGCAAACCCAAAATGCGCTGGAACGCACACCCACGGGCCAATCCGTGGCGTGGCAAAATCCAGATACAGGTCGCCAATACACCGTTACACCAGTGAAAACCTACAATAACAGCTACGGTTCCGCCTGCCGCGAATTTTCCACTGTGGCGATTGTGGATGGCCGCAAAGAAACCATTTATGGCACTGCCTGCCGCCAGCCGGATGGTTCGTGGAAAGCCACAAACTAATGCTTTGCCAGCCGAAGCGCCTATTATTGGGCGCTTCGCGGCCTGCGCAAATGCGTATTATGTTCCAAAAGCCTATATAAAATAACGGATAGCCTCTCAGGCACGAGGCGGTTAGACAGGTTTTCGTATAGGCTTTAAAAAAAGCGGTAGTGCCCCAATCCACAGGGTGACAGGCAATAAAAAAATAATAAAAACAATTAACTATTCCAGGGGCACCCTATTTATCGGGGCATTACCAAAAAAGCATTGCATCCCCGGTCATTTGCAAGCCTACCACTTCCGCCATGCGGCTGGCATGGTGTGTAATTTTTTGTGGAACCAGACAAACGAGGACAGCCATGGGCTTATTTGACAAACTCAAACAAATGGTAGAACACACCAAGGGCGCCTTGGAATCCAAACCAGCAGAGCAAGAATCCCCCCAACCTGTCGTGCAAGAGACCGGTGGATATTCGCGCGATGAACTAGACAATCCGCCAGAATACGTGTTCACACAGGCGCTCTACGCGGTAGTGCGCAATGACATAGAAACCGTGCGCAAATACTTAGCATTTAACACCAATTATGCGCGCTGCCGCGACTGGGACGACAATACGTTATTGCATAAAGCCGCACAATGCGCTCGCACCGACATTGTACGCATATTGCTGGAACACCAGGCGGACATCAACAGCCTATTTCACAATAAAACCCCACTACACGCCGCAGTGGCTACCGACGAACTGTGGGTAAAGGCGAATCTCAACGAAGCTTATGCCACGTACCAGCCACGCCGCCGTGATACTTTACGGACTTTGTTGGACGCAGGCGCTTCGCTACAACACTTTGACGAGCATGGTGAAAGTCCGCTGCACACCGCCGCCCGCCTGGGGTTAGGCGGGGTAGTGCAATTATTGCTAGAACACGGCGCGGACATCAACCAGCTCACCCAATCTGCCGACGATTCAGCCTATGCAGGCCGCTCCCCCTTATTATTGGTGGCCAAACATAGTAAGAATATCAAAATGATGGAATTCTTACTTAAGCAACGCGCCGACCCCAATATTCAAGATGAAACACCAGGTTTTTCCGCGTTGCACTATTTGGCAGCCACGCCTTATTTTGAGGATCAGAATAAAGAAAAACTACTGGCAATGAGCACGCTATTACTCCTTACCTATCATGCCAATCCCGATTTACCCGCTAAAGGTAAACGCGGCCAAACTCCCCTGCATTTAGCGTCTGCAAACAACCACTTGGATATGGTAGAAACGCTGCTCACCAAAGGCGCAAACATGGCCAGTAAAACCGACAGCGGCCATACCGCAGTGGAATTGGCCGCACAAAAAGGCCATATTCCTATCGTAAGCTATTTTCTAAAACGTGGCATTGATCCCTATGCCACACGCCTGCTGTTTCATGCAGCGGCATACAAAAAATCTACCCAACTTATGGAATTATTGCTAGATTCTGGCATGGACGTTAATCAGCCAGACCCACAAGGTTACACCCCACTGTTTGCCGCTGTGCTGGCCAACTCCCTGCGCAATGTAGAATTCTTATTACAGCACAGCGCAGACGCCAACCTACACCCACCGGGCCTTACCTTATCCCAACATGCGTTTTCCAATTGGGGCGCGATTGAAGCTTTGCCAGAAGAGCAGAAAGTAGAAGCCGATAAAAATGCACAAGGAATTATTAAATTACTTGGCGAAGTAACAAAAAAGAAAAAAAAACCACCTACCGATTTATCTATGCAAGAAAATGCAGACGCAGAAAAACCTATAACCAAATCGATATATCATACCAATGCGGATGGCTCCTCTCTGAGTTTCATGCCAGAAGAAGAATTTACAGAAGAAACTAAATAAATAATTTTATTTTTCATTAAAATAAGTTTAATTGACTTTCTGTGTATAAAACATTAAAATTTTAACGCGCGCAAGAACTATAATTCTTGCGTATGACGACATTTATTTTTACAAACAGGAGAGATGATATGCAACTTTTCAAAAAATCTATAGCATTAATTATGCTATTTTCATGGCTTGGTCAAGCAATGGCGGAAGACAAAAAAGAATTATTATTTTATATTGGAATAACCATGGTAAGACCAGTAAATGAATTGGCTGAAAATTTCAAAAAAGCACATGATTGCGAGATTAAAATATTGCAAGGAGGCAGTAAAGATTTATACGACAGCATAAAAACCAGCAGCAAAGGCGATCTCTATATGCCTGGTTCAGTTAGTTTCAGAACTCAATACATAACAGAAGGTTTACTGTTGGATGCAGTATTTGTAGGATATAACAAAGCAAGTTTAGTAGTAAAAAAAGGTAACCCTAAAAATATACCCGCTGATTTGAATGTACTCACAGACAGTCAATATAAAGTGATCTTGGGCAATGCAGACAGCGGCAGCGTGGGCGCGGAAACCAAAAAGATACTCACTAAATTTGGCAATTACGAAGAAGCGATGTTGAATGCTGTATCCTTAACTACAGATTCACGTAATTTAACCAAAGCAATAAAAGATGGTGAAGCCGATGTGGTATTAAATTGGTATGCAACTACCTTTTGGGATGACAATACAAACTTTGTAGAACCATTGACAATAGATACACAGTATGCGGAAAAAGCGCTGTTGACATTGGATTTGCTAAAAACATCAAAATATCCTGAGCTTACAAAAGAATTCATGCAGTATGCAACTTCACAGGAAGGCAGAATGGTATTCAAAAAATATGGCTTTTTAGATGAAGAAGACTTAAAAAATTATGATAATGTGAAATTTTAATAAATATAAAGTATTTTTATCGTTCAATCTATCCATACATATAACCGCATGGATAAATTGAACGATTTTATTTTTGAATAACGATTATTATAGATAAAATGCTCAAAGATACTATCATTAGAAATTTAATTGTCCTGATTTTTATTTTCGTAGCGGGATTTATATCTTTGATGGCTATTCATGCTATGTTTAATAGTATGATTTCGTACATAGATGCGGATACAAAAAATGAGCAATCCCGCTACAGATTAGGGGAGTATATTTTAAAAGAAATAGGTGGGCTTGAAGCAAAATATTATAAAATGGCGACGCTTTCAAATGAAAATGCGGCAGATTCAGCAAAAAAAGAAATACTTGAAGAAATGGTGAATATAAAAAAGGCAATCAATATCATAGAAAACGGTGGGCAATTTATAAACCGGATACGCCTAAATTTAGTAGATATGCACGAAACCAGTGAATCCATACAATATCTGCCGCGCGACAATAGCGACTACGTTGCCGAAGCAATTGACATAACCCCAAAACTGGTAGAGCTTGAAGCAAAATTAGAAGATGTGATGAAAATTGTCCGGCTAAAAAAGGAAATTTTTGGTGAAAAAAATGATGCTGAACACAAAAAGAAAGAAGTTCAGATCGCAATTTTTTACAAACAATTGCCTTCCGATTTTATACGAATGAAAGAAAACGCCAGCAGGTTAATTTATGAGGCAAAAATAAATTTAGAAGAAATAGAAGCAGACATGAAGAACAAGAAAAACAACTATATTTATTTTGAATATTGGGTAAGTTTTTTTATCTTGTCCTTTGTCATATTATTTGGGTATTTCGTTGCAAGACAAATACGTAAAATTAGCGCCGAACTTACGGAAACCACGCAAAGATCGCAACATTTAGCGCTTGAAGCAGAGCAAGCCAATATTACAAAATCACAATTTTTGGCAAATATGAGCCATGAAATACGGACGCCGCTTAACGCAATTATAGGATTTTCCGATATTCTCTGTCACGCGGACATTCCATCCACCGAACACGAACAAATCCATATTGTGGCCAAAAGTGCCCACTCATTGCTTTATATTATTAATGATATTTTAGATATTTCAAAAATCGAAAGCGGAAAATTTGAAATTGTTTATGAACCCTTTCAAACAAGAGTATTTTTTGAACAAATCGTTGAACTATTTTCAGTTAAAGCGCGAGAAAAAGAAATCCGGCTCATCTATGACGCAGCCCCAGGCATCCCTTTTTCCCTAGTAAGCGACTCGGTACGTCTTCAACAAGTGTTGTCTAACTTGCTAAGTAATGCGATAAAATTCACACCCCAGCGCGGTAAAGTATATATCAAAATTGATTTAATAGAAGTGGATAACAGCAACGCCCATCTAAGATTTTGCATCAGTGACACAGGAATCGGTATTTCGCAAGAACAGCAGAAAAAAATATTTGAACCTTTCACACAAGCAGACAGCAGCATTTCTAGAAAATATGGTGGCACCGGCCTTGGCCTTACCATTTGTGTGAAAATATTAGAATTAATGGGAAGCACGCTTAAACTTGAAAGTATTGAAGGTAGTGGCAGTAAATTTTTCTTTGATATAGCCATGGCGGTTCCCTCCGACCAGCCTGCTGCGCAACATTCCGTGCAAGGGGAGTATACTTTTGCGGTTTGCACTGGTGCGAAGGATGAAGAAAAACTACAAGAAAATGTAATAAATTACCTCAAGGAATTTGGTCGTGTAATTTTTTATCCAACGGTTGAACAGACTGAAAAGGTAGATATATTTTTTGGCTTCAACCATACTAATCTAATATCAAATCTTATTGCTGCCAAACGTAATTTTTGCTGTCCTACTGTATATGTGGGCGATGAAAGCCAATTAAAATTAGAGCCTAATTTACGTAATGAATTTAATTATTTTATAGACGCGCCAATATATGGTTCAAAAGTTTTTAATATTATCGCAACCGCATGTAAAATAGAACAAAAACAAACAAAAAATACATTTACTACGGGTGAAGAATTTGACGGTCATGTGCTTGTAGCAGAAGACAATTTAAGCAACCAAAAATTGATTAGTATATTGCTTAAAAAACTTGGATTACATTGTGACATAGCCAACAATGGGGAAGAGGCTGTTGCACGGTATACGCAAGGAAATTACCATCTTATTTTAATGGATGTAAACATGCCTGTACTAGATGGGCTTGGAGCAACCAAACAAATTAAACAATTGCAAGCTGGTGGTGGATATATCGTACCGATTATTGC
The DNA here is from genome assembly GCA_020720085.1 of Dichelobacter nodosus. Taxonomy (GTDB): domain Bacteria; phylum Pseudomonadota; class Gammaproteobacteria; order Beggiatoales; family Beggiatoaceae; genus DYPE01. Next base: position 3,225 of record DYPE01000010.1, on the reverse strand, counting down.
GCTTACCGCAAATACAATTAAAGGCGATAAAGAAAAATATCTTGAAGCAGGCATGGACGGCTACCTTTCAAAACCCATTCAATTTGCTGAGTTAATAAAGACCTTATCTAAATATCTTGTAAAGTCAGTAGTGCAATAACCGTAACAGCAATTCTCAATTTAAGCCCCCTCACTTTAGTCATGAACTTCCCCATCCAACCCCCTGAGCATAAAGCGCATCAGGTGTCCCCAGTCATCAAAAGGGACATACTGGAGCAATGCGCGCAAATGCTCAAAAAATGTCCGGTGCGGAGAAAGCAATAGAAAGAAAAACAGTTTAATATTTTTATTGAGTTTTGGTTGTTCTTTGCCTTCTCCGCGCCTCTGTGGTGAAGATTTTGTTTTAGGCGGGTAGGTAGTTACCGGATTTTCAGTGTGGCCAGACCAATCAGCACCAGCACCACCGTAATGATCCAAAAGCGCACAATCACTCTAGGCTCGGGCCAGCCTTTTAATTCAAAATGATGGTGCAGTGGGGCCATGCGGAAAATGCGGCGGCCAGTTAATTTATACGACATGACTTGTAACATGACCGATACGGTTTCCATCACAAAGACGCCGCCCATAATCAGTAATACCAATTCCTGGCGCACGATCACCGCGATCACGCCCAGTGCGGCACCCAACGCCAACGCACCCACATCGCCCATGAACACTTGCGCGGGATAGGTGTTAAACCACAAAAATCCTAGGCCAGCCCCCGCCATGGCCGCGCAAAACACCATAATTTCGCCGCTGCCCTTGATGTAGGGAATTTGCAAATACGCGGAAAATTCGCTGTGGCCGCTGGTGTAGGCGAAAATCCCCAGCGCGCCCGCCACCAACACGGTGGGCATAATCGCCAAGCCGTCCAGACCGTCCGTAAGATTGACCGCGTTGCTACTGCCAACAATGACAAAATAACTCAGCACCACAAACAACCAGCCCATATCCAGCGCCACTTGTTTGAACAATGGCACGATAAGCTGCGTCTCGGCTGGACTTTGCGCTGTGAAAAACAATGCCAGTGCAGCGGCTAAGCCGCTGGCGGACTGCCAGAAATATTTGGCGCGCGCGGATAAGCCTTTAGAGTTGCGATAATTAATTTTTAAGTAATCGTCCAGCCAGCCGATCAAGCCAAATGCCAGCAGCACTGCCAGGGTAATCCATACAAAACGATTAGTTAAGTCCGCCCACAGCAGCACAGAGCAGGTGATGGCGATAATGATCAACGCGCCGCCCATGGTTGGCGTGCCGGCTTTGGAAAGATGGCTTTGCGGGCCGTCTTTACGCACTTGTTGGCCAATTTGGCGCGCAATTAACTCTTGAATTACATACGGGCCGAGCAGCAACGAGATCAACAACGCGGTGAGCACGGCCAACATGCCGCGCAGGGTTAGGTATTGCACCACATGAAAACCGCTATAAAAATATTCAGTGAGATAGTGCGCAAGCCAAACAAGCATAGTGATTGCATTCCTTAATAGATTTGTGTTTTTTACTGGGCTACAGCCAGCGCTTGCACGGCTTGTTCCATGCGCATGGCGCGTGAGCCTTTAATCAGCACCGTAGCACCATTCGGCGCGGTTTGCCGTAGCGCATCGATTAGCGCGGCTGCATCGGTAAAATGATGACCGTTTGCGCCGAACGCCAACACAGCATGGCGCGATAAATCGCCCAGCGCATATAGCGCGTCCACGCCTTCGGCCTTGGCCCATTCGCCCACAGCAACATGCAAAGGCTCCGCCAACTCCCCTAATTCGCCCATGTCGCCCAATACCAGCCAGCGGGGGGCGGGGTATTGCGCCAGCACGCGCAACGCAGCCCGCGTGGAATGCGGGTTGGCGTTGTAAGTGTCGTCTAAGACAGTAATATTGCGAATCCCTGACGTGGGCCGCAAACGACCCGGCACGGGCGGTAGCGTGGCAAATGCGGCGGGCAAGCTGTCCAGCGCTACACCTGCGGCCAACGCGCAACTGGCAGCCGCCAGGCTGTTGGCGATATTATGCTGGCCTGGCAAGGGCAGATGAATCCGCACTGTGCCCCACGGCGTATGCAGGGTAAATGCTGACGCAAAGGGCGCAAGTTCAAGCGCGTCCGCCTGACAATCCGCACTGGCTTGGAAACCAAAGCGCAAACGACGGCAAGTTGGCGGTGGCAGCGTGTGCCAATATGCGGCAAATGGATCGTCGGCGTTGATCACCGCACAGCCGTCCGCAGGCAGCGCACTGAACAATTCACCCTTGGCGCGTGCCACGCCTTCCAAGCTGCCAAACCCTTGCAAATGCGCGGGCGCGCACAAGGTGATAACCGCAATAGAGGGGCGCGCCAGTTGTGCCAAATATGCAATTTCACCGGGATGATTGGCCCCCAGTTCCACCACTGCATGGCAGTGCTCAGGCCCTAGGCGGAATAAGGTGAGCGGCAAGCCAATGTCATTGTTGAAATTGCCTTGCGTGGCCAACACTGGCGCGGCTTGCGCCAATAGGTGAGCGAGCATTTCCTTTACTGTGGTTTTGCCATTGCTGCCGGTCACTGCAATCAATGGCAGCGTAAATTGCTGCCGCCAATGCGCGGCCAGGCGGCCCATGGCCAGGCGCGTGTCCGTCACCACCACTTGCGGCAGCGCACACCCTGACACAGGACGCTCCACCAGCGCAGCAGCCGCGCCACACTGTGCGGCTTGCGTCACATACTCATGGCCATCCACACGTTGGCCACGCAGCGCGATAAACAGCGCGCCCGTGGCTAAAGCACGCGAATCAATGCCGCAGCCGGTAAACACTGTGTCCACTGGCAATGGCAGCGCGTGCAAGGCCGCAATGGCCTGGCGTAACTCCATTTGAATCATGAAAAAGTCTGCGGAAAAAAGCTGGGGAAAAATTCAGGTGCGCCACCATACGGCGCGTGGTGTCATCATATCTTGTTTTGCGTTTGGGTGAAATGCTGTCCACAGCACAGCGTGTAATCCAAAGCTTGGTAGCGCGGCGTCCCCGCACGGGTACCCTATTTTTGCCCCGGATTTGCCGCATATTTTTGAACGGCGATCAGTGGGCAATTTGTCCATGGCTACTTGTTTTTGGCAACCATTTCCTCGGCTGCCTGTTTTGGAAATTTTGCAATCAGCCATCTCAACGCTTCAGAAGCTGTTGGTAAAATTGCAAGTTTCGTAGGGTGGGCAAAACGTGTTTTTGTTTTGCCCACCAT
>DYPE01000009.1:24566-42437 GCA_020720085.1 Dichelobacter nodosus | reverse complement strand
TCCGGGCTTCCTGTTGTTACGATTGCTGTCCATAGGCGATAACATGTCGGAATTATTCCTAATTTTCATCAGCGCGGCATTAGTCAATAATTTCGTGCTGGCTAAATTTCTTGGCTTATGCCCAACACTGAGCGTATCCACCAAGTTGGAAACTGCCACGGGCATGGGTTTGGCCACTACTTTTGTGCTCACGCTGGCTGCCATGGCCTCCTTTGCCATCAACAGCTACCTGCTGGAACCATTGGGTTTGGAATACCTGCGCACCATTGCATTTATTTTAGTCATCGCTGGACTGGTGCAATTCACTGAAATGCTAATTCACAAAACCAGCCCGGTGTTATACCAGGTATTGGGCATTTTTTTGCCATTGATTACCACCAATTGCGCAGTATTGGGTGTGGCCTTGCTCAATGTGCAGGAACAGCATAACTTTCTGCAATCCGCTGTGTTCGGCTTTGGCGCAGCAGTAGGGTTTTCCTTGGTGTTAATGCTACTGGCCGCATTGCGCGAGCGCGTGGCAGTGGCTGACGTACCATTGATTTTTAGGGGCGCGCCCATCAATTTAATCACAGTGGGCATTATGTCCATTGCGTTTATGGGCTTTGCCGGATTGGTCAAAGGATAATTTTTATGTTCTCCGCAATTATCGTTCTTGGCGGATTAGCCCTGGCGCTGGGTGCGGTGTTGGGCTATGCTGCAATTCGCTTCAAAGTGGAAGGAAATCCCGTTGTAGAACAAGTGGATAGCATTTTGCCGCAAGCGCAATGCGGCAAATGCGGCTATCCGGGTTGCCATCCTTATGCTGAGGCCATCGTGAAAGGCGAAGCCAACATCAATCTCTGCCCGCCGGGCGGTGAAGGGGCCATGCGGGCGTTAGCGCAATTGTTGGACAAGGAACCGCAACCGGTGGGTGCCAATGAAAGCGGCCTCCACCCAGAACCAGCCAAAATGGTGGCGTTCATTGATGAGACGCGCTGCATTGGCTGCACGCTGTGTATTCAAGCCTGCCCGGTGGATGCCATTGTGGGTACGAACAAAATGATGCACACGGTGGTGGCAGGTGAATGCACAGGATGCGAATTGTGCGTGAAACCTTGTCCAGTGGAGTGTATTTTAATGACGCCAATGACCGCCAGTCCCAGCACCTGGAAATGGCCCTATCCCTCCTCTTCCCGTACCTTTGCCCAGGCCGCATGAACCTTTTTTCGACATTTTTCTCGCGCTGGACGTCGCCGCAAGGCGGTGTACATCCGCCGGATTATAAAAAACTTTCCAGCGAAACGCCGATACACCCGGTGCCGTTGCCGCCCTATTTACTCCTGCCCTTAACCCAGCACATCGGCGCGCCGCCCGAGTCTATGGTAGAAGCTGGGCAATACGTATACAAAGGCCAAGCGCTGGCGTGTTGCACTGCCAAAAATTGCCCACACCCGCGCCATCCCATGTTGCACGCGCCCACCTCTGGGGTGATCGAAGCGGTAGAAAACCGGCCCGTGCCACATCCGTCTGGACTGTCCGCGCCCTGCGTAGTGCTGCGGCCCGACGGTAAAGACATTTGGCAGCAACAACCGCAACCGATAGAACACACGAACTGCACTGCGGCGGAAATCAGCCAGCGCATCGCCGCTGCCGGCATTATCGGCCTAGGCGGTGCCGGGTTTCCGGCGCACTTAAAAATTCAGCACGGTTCGCTGCATACCCTGATTATCAACGGCGCGGAATGCGAACCGTACATCACCTGCGACGACCGTCTGATGCGCGAACGCGCCGACGAAATTGTGCAGGGCGCGGTGCTACTGGCGCGTGCCCTGGGCGGCATTCGCACGATTTTCGTGGGCATTGAAAAAAACAAGCCCGAAGCTTACGCGGCCATGTGTGCCGCTGCGCAGGGCATGGCTAAGGTGGTGATGGTGCCGTCACGTTACCCCATGGGCGGCGAACGCCAGCTTATTCACCAGTTGATTGGATTGGAAATCCCGCTGAAAACTGTGCCGCCGCAGCGTGGTGTGCTGGTGCATAACGTCGGCACCCTGGCCGCCATCTTTCGTGCCGTGACGCAGGGCGAGCCGTTGATTTCGCGCGTGATGACCGTTACCGGCCAAGGTGTGCGTGCGCCGGGCAATGTGGAAGTGTTGATTGGCACCCCCGTGCATCACATGCTGCAAACCTGCGGGCGGCTGGACAACCCAGCAGATACAAGGGTTATCATGGGCGGCCCCATGATGGGTATGGCGTTGCGCGATGAACAATTGCCGATTGTAAAAACCAGCAATTGCTTGATTGTAGAACCCCAGCCACAACCCGTGCCGCTCGCCATGCCGTGCATACGCTGCGGCGCGTGCGAACGCGCTTGCCCCATGGGGCTGTTGCCACAACAATTGTACTGGCACAGCCGCGCCAAAGATTTTGCTAAAGCGCAACGTTACCACTTGTTTGATTGCATTTTATGTGGCTGTTGCGCTTATGTATGCCCCAGCCATATCCCGTTGGTAGAATACTATCGCTTTGCCCGCGCTGAAATTCATGCCCAAGAACTGGGCCGCAAAGCGGCGGAAAAAGCAAAACAACGCCATCAGGCCAAAGCCGGGCGGCTAGAACGCGAAAAAGCAGAGCGCAAGGCGCGCCACGGGCAAGCAGCAGCACGCACCGACACTACGGGCAATGCGGACCAAGACAGCAGCGTAGCGACGGAAACGCCGCCGCCACTGGATGACGCCAAAAAGGCGGCCATTGCCGCTGCCATGGCGCGTGCGAAGGCCAAAGCCGCCGCGCGCCAGGCGGGAACGCCGCCGTTGACGGGAACGCCGCCGTTGGCAGAATCCGCTACGCCCGCGCAAGAAACGTTGCCAGTTGCATCTGAAGCTGAAAATACAAAAAAAGCCGCCATTCTGGCTGCCAAAGCTAAGGCGGAAGCCCGCCGCGCCGCCAAGGCGCAAGCCGCGCCCACTCCGCCGCCCGTCACAACACCGGATCACCCCCATGACAATTGATAGGCCACAAGACCCGCTTCGGCAGTATTCCCGCCCTACTGCCCCGTATCTTCATCAAAATACTTCCGTGACCTGGGTAATGGCACAAGTGCTATTGGCGCTCATGCCCGCTTTTGTCTTATACGTCAGCGCTTTTGGCTGGGGCGTGATTATCCATCTCGCACTGGCGTCGGTCACCGCGCTGGCGTGCGAAGCCGCCATGTTGACCTTGCGCAAACGCCCGCTGGCACCCTTCTTAACCGACGGTAGCGCACTGGTCACTGCCGCCTTGCTGACGCTGGCAATTCCACCGCTGGCTCCATGGTGGATTACCGTAATTGCGATTTTTTTCGCCATGGTATTTGCCAAACATTTATACGGCGGCCTGGGTTACAACCCATTCAACCCGGCCATGGTGGGTTATGCGGTGCTGCTGATTTCTTTCACCAAGGAACTGACCATCTGGCCTTCGCCCGCACACATGACACCGCATGTTTTGAATCTGGCAGAAACCTGGCGCTTAATTTTCAGCGGTGAATTGCCGCCGAGCATGGGACTCGACGCGCTGAGCAGCGCCACGCCGCTGGATGCGGTGAAAACTCAGCTTAGCCAATTCATTCCACTGAGCGAAATCCGTATGCACCAAATGTTTAGCAGCTTAGACCAACCCGGCTGGATGCGGGTCAACCTAGCGATTTTGGCAGGCGGCCTATGGCTGCTGTGGCAGCGCATCATTACTTGGCACATTCCAGTGAGCGTGCTGGGCGGATTATTCACGATTTCTTTTATTTTTCATGTGCTAGACCCAAACATTTACCCCTCACCCTGGTTCCACCTGTTCAGCGGCGCAGCCATGCTATGCGCGTTTTTCATTGCCACCGACCCGGTCAGCGCAGCCACATCCCGCCGGGGCAAACTATTTTTTGGCGCTGGTATAGGCCTGTTGATTTACGTCATCCGCACCTGGGGCGGCTACCCAGATGGCGTAGCCTTTGCCGTGCTGGTGATGAACATGGCCGCACCCATGCTGGACTATTACACCCAACCTCGTGTATTTGGATATAAACGATGAAGGTACCTACGCTACAACGCAGAGGTTGGCTAGCCTGGGGATTGGTTTTGACGCTGGCACTGAGCGCCTACACGCGCAGCCTAGGCAATTACCAAGCCCAATTTTACGTGTTCGGCACCTTGGTGGACATCACCATTGCTGGCGTTCCCCACGACCAGGCCGCCGCCGCCGTGGCAGACATTGCCCGCGATTTTCAAACCATGCACGGCGAATGGCACGCCTGGCAAGCTGGCGGCTTGCTGGCGCAACTCAACCAAGCCATTGCCGAGGGCAAATCCCTGCCAGTCAACGCGCGCACACGGGAATTGATTCAAATTTCTCAGCGCATGTCCGCGCACAGCGACGGCCTGTTCAATCCCGCCATCAGCCGCCTGATTGCGCTGTGGGGCTTTCACGGTGCTGACCCAGCCACTTGGCAACCGCCTGCGCCTGCGGCTATCGCCAGCCTGTTGGCCGCACGCCCCAGCATGGCGGATTTGCAAATTCAAGGCGATAGCGTATCGTGCGCCAACCCAGCCGTGCGGCTGGATTTTGGCGCAGTAGCCAAGGGCTATGCAGTGGATTTGGCACTGACGCGGCTGCAAACGCTGGGTATCCGCAATGCCATGGTCAATGCGGGCGGCAATCTACGCGCCATGGGCCAAAACGGCGGACGGCCTTGGCGCGTGGGCATACGCCATCCCAATGGTAAGGACGTGCTGGCATCTGTGGAATTACAAGAAGGCGAGGCAGTAATGACTTCCGGCGGTTATGAGCGTTACCACGAATACCAGGGAAAACGTTACGCCCATATCATCGATCCACGCAACGGCTATCCGGTGGCAGAAACGGCCTCCGTCACCGTAATTCACCCCAACGGCGCAGAAGCCGACGCAGCGTCCACCGCGCTGGCCGTGGCAGGCAAAACCGATTGGCAACGCATCGCCCAGCACATGGGCATGACGCAAGTGCTGCTCATGGACGCATCCGGCACAGTACACATGACACCCGCCATGGCCGCGCGTGTGCGTTTTACCCAAACCCCGCCGCCGCCTGTGCAAATCAGCGGCAAATAGGTAAGCCGGGTAGGGTGGGCAACCTCTTTTCGTTGCCCACCAATTCATGCCACATGATGGTGGGCAAAACCAAAAGCGGTGTCCTGAAGCTCTGCCGAAGGGACGTTTTGCCCACCCTAGCTGCCTACGTGGCAAGGATTCTGGACGTTTGCAAGGATTTGACATACAATCAACAAGTTCTAAGCTCGGAACACGGGCGTTATATTCACCGCACTAGGCAATCATGAGCCAATATTTTGTCGTTCACCCGGACAATCCCCAAGGGCGATTCATTGCCCAAGCCGTTGCTATTCTGCGTAATGGCGGTTTGATAGTGTATCCCACCGACTCCTGCTACGCACTGGGGTGCTGCATTGGCGACAAGGCGGCCATGGAGCGTGCCCTGCGCATACGCAAGATTGAAAAAAATCACAATTTTACCTTGGTTTGCCGCGATTTGGCGGAAATTTCGCTGTATGCCAAAGTGAGCAACCAAGCTTTCCGCCTGATGAAACGGCTGACACCAGGGCCGTATACATTCATATTAGAAGCTACGCATGAAGTGCCGCGCCGCTTGCAAAATCCCAAGCGCAAAACCATAGGCATCCGCGTGCCAGATCATAAAATTGCACATGCGCTGCTGGACACGCTACATGAGCCATTGATGAGTTCTACCTTGTTTTTGCCGGATAAGCCTACCCCAGAAACCGACCCAGAAGTTATCCGCGCACAATTAGAAAAGCAAGTAGACTTGATTATTGACGGCGGTCATTGCGGCCATGAACCCACCACGGTGCTGGATTTGTTAGAGAATGTGCCGGTAATCATCCGCGCCGGCAAAGGGCCGGTTGACGACTTAATCGACTGAAGTTAAAGAGGACCTATGCCCTTTGATATCCCTGCTGAAAAAATCCAGCAAATTGCCGTATGGGCTTTACCTGTGATTTTCGCCATTACCCTGCACGAAGCCGCCCATGCGTGGGCAGCGTGGAAACTGGGCGATGCCACCGCCAAGGACGAAGGACGGCTGAGCGCCAATCCCTTGCGTCATATTGATCCCTTTGGCACCATTGTATTACCTTTAGTTTTATTGTGGCTGGGTGGTTTTGTGTTTGGCTGGGCCAAGCCTGTGCCGGTAAACTGGAATAATCTAAACCATCCCAAGCGCGACATTGCCTGGGTGGCGTTGGCTGGCCCAGGCGCGAATGTGCTGATGGCGCTGGCGTGGGCACTCCTGTATAAAATTGGCTTAGAAACCGAGAGCAGCGCGAGCTTATTTTTATTGGCAGTTGGTCAAGCAGGCATTGCCATCAACGTAATTTTGGCAGCACTCAACTTACTCCCACTATTGCCACTAGACGGCGGGCGCGTGCTATATAGCCTGTTGCCGCAGAGCTGGGCATCGCCCTTCGCCAGCTTAGAGCCATTTGGTCTGATTATTCTGCTGGGGCTGATGTTCACCGGATTATTAGAACCATTGATGAATCCAATCATCACCCTATTGGTTCAACTCATCCGTGTGGTGTACGGTTTATAAATTTTTGGCAAGGAGTCGGCTTTGAGCATTACCTTGGAACAACGGGTTCTATCCGGTATGCGCCCCACCGGGCAACTGCACTTGGGACATTTACATGGTGTGCTAAAAAACTGGGTGCAATTGCAACACCAATATCCCTGTTTTTTCTTTGTGGCGGACTGGCACGCGCTGACCACGCAATATGAAGATACCGCAGTCATCAGCGCCAGCGTATGGGACATGATTGTCGATTGGCTGGCTGTGGGCATTAATCCAGGCGAGGCAGTGCTATTTATTCAATCGCGCGTGCCGGAACATGCGGAATTGCATCTGCTGCTCTCCATGATGACCCCGCTCAGTTGGCTGGAGCGCGTGCCCAGTTACAAGGATCAGATGCAAAAGCTCAAAGAAAAAAATATCGATACTTATGGCTTCCTGGGCTACCCATTGTTGCAAAGCGCGGATATTTTGCTGTACAAGGCAGGCTTTGTGCCGGTGGGCGACGACCAAGTGGCCCACGTGGAATTGACGCGCGAAGTGGCGCGGCGTTTTAACTTTTTATATGGCCGCGAGCCAGGGTTTGAAGAAAAAGTAAAAGAAGCCGCCAATAAAATGAACAAAAAACAGGTAAAACTGTATTGGGATTTACGCCGCCAATACCAAGAACAAGGCGATGATGATGCGCTGAAAAAAGCGCGCGCTTTGCTAGAAGAAGTCCAACAAAACCTCACCATGGGCGACATTGACCGGCTGTACGGCTATTTGGATGGCGAAGGCAAAATCATTTTACCTGAGCCGCAGCCTTTGCTGACCTCGGTTGCCAAAATGCCCGGGCTGGATGGCCAAAAAATGTCCAAGTCCTACAACAACACGATTGCCCTGCGCGAACCGCTGGCAGGACTGGAAAAGAAATTCAAAGCCATGCCCACGGATCCACAGCGCATCAAACGCACGGACCCTGGCAATCCCGAAGTGTGCCCAGTATGGCAATTCCACGTCATTTATTCGGACGCAGACACCAAAACCTGGGTGCAGGAAGGCTGCGGCAGTGCCGCGATTGGCTGCGTGGACTGCAAAATGCGCATTGTTGAAGCCGTGCAAGCGGAACTGCGGCCCATCCAAGAACGCATTGAAGCCTTCCAAACCGACCAAGACTCCGTGCGCGCCACCGTGGCGGACGGCTGCGAACAGGCACGCGAAGTGGCGCGCGACACCCTTACGGAAGTCAGACAAGCCATGGGCTTAGCTTACCGTTGAACGAAACGGAACCCGCCGTCACGCCGCCTGCCATAGACTCGGGCAGTGGCGCGTTGGTAGAAGCCGTCCCGCTGCCGCTTGCGCCATCCATCGCCCTGGTGGCTGGCGTGCCCTTCACGGACATGCCAGAAGACCTGTTCATCCCGCCTAACGCGCTCAAAATATTCCTTGAAACCTTTGAAGGCCCGCTGGATTTGCTGCTTTACCTGATTCAGCGGCAAAATATCGACATTCTCAACATCCCCATCGCCCGCGTCACCGACCAATATCTAAAATACCTTGGCATGATGCAGGACTTGAAACTGGATTTGGCCGCCGAATACCTGCTGATGGCCGCTTTGCTGCTGGAAATCAAATCCCGCATGTTGCTGCCGCGCTCGCCAGAGGCATTGGCAGTGGAAGAATCGGATGATCCGCGCGTGCGCTTGCTGGAACAACTGCAAGAATATGCTCGCATCAAAGAGGCCGCGCAAGCGCTCGACACACTGCCGCGTTTAGGGCGCGACACCTTCCTGGTAGAAGCGGGAATGCCGCCCGTATCGCGCCCCAGACCACCGCCGCGCATTACTTTAGATTTGTTGTTGACAGTCATGCGCGATGTGCTACTGCGCATGGAATTGTACGCTGCACACCAAATCACCCGCGAGCCACTGTCCGTGCGCGAACGCATGATCATTATTTTGACACTGCTCAGCGAACAACCACAATTGGCGTTTCAACGCATTTATACTCAAACGGAAAACCGCGCTGGCGTGGTGGTATCTTTGCTGGCCGTGTTAGAGTTGGCCAAAGAACTCATGCTGGAACCGCAGCAAGAGAATTTATTCGGCCCTATTTTGGTGTTGTCAAAAACCAACGGCATAACCATTCCGCCTGCATTCCATGATCAGGAATAGCAAACAGACAGGCGTCTCGCTTTCGCGTTTATTGGCGAAACGCCCACGCCAAGCCTTGCGCAGCAGCCAACTGTGCGTGCGGGCCAGCGTGCAGGCGTTGCAGGGCGCGTGCAGGACGGCGGGCGCTGGCGCGTTGCAAATGGAAGACGCCCTCTTCCAGCCAATGGCGCAATACCGCATGGATTAACACGCTAGAGGCAGTCCAATTTACTTCGTTGCCAAACCCCAACACGCCCAGGGCGGGAATACGCGCCAGCCAAGCGGGCAAATTTTGGCCAAGAAAACAGGCATCTGCAATCAGCAAGCTGTGCCGGGCATCCAAGGCATCCGCCGCATCATCGGCCAGTAGCAAACCGTCATTCGCTGCCAGCGCACGGCGGTTATCTGGCAAAAACGAACCGTGGCCGCTGAGGATTACGGCATGAACGCCTCGGCGATTTTCCGGCAAACGGGTGAAGTCGCGGATGCGCTGCCCAGCCTGGCAGGTGAGTGGCTGGCAATCGGCTTGTACGCCAGGAAAACCACGCAACGCCAGGCGGTATATCGCGCTTGTGCTTCGGGTTTCAGTAGACGGCGCGTGGGGATGCTTGCGCCATTCGGATTCCAGTATCAAAATCTTCTTCATGACCACGACTCCTACATTGCCCGCGCTACCAGCGCCAATCAATTTATCTACCAGTAACGATTATGCCAGCCTGGCGGCGCGCATCAAAGCGCAATGCCGCCATTTCGGCCTGCACGCACTGGGCATCGCGGGCATTGATTTGACCGTTGCCGAGGCCCAGCTTGCGCATTGGTTGCGCCGCGAATGCCACGGCACCATGGCGTATATGAGCGCACATGGCACCAAACGGACGCGCCCCGCTGAGTTATTGCCTGGCACGCGCGCAGTGCTGTGCGCCACGCTCAACTATTGGCCGGCCAACGCATATCCAGCACACCAGGCATTGGCTGATGCAGAAATTGGCTATGTTTCGCGCTACGCCCTGGGCCGCGATTATCATAAAACCCTGCGCCAGCGGCTGGCGCGGCTGGCAGCGTGGATCGCGCAAACTTGCGGCGAGCCAGTGCAATACCGCGTGTTCACCGACAGCGCGCCCGTGATGGAAAAACCGCTGGCCGCGCACGCGGGCTTAGGCTGGATGGGCAAGCACACCAATTTGCTGCGCCGCGATGGCTCGTGGTTTTTTCTGGGCGAAATCTATCTTTCCCTGCCATTACCCGCAGATGCGCCGCAAGCCAATCATTGTGGCCGTTGTCAGGCGTGCATAGCTGCCTGTCCCACTGCCGCGATTATTGCGCCTTATCAATTGGATGCGCGGCGTTGCTTATCCTATTGGACGATTGAAGCACCTGGCGCGATTCCCATAGAATTCCGCCCGGCACTGGGCAACCGGATATACGGCTGCGACGATTGCCAATTGGTTTGTCCATGGAACCGCGGTGCGCCCGCCAGCGATGTGGCTGATTTTGCGCCGCGCCACGGCTTGGATCGGGCGCGGTTGGTGGATTTATTCGCTTGGTCAGAAGCCGAGTTTTTACGCAACACCGAAGGATCGCCGTTGCGCCGACTGGGCCACGCGCGCTGGCTGCGCAACCTGGCCGTGGCCCTGGGCAACGCGCCGCCCAGTGCACAAGCGCGGCACTGGTTGCAAATCCGTTGCCGCCACGACTGTGAATGGGTGCGTGAACACAGCGCTTGGGCACTGGCGCAGGGTGATGGTCACTCTGTTAAAAAAACCATTGGGCGGGGATAAACCGCCGCCCCTACGTCCGTGTTCATTTTGTGGCAAGTCACTGTGGTGGCCATAAAATTTCCACCACTGCGGGGTAGGTTTTGACAAAATGAATGGTAATGCCTTCGCGGATGTATTCGGGCAACTCTTCAAAGTCGCGCTGGTTGGCGTCAGGCAAAATCAGCTCATGAATGTCCACGCGCTTGGCAGCAATCACCTTTTCGCGGATGCCGCCCACCGGTAGCACTTGGCCGGTGAGCGTGATTTCGCCCGTCATGGCGATAGGGCGATTGAGTTTCCAATTGCGCGCGCGCGACAGTAGCGCGCTGGTCATGGTGATGCCCGCGCTGGGGCCGTCCTTGGGCGTGGCACCGGCGGGCACGTGCAAATGAATCATGCCGTTTTCAAAAAAGGTCGACTCAATGCCAAATGCCTCCGCTTGTGACATAAGGTAACTGTAGGCGATTTCAGCGGATTCTTTCATCACATCGCCCAATTGGCCGGTGAGTTTGAAGCCACGGCCATAGCCGTGCACGCGGTTGGCCTCCACGCTCAGGGTTGCGCCGCCTAGCGGTGTCCATGCCAGCCCGGTGATCACGCCAGTGCCATACATCAGTTCTTCATTTTCAAACAATGGTTTGCCTAAATATTCTGCCAGATTTTTTACAGTCAGTTTAATGGGCAAGGTTTTTTTCTCCACCACCGCCACCACAGCCTTGCGCGCCAGTGCGGCAATGCGTTTATCCAACGCGCGCACGCCAGCCTCACGCGCATACCCTTCAATGATTTTGTGCAATGCAGCGTCCGTAATAGAAATTTGTTCTTTTTGCAAACCGGTGCGTTCCAATTGGCGCGGAATTAAATGGCGTTTGGCGATTTTCATTTTTTCCGCAGTAAGGTAGCCGGAAAGTTGAATGGTTTCCATGCGATCCAGTAGCGGGCCAGGGATGGTGTCCAGTTGATTGGCTGTGCAAATAAACATGACCTTGGATAAATCAAAACGCACATCAAGATAATGGTCGAGAAAATCGGTGTTTTGCTCGGGGTCGAGCACTTCCAACAGTGCGGAGGCGGGATCGCCACGATAGGACGTGCCAATTTTGTCGATTTCATCGAGCATAATCACGGGATTGCTGGTGCCCGCTTCTTTCATGGCTTGCAAAAACTTACCGGGCATAGCACCAATATAGGTACGGCGGTGGCCTTTGATTTCCGCTTCGTCGTGAATGCCGCCCACCGAGAAGCGGTAAAAACTGCGGCCCAGCGCGGTGGCAATCGAACGCCCTACCGAGGTTTTGCCCACGCCGGGCGGGCCAACCAACAGTAAAATGGTGCCCGATACGCTGCCTTTGAGTTTGCCCACGGCCAAAAATTCAATGATGCGTTTTTTTACATCTTCCAGCCCTTCGTGGTCGCGATCAAGAATGCGACGCGCGGCGTCTAAATTCAATTTATCCTTGGAATACTTGCCCCATGGCAATAACGTAAGCCAATCCAGATAGTTGCGTGTAACTGCGTACTCTGGTGAACCGGTTTCCAACACAGACAGTTTTTCCATTTCCTCGTCAATGCGTTTTTGCGCAGCTTCTGGCACCTGCAATTTTTCCAGGCGCTCCTTGAACCGCTCTACCTCAGCGGTGCGGTCGTCTTTTTCTATACCCAATTCTTTTTGAATGGCTTTTAATTGCTCACGCAGGAAAAATTCGCGTTGCTGTTCCTGCATTTTTTCTTCAACCTGGCGCAGAATCTGCGCTTGTGCCTTGGCGGTTTCCAGCTCTTTATTGAGTAAATACAACACTTTTTCCATACGCGGATAGAGTGCAATGCCTTCTAGCACTTCTTGCAATTCTTCGCGCGAGGAAGAAGTGAGGCTGGCAGCAAAATCGGCCAGTGGCGAGGGGTCTTCGGGCTTGTAGCGCTCCATGAACAATTTCAGTTCTTCGCTATACAGCGGGTTGAGCGGCAGCAATTCCTTGATAGTATTGATGATGGCCAGAATGTAGGGCTTATATTCTGGATTGTTTTTCAACCGTTGCTCGGGATAATAATGCGGCCTTACCGTGTACGGGCGTTGGCGTGAAATCCACGATTCCACGCGAAAGCGTTGCAGCCCTTCCACCACCACTTGCAGACGACCATCGGATTCGGCGACGCGGTGAATGCGACAGGCCGTGCCAATTTCGTAAAAATTGTCCGGCGCGGCCTCGTCCATGCTGTCCGCTCTGGCCAGCACCAGCCCGACCATGTTGGAACCGCCCTCAACAATCAGCTTAAACGTTTCATCCCAATCCTCGGCATCCACCACCAGCGGCACGGCTTGGCCAGGGAAGAGTGGCCGTTGCGTGACGGGCACCACATGGAGCACGGAGGGCATGACGTCCTTAAACTCTACCAAATTGCCAGTCTCCGTGTTGTCATCTTTATGAATTTCAATTGTATTGTCTTCCGGCTCGTTCATGTTAGGGGTCTCCTGGCAGGTTAGTATCCACGCGGCGGGCTGCGCGCCGCGTTGAGTGGGTGTCGTTGGATTGCAACAATAAGTCCTATGGGCACGGAAGACAACCAGCAGCAACCAAATTACGGCTGAGCCGTGCGTTGATCCATGGAGGTGAAGCTGCGCTGGGGCGGCCCCACGTACAATTGGCGCGGGCGGCCAATACGCAAGTTGGGTTCGGACATCATTTCTTGCCATTGCGCTATCCAGCCAGCCGTGCGTGCCACTGCGAACATCACGGTGAACATGTTCAGCGGCAAACCTAGAGCGCGCAGGATAATGCCTGAATAAAAATCTACGTTCGGATAAAGCCGCCGTTCTTGGAAGTAGCTGTCTTCCAGCGCCAGTTGTTCCAGCGCCATGGCAGTATCGAGCAAGGGTTGGAGTTTGGCATTGTGGTCTAATTGATTGAGCAATTTATGGCAAATGTCGCGGATGATGGCCGCGCGCGGGTCGTAATTTTTGTATACACGGTGGCCAAAACCCATGAGTCGAGTTTTACTGTCGCGGTCCTTGACCTTATCCAAATACGCAGGAATGTTTTCAGGTTGGCCAATCTCTTGCAACATACGCACGACCGCCTCATTCGCGCCGCCATGCGCAGGTCCCCACAAGGTGGAAATGCCCGCTGCGATGCAGGCGTAGGGGTTAGCTTGCGAACTGCCCGCCAGGCGCACGGTGGATGTGCTGGCGTTTTGCTCGTGATCCGCGTGCAGTATCATCATAATTTCCAAAGCTTTCGTTGTCACTGAGTCCGCCATGTAACGCTCGTTCGGCATGGCAAACATCATGCGCAGAAAGTTTTCCACATATCCCTGTTCAGGGTCTGGATACATGTACGGCTTACCTAGGTTATGGCGGAACGCCAACGCGGCAATGGTGGGCATTTTAGCCAGCAAGCGCCGGGCTGTGATGTCGCGGTGTTCTGGGTTATTGATATCCAGCGCATCGTGGTAATAACTCGACATCGCGCCCACCACACCCACCATGATGCTCATGGGATGGGCGTCGTAGCGAAAGCCATGGTAAAAACGCAATAAGCCTTCGTTCAACCATGCGCGATTTTTTAGGCTATGGCTGAGGCGATCCAATTCCAGTTGCGTAGGCAAATCACCATAAAGCAACAAATGGCACACTTCCAGATAGCTGCAATGCTCCGCGAGTTGCTCAATAGGATAGCCGCGATACAATAGCAAGCCTTTTTCCCCGTCAATAAAGGTAATGGCGCTCTCGCAACTGGCAGTGGTCATAAACGCGGGGTCAAAAATAAACATGCCCAGTTCCTTGGCAAGGGCCTGGCAGTCCACCACAGGCTGGCCGTGCGTGCCGGTTTTTACCGGACATTCCACGCGCTTACCCGTAAGATTATCAATAATGGTCACGGTATGTATCATGACTCTCCTCCGTACCCGGAACGCGGGCGTAGGCTTGGCGGCCAAATCCGCGTGCATCCCGCCCCGGAACGCGGACATACTTGGGCCGCTAATGAATGTAAGTAAAAACGCAATGATAACAGGGCGAATCTATATGCGCTTTTTTGTTGGCTTGCTGGTGCTGTTGTTGTTAATGGCAACCATTATAACCGCGCTTTCCTGGCAATGGGCAACCCCAACGGCGCAATCCACCGTAGCGCATGGGCAAACCGCGCCTGCGCCGACGTGGTTGGCCACTGCCAGCCGGATTATTGGGCAGGCGCGGGTGGCTGCCCGCCGGTTGTGGTATCGGCGGCAAGACCCCGCAGATTTGGCCGCACTGGCGGATGCTGCGGCGGGCCAATATGGCGTGGATGCAAAATTATTTCGCGCGCTGGTATATTATGAGTCTAGCTGGCAAACTCACGCAGTGTCGCCCAAGGGCGCAGTGGGGCTGGCGCAGTTGATGCCAGAAACCGCCAAAGAAGAGTGCGGATTAGACGCGGATCAGTTGCGCAACCCTGCGGCTAACCTCAATTGCGGCGCAAAATATTTGGCCAAACAAATCCAGCGTTTTGGCGACGTGCGGCAAGCGCTGTGCGCCTACAACGCTGGCCCATCCATTACCGCCCGCTTGGGCCGTTGCCCAGATTACGCAGAAACGCAACGTTACGTCCACCACATTCTTACCCGCTGGGAAAAGTATCCCTGACTTATAAATTATGATTAAATTACAAAATGTTACTCTACAGCGTGGCGCAAAAATCCTGTTCGCGGATGTGAGTGTTACCGTTCATCCCGGTTGGAAAGCAGGCGTTACTGGCGCGAATGGCAGCGGCAAATCCAGCCTATTCGCCCTGCTACGCGGCGAATTGCCGCCTGAGCAAGGCGATGCGGCACTGCCGCGCGAATGGAAAATTGCCCATGTGGCGCAGGAAACGCCATTTGGCGCGCAATCCGCGCTGGCGTGGGCGCTGGCAGGAGACGAAGCGCTGTCCGCCGTTGAACGCGATTTGCGCCAGGCCGAGGCAGCGGGTGAGCCGATGCGCGTCGCTGCATTGCACGCCGAGTGGGACGCACTGGACGGCTACGCCGCGCCAGCGCGCGCTGCGCAATTGCTACACGGCCTGGGCTTTGCGCCAGGCGAGGAATTGCACGCGGTAGACAGTTTTTCCGGCGGCTGGCGTATGCGCCTGAACCTGGCGCGTGCGCTGATGTCGCGCGCGGATTTGCTGTTGCTTGACGAGCCGACCAATCATTTGGATTTAGACGCGGTGTTGTGGTTTGAAACCTGGCTGCGCCGCTACACAGGCACGCTGCTGCTGATTTCACATGACCGCGACTTTCTCGATGCGGTGTGCAGTCACATTATTCACATAGAAAATCAGCAGATTACGCCATACACGGGCAACTACAGCGCATTCGAGCGCCGCCGCGCCGAACGCCTGGCGCAACAGCAAAGCGCCTATGCCCAGCAACAACGCCAAATCGCCCATATTCAAAGTTTTGTCGAGCGCTTCCGCGCCAAGGCCACCAAAGCACGCCAAGCGCAAAGTCGGCTGAAAGCGTTGGAACGCATGGAAGTGATTCAAGCCGCAGCGGTGGATTCGCCCTTTCAATTTACTTTTCTCGCGCCAGAAAAATGCCCATCGCCCTTGTTGGCGGGCAAGGGGCTAGACATTGGCTACCATGGCGCGCCCGTGTTGCGTAAAACTGGGTTTAGCCTCATGCCCGGCGCACGCATCGGCCTGCTCGGACCAAATGGCGCGGGCAAATCCACGCTCATCAAATTGCTGGCAGGCGCATTGGCCCCGTTGGACGGCACACTGCAAGCGGCGCAAGACTTGCGCGTGGGCTATTTTGCCCAACATCAAATGGATCAACTCGACCCTAGCGCTGGGCCGCTGACGCACCTGCAACGCCTCACACCCACCGCCACCGAGCAAGCGCTACGCAATTTTCTCGGCGGATTTGGCTTTGTTGGAGATATGGCATTGGCTGCCACTGCGCCGTTTTCTGGTGGTGAAAAAGCCCGCCTGGCTTTGGCGCTGCTGGTGTGGCAAAAGCCCAACCTGCTGCTGCTGGACGAACCCACCAACCACCTTGACGCGCGGATGCGCGACGCGCTCGCGCTGGCGTTGCAAGACTACCAGGGGGCGCTGGTGGTGGTATCGCACGACCGCCACCTGCTACGCTCGGTGTGCGACGAATTCTGGCTGGTGGCCGATGGCCGCGCGCAACCGTTTGACGGCGATTTGGACGAATACCGCACCTGGCTCGACAACCGGCGCGCCAACGCATCCACTGCCAAATCCGCCAGCGCGCCAACCGCCAAATCCAATCAAGAAACCCGCGCGCAACGCCGCCAATTGGAAAACCGTTTGAAAAAAATTGAGCAGCAACTGGCCATCACCGCGCAACAACAAACCGAACTGGACACGCTGCTGGCCAGCCCCGAGGTGTATGCCAACCCGCAACAAGCTGCACAACACGCACGGCGCTATGCCGAAATCCGCACGCAGGCCAATGAGTTGGAAAGCGCGTGGCTGGAAACCAGTGATGCCTTGGAAAAGGTCACAACAGATTGATAAACAAAAAATTATACAAAGTATTTTGACCTTTCCAACGCGCTAGACAACGGCAATTGCCGCTGTCGGCACTCATTGCGGCACAGTAGGCTGTGCTGAACCAAGGTCAGTGCTTTCTTGCACATCCCAAAGCGGCGGCCCGACCAAATGCGCGGGTAGGCCGGACGAAGGTAGCGTGTCGCCCACCATTTGATCCATGGATTGATACGCGCCTGTGGCTGGAATGTGGTTGGGGTAAGCGCTGGGATTGACCTGACGGGAACCTGGTGCCCAGCCACCCACCGGTGGCGAAAATCCTGACGCAGCTTGGTTCCACCAGCTTTCTTCCGCGCCAAACACGACAGAGGAATGGGCTTGCGCGGCATTGCCCGTATTGTTATTTTGCATCCAGGCAGCGTTCCCACCGCTGGGCGCGCCAAACTGGGGGGGGGAGCCGTTTGTCTGTGCAGGGTACCCGTCGTATTGCCCGAATGGCCTGGCGGATGGGCTGGTGTTCTGCGTGTACGCCCGCGTTCCGGGTGTGGCAGCAGCGGGGGGATTTTTCCACGTGACTTGCGGGCCAGGATACGTTGCCCATGGCGCTGACGTGTCATAGTTGCGCGGCAACGGTGGTTGTTGCCCATTGGCAACGGGCGGATAACCGGGCATGGCCCACGGCGCGGCACCGGGGTAGCCGGTTCCTGGTGCCGCACCATAACCTGCGTTCCAGTTGTCCGATTGGGCCAGCGTAGACGTGCAGGCCGCCATCCATCCAATTGCGATCCATTGACGCCGAAAAATCGTGGCTGCTAGCATAATTCCTCTCTATAAATCAGTTAGGTAAATATCATCATTCTTCATAGCAAAAGCGGCTTGATTGTTCCGCATTGCAATGGAATATTAGGCCAATTACGCCCG
>DYPE01000009.1:11342-24466 GCA_020720085.1 Dichelobacter nodosus | reverse complement strand
TCCGGGTGACGCCCGTGTTCCGGGCATGGCATACTGTAACGCACTGGCGCAAGCGCACCAAAACCAGCGAATCACTGCAACCAAGCGCAAAGGCGAGAACTCCGCCGTTGGAGGAAATCATGGAATACCGCAACCGGGAACGCAAGCACCTTTTTCTCTATCTGGACATTTTAGACCGAAAAACCGGTGAAATTATCGGGCAACTGGGTGACATCTCCAGTGGCGGCCTGATGATTATCACCACGCATGACATTCCTTTGCATATCATCAAGCATTTACGCATCCGCTTGCCGGATGACGAAAATTTTGACCACCCACACTTAGATATTGATGTCGAAACCCGCTGGGCCAAACCAGACATTAACCCGGAATTACAGTGCATTGGTTGCCAATTTTTGGAAATTTCCCCGCGCCAGCACAATCTTATTGTCGAAATTGAACAGTGGCTGACCTTTACGCTATAAGAAGCTGTTGATAAACTCACAGCACAGGGCTGGCAGCCGCTGCAGGATCGCCAGCCCTAGCCTACATGAACTCTTTTGCCCAGCCCAGCCCAGCCCAGCCCAACATGATACCGTCCAGCCTTGCCCACTGCCAGCTTCATCGCTGGTTATTATTATTTTTATTCATTTTTTCCTATTCATCCGCCGCCAATGTGGTGGTGGAATTTAGTGGGGTAGAGGGCGCAACGCTTGACAATCTCAAAGCTGGCGTGCGGCTGGCTCAGCCTGCCAATCAAAAGGACTTAAGCCCAGCGCGCTTGCGCTTGTTGCACAAAGAAGCGCCGCAAGACATCCGCGCGCGCTTGGAACCGCTCGGTTATTACCACGCACAAATCGCCAGTGAACTGATCGCGCCAGCAGCGGAAGAGGGTGAGTGGCATGCGCGCTACAACATTACCTTGGGCGCGCCCATGCGCTACCGCAACCTGCACACCACGTTAACCGGACCCGGTGAGCAAGAAGCCAAACTCACGCGCTGGCTGGCCAATTTTCCATTGCACTCGGGTGCGGCGCTGAATCATCCTGCTTATGATCAAGCCAAACGCGAATTTATCACATTGGCCAAAAGCTTGGGGTATTTGGACATAAAATTCCCGCGTGCGCAATTGCGCCTAGACGAGGCAGCCAATCAGGCGGACGTAGACTGGGAAATCGACACTGGCCCGCGCTATCAATTTGGCGCGGTTACTTTTACCGGCACGCCATTCGCCGAATCCTTTTTGCAACGCTTCGCGCCGCCTGCCCATGCGCCGTACACTGCCGAGGCATTGGCAGATTTGCGCCGCAAATTATATCTCAGCGGCTATTTTTCCACTGTGGAAATCGAAGAGCAGCGCGCAATGGACGCCACAGGCGCGCGCGTGCACCTAACCGTGCGCCTAGGCCCTTTGCCGCGTAACCAATACAAAGCGCTGTTGGGATACGGCACGGACAGCGGCGTGCGCCTGAGTTTGGCCTGGGAACAGCGTTACCTTAACTCGGTTGGCCATCGCTGGAAATCCGGTGCGCGCGTGCAAGAGAAAAAACGCAAACTCGAAGTGGACAGCACGTATGAGGTGCCTACCGGCAGCCACCGCTTGGATTATTTTTCTGCCAGCTTGGCGTTGGAACAGCAAACCATGGCGCTGGAAGACCTGGAAGATGACACGCTGAATTTGCTGTTGGCCGATGCTGATGGTTCCACACTCGCACGCCAATTCCAGCTTACCCTGCGCAAAAATCATCCGCGTTCGTTGTGGGGCGATGTGCAGGCCGAGGAATCCTGGCTATTGCGCCTGGTGAATGAGCAGTATGACCTGCTGGGCGTCATGCCCGCTGATTTTCAGCGCTGGCTACAACAGCAACATCCTGAAATGGCGGAGGTATTAAAGGTTAACTACCAGATGATCATCCCAGGCATCCGTTGGCATGTTTTGCAAACCGACGACCGCACATACAGCCTACGGGGCTGGGAACTCAAATGGATATTGCAAGGGGCATGGCAGGCGCTGGGTTCTAATCAAGATTTTTGGCAAACGCAACTGTCTGGCCGGTGGATTCGCGGCATCACCCAGCATGACCGCATTTTGTTGCGCGGTGAAATTGGCTACACCGTGGCAGATACTGTGCCTGGCTCTGATTTTTTGCAATTGCCACAGGGATTTCAATTTCGCACGGGCGGCGATCGCTCCGTGCGCGGTTATGGCTTTGAAAAGCTAGACGGCAGTGGCCTGGGCGCTGGCCATTTGTTTACTGCCAGCGTGGAGTGGGAACATCAATTTTTGCCCAAATGGAGCGGTGTAGTATTTTGGGACACCGGCAATGTGTTCAATGCCTGGCAATCGCCAGATTTGCAGCACGGCGCAGGCGTGGGCCTGCGCTGGCAATCGCCGATCGGCATGGTGCGGCTAGATGTGGCGGTAGCGGTGAGTTCAGACGACGATCCGGTACGCATCCATCTATCGGTTGGCCCGGATTTTTAACGTTTACGCCAAGAATTCGTGGAGCGGGTGAAGGGAATCGAACCCTCACTATCAGCTTGGGAAGCTGAAGTTCTGCCATTGAACTACACCCGCTGGTGATGAGGAGAACTTGGCTATCTTAACGTTCCCGCCAGAATTCGTCAATTAGGCGCGGCAAGCCAACGGTTGGCGAGGCTAACCATCCACAATGTCTGGGTCTACTGCGTCAGCAGGCGCGGCTGGGGCCATTTCGCCTTCTTTAGTCATGCTCGGTAGCGGCGGCGAGGGGCGGCGGGTGAGCATGGCGAGCAGTAGCGCCAGTTTGGTGCGCAGTTCGCGGCGATCCACAATCATGTCCACCGCACCATGCTCAAGTAAAAACTCGCTGCGTTGAAAGCCTTCGGGCAAAGTTTCGCGCACAGTTTGCTCAATCACGCGGGGGCCAGCAAAGCCAATCAGCGCGCCAGGTTCGGCGATATGGACATCCCCCAGCATGGCCAGGCTGGCGGACACGCCGCCCATGGTGGGGTCGGTGAGCACGGAAATAAATGGCAGGCCGTGCGCGTGTAGGCGCGCCAATGCGGCGCTGGTTTTGGCCATTTGCATCAGCGAAAATAAGCCTTCCTGCATACGAGCGCCGCCAGAGGAGGAAAAGCAGATCAGCGGCGTTTCATCCGCGATGGCGCGTTCCGCTGCCTGGCAAAATTTTTCGCCTACCACCGTCCCCATGGAACCGCCCATGAATTCAAATTCAAACACACACGCCACCACGGGCACTTCATGGATAAAGCCGCGCATGACCACCAATGCGTCCTGTTCGCTGGTGTTTTTCTGTGCTTGTAGCAGACGGTCGCGGTAGCGTTTGCTGTCTTTAAATTTTAGACGATCTACCGGGGCTAATTCGCGGCTGATTTCTTCACGACCCGATTCATCAAGCAACGTGTTCAGGCGGGCACGGGCATTGATGCGGAAATGATGGCCGCATTTAGGACAAACCTGTAAATTTCTTTCTAGTTCAGCAAAATAAAGTACCGCCTGGCACGATGGGCATTTAGACCACAGCCCCTCTGGTACTGGGCGACGGCTGCGGCTGGTGGTGCGGATGCGGGCAGGTAATAGTTTTTCAAACCAACTCATGGGAATTCCAATACTTGTGGTAGTGCGGGGTTCCGTCCCCGCACGGTTGGAGAGGTTATAAGCCAGCCAAATCAAATTGCGCGACTTTAGGCATTCCTTCTTGGCGCATGAGTGCCGCACGTGTGCGCCGCGTGTCCGCAGTAGCAGGTTGCTGTTGTACGGCGCGTATCGCGTCATACCACCAACCAGCCCCCGCCAATTCTTGCGCGGAGGCACCCGGTGCGGGCTGGGCACGTGCATCTCCTGGCCACAGCACGGTGGCGCTGGCCACTAAATCCGCTGTGCGCTCCAGCGCATCCGTAATGATGTATACCGTCCATTCATAGGTCACGTCCGGTAGCAAATGTACGCCATGCGCGGCTAAGTCAATGTCATGAAAGCCCGCCATGTGCTTGGTGGTTCCGGTGGGCGGTGCGAAAAATAACTCCAATATCGGTTCAGGCGCTTGTGGTGCGTTCAGGCTAAAGCCGATTATGCCGCCCCAATCCGCCGATATATACCAAGATAAGGTAGGTTGATCGCTACTGGTCAGGCCCGTTTGCCGTGGCGCCAGTGGGGCAATGATGTCGGGCAGGTGAGTCGCTTCCCAGCCATGATCTTCAGGATATTGTAAGCCAGGCGGGTTCATTACCCCGTCTAGCGCCGCTTGCGCCGCGCCGCGCGATAGCCCCCGACTTAAACCGCGCGACAGACCACGGCTTAAGCCACGTGATAAACCCCGGCTTAAACCGCGCGACAGGCCACGGCTTAATCCGCGTGATAAACCCCGACTTAAACCTCGTGACAGGCCACGGCTTAATCCACGTGATAACCCCCGGCTTAAGCCCCGTGACAGGCCACGGCTTAATCCGCGTGATAACCCCCGGCTTAAACCCCGTGACAGGCCACGGCTTAATCCGCGTGATAACCCCCGGCTTAATCCGCGTGATAACCCCCGGCTTAAACCGCGCGATAGGCCACGGCTTAATCCGCGTGATAACCCCCGGCTTAAACCGCGCGACAGGCCACGGCTAAGCCCGCGCGATGCGCTAGCTCCTAGCGCGGCATCGTCCACTAAACCCGCCTCACGGCGGCGCATGGGCGCATTGGTATCCGGCGCTTGGTAATATTCTGGCAAATCCATCAACGCCGCTACCGGTACCCCGGAATTTGTTGTTTCTGGAGCAATGCTGTCAACGCCGCTACTGGCCGTTGGCTCAGCCAACGCAGGCCATGCCAACGCCAGTGCCAAGTTCAATAGCGCAAAATGAATCCATGAAGTATGCATAACACCCTCCTGCAAGGTTAATGACTGCGAAAACAAATGGCACGCGATTCGTCGCGCGCTCACTAGGTTATAGGCTAGTAAATAAATAAACCAAGGTTTTGTCAAACATTGGCCGATAAGCGGAGGGGTTCCGCTTCCCGGCCTTATCTTTCACGTGTACACGTAGACAATACACGCATATTTCAAAATCAGGCACTCAACTCCGCGCTATTGGATACTCACCAGTTCGAGCAATCGCTGGGTGAAGTCCTTGGCGCGTAGCGTCGCAGCGTAGCGCGTGTCGCCGACAGTCACTGCGGGCAGTTCCAGCACCCCGCTTTCCATCACGTAGCTGGCGCGGATGCTCGCCGCGTCGTAGGGCACGGGTTGGGCGCTCACCAGACGAAAATGGACGTCTGGGGTCATGCGCAATTGTAGCGCGTAGGCGATGTTCAAATCACCAAAAACGGTGGAAGTCAGCGCCACCACGGGAATGGTCAAAAGGCCAGTGGCAAAATCAAATTCAGCTTGCCGGGCCATGCTGAGTTGCGAGATATGCAGGTGCGGCGCGGCATACATGCCGGTTAAGACGGTGGCAAAGTCGTCGCTGGTGTCTTCCAGTTCATAATTGAGCGCAGTCACGGTTTGACTGCCATCGGTGGGTAAATAGTAGGAATTCGAGGTCCAGCCATAGCCGCTGCCTGGCCCGGCAACATACGTGTTGAACAGCAAGGCGGAACCATCACGATTCAAAATAAGATTGCCTGCTGCATGGGCGTTGCTGCCTTGCAGCACCAGTTTTTGCGCGCCACCGGCAAAGCTATCGGTGTACAGGCTGACTGCTTCCAAACTGGGACGGCTGGCATAGGCCACTACTTGGCCGTCGCCGGACAGGCTGATATAGGCCGCAGTGGGCGGCAACTGGGTAATCTGATGGTAATTGCTGCCATCACTAGCGACTCCCACGATCTTGCCATTGCCTTGGATTTGAAATACGACCACTTTGCCATCGTCGCTGACATCAAAAAACCAGCGGTGTTGTGCATCAATGAAGCGAACCAACTCTTCGCTGGTGCCGTTTTTGGCGTCTGCCGGATGATTGAGCACCACTGCTATGCTGCTGTCGCGCAACGGGATTGCCACCAGTTTGCGCAGGTCGCTACTGGTATAGGCATCCACGCCCCAGATCGAGTTTTTTGTGTCGCTCGCGGGTTCATAGGCCAAGACCAGCATACTGCCGTTGGCGCTCATGTGCAACGGCGTGGTGGTGGGCTGAAAGCCAGGCGAAATGAACTGGGTAATTGCGCTGACGGCTTTGGTTTGAGGATTGACCGTCACTACGTTGAGTGTATTGCTGAGCTGCGAGCGGTCGCCATTAAAGGTCATGCGACTGTACACCAGCGCGATTTTACTGCCGTCGTGGTTGATTTCAGCGCTGAAACCGGCTTCTATGCTTTGCAAGCAGGTTTGGCCATTGACCACAACCGTGCTGAATTCGCCTTGATACACCAGGCTGCGGGCATTGCTGGCAATATCAAACAAATAGACTTTAGCAGCATTGCTGTCGTTCCAGCCTTGGTCGCAACTGCCCAGCCACCCTGACAGGCTGAGGTCAAAACCGTTGGCTGGCTCGATATAGACAATTTTTTTGCCGTCACCAGACAGCCGTGCCACGGCATCAATACGCTCGGCGGCCTCGCTACTTAGGCTGTTGAAATACGGGATTTCGCTATTGCTGACTCGGAATTCCTCCGCCTGTGCGGTTATCAGGCATAACGCGGCGGCCAGCGCAAAAAATCGATGTAAGCGATGTAACATGGCAATTTTCCTATGGATAGTTGCGCGACGCGCCGCCTTGGCGATTTACAAAATATAACGGCTTAAATCTTCGTTGCCGACCAAATCCGCCAGATGTTGATTGACATAAGCCACGTCAATATGCACGCTTTGGCCAGCGGGGTTATCTGCGGCTTCGTAGGAAACTTGATCGAGCAAGCGTTCCATTACCGTGTGTAACCGGCGCGCGCCAATGTTCTCGGTTTTTTCATTCACTTGCCATGCCATCTCGGCAATTTTTTGAATGGCGTCCGGGGTAAATTCCAAACTCACGCCTTCGGTGTCCATCAACGCGGTGTATTGCTGGGTCAGGCAAGCATTGGGTTCAGTGAGAATGCGCACGAAGTCTTCGGTAGTCAGCGCGTTGAGTTCGACACGAATGGGCAAGCGACCTTGCAATTCAGGAATTAGGTCAGATGGCTTGGCATAATGAAACGCGCCAGAAGCAATAAACAGCACGTGATCGGTCTTGACGATACCATATTTAGTGGTAATGGTGCAGCCTTCTACCAAAGGCAGCAAGTCGCGTTGCACGCCTTCACGCGACACGTCAGGCCCGCTGTGGTTGGAGCGTTTGGCGACTTTATCAATTTCGTCAAGAAATACAATGGCGGTTTGCTCGACCCGTGTCAATGCCTCGGTCTTGATGTTGTCTTCATCCACCAACCGCGCCGCTTCCTCTTCTTTGAGCAATTTCAGTGCGTCGCGCACGCGCAATTTGCGGCTGCGGGTGCGGTCGCTGGCGATGTTTTGGAAAATACTCTGCAATTGGTTGGTCATTTCCTCCATGCCAGGCGGTGCCATAATTTCCACACCAATGCGCGGCTCGGAAACTTCCACTTCCACTTCGCGGTCATTGAGCTTACCTTCGCGCAGCATTTTGCGGAATTTTTGGCGGGTTTCGCTTTTTTCCTGCGTATCTGATTTACGTGGCGGGGTAATCAACGCATCCAGCACGCGCTCTTCGGCAGCGTCCATGGCTTGATCTGCAACCTTAATTAACGCTTCTTCACGGGTCATTTTTACCGCAATGTCCACCAAATCACGGATGATGGATTCTACATCACGCCCAACATAGCCCACTTCAGTAAATTTAGTGGCTTCCACTTTAATAAATGGCGCATTGGCGAGCTTGGCCAGACGACGGGCAATTTCAGTTTTGCCCACGCCCGTGGGGCCTACCATTAAAATATTTTTGGGCGTGATTTCGCTGCGTAGCGGCTCGGCGATTTGCATCCGCCGCCAGCGGTTGCGCAAGGCAATGGCCACTGCGCGTTTGGCCTGTTGCTGGCCAATAATGTGTTTGTCTAATTCGCTGACAATCTCTCTTGGTGTCATTTCACTCATGGTAACTTTGAATAAACCGGGTGACAGGCTGAAAATTATAACAATTTAAGCGGAAGTGCTTTCCAATTCTTCCAGCGTAAAATTGTGGTTAGTGTAAATGCAAATGTCGGCGGCAATGGCCAGGGATTTTTCTACAATGGCGCGCGCGTCCAATTCGGTGTGTTCCAACAACGCGCGTGCGGCAGCTTGGGCGTATGCACCGCCAGAGCCTATGGCCATCAAGTGGTCCTCGGGTTCAATGATGTCGCCTGTGCCGGTGATAATCAGCGAGGTGGTTTTGTCTGCTACCACCAGCATGGCTTCCAGTCGCCGTAAAAAGCGATCGGTGCGCCAGTCCTTGGCCAACTCTACTGCCGCACGGGTCAGGTGGCCATGGTGTTGCTCTAATTTGCCCTCAAACCGTTCAAACAGGGTAAATGCGTCCGCTGTGCCGCCAGCAAACCCAGCCAGCACTTTATCTTGGTACAAACGGCGCACTTTGCGCACATTGTGTTTCATGACCGTGTTGCCGACCGTGGCTTGGCCGTCGCCGCCAATAACCACTTTGCCCAAGCGGCGCACGGATAATATGGTAGTGCCATGGATGGTTTCCAGCATTCGCCTTACCCACGTGGGAAAAGTTGTTGAAAAGATGGCGCTTGGCCATCCTTGGCCGACAACACTGGGCTGTCAATGGGCCAATCAATGGCAATGTCGGGATCATTCCATATCAAGCAGCCTTCATCGTCAGGATGATAGTAATCCGTGCATTTGTAAAAAAAATCCGCCGTTTCCGACAACACGCAAAAGCCGTGGGCGCAACCGGGCGGTACATAAAATTGGTGATGGTTTTCATCGGACAAATACGCCGCCGTCCATTGGCCGAACGCAGGCGAATCTGGGCGCAAATCCACCGCCACATCAAACACTTCGCCCCGGCCCACATACACCAGTTTGCCTTGGGGGTGTTGTTTTTGAAAGTGCAAACCGCGCAATACGCCCTGGCTGGAACGGGAGTGGTTATCTTGCACGAATTTTTCGCGGATGCCGATTTCGGCATAGCGCTCGGCTTGAAAAGTTTCCAGAAAAAATCCGCGCGCATCGCCGAATATTTTCGGCTGAATGACCAACGCGCCGGGAATTGCGGTGGATAGCACATTCATAAATATCGTGGCCTTAGTTAAAGTGAAGGGTAACTGCTGTGGCTGGCAAGGCTATAGCCTGCTTTAGTGCTTGTCAACTGAAAAATCAGCGCATCGCACGCTAGGTGGGTTTGTTCATAAGATTTGCATAGCAGTCTAGGCCAGCGGTGTAACTTTTGTTGCGCACGCCAACATGGTATTGTAACTAAAATTCTCCCGGTATTCCTCACTGCCGCAGCCATTCCTGGCGGCTTGGACACTGAATTGGCGTATGCCCATGAATAATCAGCCCATCCGCGCACGCCGCATTACGGTCTTATTGGTTGATGACCAACTCATTATTGGCAAAGCAGTGGAGCAAATGCTCGCTGCTGAGCAAGACATTGACTTTCATTTTTGCCAAGACCCCACGTTGGCCTTGAAATTGGCCAACCAGGTCGAGCCTACGGTCATTTTGCAAGACTTGGTGATGCCGGAAATGCCAGGACTGGCGTTGGTGCGCTACTTCCGCGCCAATCCCAGCACCCGCGATGTGCCGCTGATCGTGCTGTCAACCAAGGAAGAACCCGATATCAAAGCGCAGGCGTTCCGTTCGGGCGCGAACGACTATTTGGTGAAACTGCCCGATCGTTTGGAGTTGGCAGCACGCATCCGCTATCATTCGCAATCGTACATCAATTTGCTGCAAAAAGAAGAAGCATTGACCCAACTGGAAAAAACCAACCGCTTTATCCGTCAGGTATTTGGCCGTTATTTATCCGAAGAGGTGGTGGACAGCTTATTAGAATCGCCCGATGGCCTGCGCTTGGGCGGTGAAAAGCGCCTAGTGACTGTGCTCATGTCCGATTTACGCGGTTTTACTTCTATCAGCGAACGGCTGGCCGCCGAAGATGTGATGAGCATCGTGAATCATTATCTGGCAGTTATGACGGAAATTATATTGAAATATCAAGGTATTATAAACGAATTTACCGGCGATGGCATTCTGGCGATTTTTGGTGCGCCGATACAGCGCGATGATGATGCCGAGCGTGCGGTGGCGTGCGGCCTGGAAATGCAACGCGCGATTGCCGAGGTGAACCGTTATAACCAAACGCATGGTTATCCTGAAGTGGCCATGGGCATAGGCATTAACACGGGTGAATTGGTGGTGGGCAATATTGGCTCGAAAAAACGCGCCAAATACGGCGTGGTGGGGCGCACGGTGAATTTGGCCTCGCGCATTGAATCGTACACAGTGGGCGGTCAATTGTTGATTTCTGCAAGCACGGCAACGGCCTGCGGCCCGATTTTGCGCATTGACAGCCAAATGGAAGTCTTGCCCAAGGGCGTGCAGAACCCCATCACGCTCAGCGAAGTGGGCGGAATTGCCGGCAAATATTCCATTTTTTTACCAGAAAAACAACCGCCTATTCTGCTGGAACTGCCCACACCCGTGGCCCTGACTTTTTCTATTTTAGAAGACAAACACGCCAGCGCCCAAGAACATACCGGACGCATGATTAAATTATGCGAAAATCATGCTGAAATCGAGGCCAACACCCTGCCTGTGGTATGGGACAATTTAAAAATCCGCCTGTATGGCGGCAATGTGCTTGCGCACAACGTAGCGCTGGCCGATGAGGACAGTTATGCTAAAGTCATTGAAGCGATGCAGAAATCTCCGCCTTGTTTTCGCATTATCTTCACCTCCATGCCGCCAGCCGTAAAAACCTGGCTGGCCCAGCGTGTTTCATCGATTTAAGGACAGTTTATGCGGATTCGTTTTTTAGGATGCGGCCCAGCCAATGCCCAGCCCGATCAATATCAATCCAACCTGCTGTTGCGCGCTACCGGCGGCCAACAAATGCTGATTGATTGCGGCGGCGACGTGCGTTTTGCCCTGCACGAACTGGGCATTTTCAATCACACCCTAGGCCAAGCCATTCAGGCGATTTACCTATCGCATCTTCATGCAGACCACATCGGTGGCATGGAATGGGTAGCGTTTAATACCTATTTCAGTCCACATCCCCAGCCGCACTTGTTCATGGAAGCAGACAGCATGGATCGGTTATGGGAGCATAGCCTCAAAGGTGGCTTGGGCAGTGTGGAAAATAAAATCATGCACTTAACCGATTATTTTTTATGCCAGCCGCTCGCGCCGCACGCAAGCTTTACCTGGGAAGGCATCCATTTTCAACTTGTGCCCATGCCGCATGTGCGCACCGGTTACCATGACCATAGGAGTTATGGTTTATGGCTGGAAGACCGCGCCGACTCCGGCGCGCGTGTGTTTTTTTCCAGCGACGCGCAATTTGCGCCAGAAATTATCACCCATTGGGCAGAATGCGCGGATGTGATATTCCATGATTGTGAAACCGCGCCTGTGCCCTCGCAGGTTCATGCTCGTTATGAGGAATTGCGCACCCTGCCCGCTGCCATAAAAGCTAAAATGTGGTTATACCACTACCAAGCCGCCCCACTGCCCGATGCCCGTTGCGACGGTTTTGCAGGATTTGTAACCAAAGGCCAGGAATTTATCTACACCCGCGCCGAGTAGCGCGCACCGCAGATGGGTGCGTTACAGATAGGCCGGTAACGGCGTGGTTAGGACATAGCAGAGCCTACGCCCAGTGTGGCGCGGATGATTGTATCGCTGAGATGCAATGACTTGCCTTTGAGAATCGCCATAATCCGGTTGATTTCACATTCACGCAAAATCAAATAGGCAAGCGCACGCGCCAAGGCGTGGTGGGAGTGTTGGAGCACCCTGCGCGCGTGTTCGCGCACCCATTCTTCCAGCCATTGTTCTACCATGGTAATAGGCGCATTGCCAACGCCAATACCGGCTAAGTGGCGGGTCAATGCGGGCGGTAATGCGGCGATGAATTCGTCTAAGGTATTGACGCGCGCCAATGCGGCGAGGTTCAATTGTGCCGCCGAGTGCGTGGTGGCGGGAATCAGCAAATAAAAAGCCTCAGCAGGCGATAAGCCGTAATTGAAGCGATAGCGCAGTAGCCATACCAAGTTAATCCGTTCTAGCAAGCGAGAAACCAAGCCGAGCAGTGCGGGTTGCTCACTTATTGGCACAGCACGGGCGCGCTGCCATAATTCTGCGTAATAGCGGAAATCCATGGTGGCTTCCAAAATAAACAACTCTCTTTTACGCTCATATACTTGGCGGGCGTAGCGCGCCTCAGTGGCATAAGCACCGTGCTGTTCCAACGCGCGCAGCATTTCCGCCACATCGTCGGTGCGCAATATCGCATCCACTGGCAACACGGCATATACACCCAAATCAACCAAACCCGTTTGAATTTCCGCAGACCCCAGACCCGCCAAACGGCCTCGCACCAATGCTTTGAAATTAAGGATTTCATGACGGCGCAGCCAATACAGCAAAAAGCTACGCTCTGCGCCAGCCAAGGGCCGCAATAATAGCGTGAATTCTTCTAAAAAACGCAGAAATAGCGGGTGTTCCATGGCGTTTGCATCCGCATCTGACACGGGGGGATGAATGTGTACGCCAGCCATGTCTAGGCTAGCGCCTGCCAGCAACCGTTCTAGGGCATCGTTGGGTAACAACCGTGCGGCCATCAGGCTTAGACGGGTGTTGAGGTAGGTATGACGTAGCATCATGCGCTTCCTGCGCCAGGGGTAGCGAGCAGTGCCAATGCGGCCTGCAACGCCGCTTGCTCATGGACAGCCGCAAACTCTTGCTGTTGTTGCATTCGCTCGTGATAATGGCGTTGCAATTCAACCACAGCCTGCTGCGCGCGCGTTTGGGCCTTGGCCAAAGATTCGCGCTGCAACGTTGGAATTTTCGTCATAAATTCCGCCTCGCTGGCACGCGCCTGGCGCAACGCTTGTTCAATGATTTGCTGGCGCTCTTCTTTCGCGGCATCCACAATGCGCACAGCGCGCGCTTCCACATCAAGCAAACGTTTGAGCGTATCGTCCATTTTGTGTTCCTCCAAAACGGGGCTGCCTAGGCTGTCGAAAAATATCGGGC
>DYPE01000009.1:0-11242 GCA_020720085.1 Dichelobacter nodosus | reverse complement strand
CGGCTTCGCACTCCACGGATGCCTACCAATCCACGCCAGGCTGTGCAGCAATGCCCAGGTCAAACGCATGTTTGGTATTGGCAATTTCGCTGACCGTATCCGCAACATCAAGCAACTCGCGCGGCGCGCCGCGTCCGGTAATGACCACATGTTGGCGGGGTGGGCGGGCGCGCAATGCGACTAGCGTTTCAGCGAGTTCAAGATAGCCATAACGGAATAAATAAGTAATTTCATCCAAAACGACCAAGCCGACGTTGGGCTGGGCCAACGCCTGGCGGGCCAATTCCCAGCCCGCGCGCGCGGCGTTAATATCCTGCGCACGGTTTTGCGTGTCCCAAGTAAAGCCAGCGCCGCACACATGCCAGTGCATTCCGGCCTGGGCGCGGAAAAAGGCTTCCTCGCCGGTATCGCTACGGTTTTTGATGAACTGAAACACGTCCACTGCCATACCATGGCCCAACGCGCGTGCGGCCATGCCGAACGCGGCAGTGCTTTTGCCCTTACCATTGCCGGTGATTACCAGCAACACACCGCGCGTTTGGCTGGCGCTGGCGATGCGTGCATCCACATGTGCTTTGCGGCGCGCCATGCGGCGGCTATAGCGTTCGTCCATTTCATGCGATGCCATGGCCTAAGAAATACGGTAATTGGGCGCTTCTTTGGTGATGCTCACGTCATGCACATGGCTTTCGCGCATTCCAGCGTTGGTCACGCGCACGAACTCCGGTTTAGTGCGCATTTCTTCTAGCGTAGCGCAGCCGGTGTAGCCCATGCTGGCGCGCAATCCGCCCAGCAATTGGTGAATAACGCCCAACATGCTGCCTTTGTATGGCACGCGGCCTTCAATGCCTTCTGGCACCAGTTTGTCCACTTCGTTGGTGTCTTGAAAATAACGGTCTTTGGAGCCTTGTTTTTGCGCCATAGCCCCCAACGAACCCATGCCACGGTACGCCTTGTACGAACGGCCTTGGTACAATTCCACCTCACCGGGCGCTTCCTCGGTGCCAGCGAACAAGCCGCCAATCATGATGGAATGCGCGCCAGCCACCACTGCTTTGGCCAAATCGCCGGAATAGCGGATGCCGCCGTCCGCGATGAGTGGCACGCCCGTGCCAGCCAAGGCTTGTGCCACGTTGTCAATGGCGGTAATCTGCGGCACACCAATGCCCGATACAATGCGCGTGGTGCAGATAGAACCAGGGCCGATGCCCACTTTCACCGCATCCGCGCCAGCCTCAACCAGGGCGCGCGCAGCGGCGGCTGTGGCGATGTTGCCGCCAATCACTTGCAATTGTGGATAGCGTTTTTTTAGCCAGCGGATTTGATCGAGCACGCCTTGCGAATGGCCATGCGCCGTGTCCACCACCACCACGTCCACCTCCGCCTGCACCAACGCGGCTGCGCGTTCTTGCGCATCCGCACCAGGCCCCATGGCTGCACCCGCCCGCAAACGGCCCTGCTCATCTTTGCAGGCGTTGGGTTTTTCCGAGGCTTTTTGAATATCTTTTACCGTAATCAGACCGCGCAGTTGGAATGCCTTGTTGACCACCAAAATTTTTTCAATGCGGTGATGATGCAGCTTGCCCTGCACTTCTTCCTTGCTTGCGCCCTCCAACACCGTAACCAACCGCTCTTTGGGAGTCATCACGGAACTGACCGGCTCGCTTAAGTGCGATTCAAAACGCAAATCGCGGCTGGTGACAATGCCTACCAACAGCTCGCCATCCACCACGGGTACGCCGGAAATACCCAGGCGGCGCGTAAGTTCCAGCAAATCGCGCACGCTGGTGTCTGGCGTGACCGTGATGGGATCGCTAATAATGCCGCTCTCGAATTTTTTTACCTCGCGCACTTGGCGCGCTTGCTCGTCGGGCGTCATGTTTTTGTGGATAATGCCAATACCGCCCTCCTGCGCCAAACAAATCGCCAGCCTGGCTTCGGTGACCGTATCCATGGCAGCGGATACCAGAGGAATGTACAAATCTATTTCGCGCGTCAACCGCGTATGCAGGGCTGCCTGCTTGGGCAACACGGTGGAATGTGCGGGTAAAATTAAAACATCGTCGAAAGTGAGCGCTTCTTGAACAATTCTCATCGGTTGTATTCCATTTGCTTAGCATCGCAATGCGTTAAGCCACGCAGGGAGCGGGCGCGTGAATATCACGCAATGACAGGAGATTGATTAACCGAATATTATAATATTTTTTTCAATCATTTACAACGGACTTGAAGTCTCGACACATTTTACTGAGTTCCGGACTGAAGAAATTGACAACGACCAACATCCACGTAGCATGGAAATAGCGCGGCGGGAATTTAGGACTGCCTCCCTGAGATATGGGAGGCGAACACCTGCGGCGCGAGTTCGTCGGCGCGCACTTCCTCTTGGGTGATGATGGCATCTTTGAGCGATGATTTGCCGCTCAGTAAGCGGTTGAGGTTGACGTCAAAGGAGGCGAAATCCGGGTGGGTGAGAATGGGGATGTACACGTTCACATCGCGGGTTTGGCCAATGCGGTAGGCGCGGTCAGTGGCTTGCGCTTCCTTGGCCGGGTTCCAATGGCGCTCTAGGTGAATCACGTTGTTTGCGCCGATGATGGTCAGGCCCACGCCCGCTGCCACGGGCGAAATCACCAATGCGCCAAACCCTGGTTGGGCTTGGAATTCGTCGATTAACCCTTGGCGGGTGGGGTTGTTGGGATTGCCGCTGACGGCCTTGGTGGTGCCGTTGATGATGGGCGCACGCAGATTGTACAAACGACGCAAGCACATGGCTACCCATTCTTGCAAGCGTTTGTTGACCGCGAAAATCAGCACTTTTTCATCGCGTGCGCGAATTTCTTCCAAAATTCCATGCAAAATCTGCATCTTGCCAGACTCTGCCAGCCACGCCTCTGCCTCTGGCGCAGTCAGCGGCAAGCGTTGCGCCTGACCACTGTCGAGCAAATCCGGGTGCAGGCTGACCGCACGCAGGCGTTGCAACCCGCCCAGCACCACGCCGCCCATTTCCTGCGCTGCTAAGCCAGCCATGGTGTCGGCCACTACGCCGTCATAACGCAAGCGCTGGCGTCCGGCCATGTCGCGCGCAATGCGCGGGTCGAATGCAAATTCGCCATTGTCGTTGTAGCTGCCTAAGATAATACGTTTTTTCGGCAAGCCTTCCAGGTGTTCTTCTTTGGTGCGCCGTAGCATCAGGCCGCCCACGCGGTCGCGCAATTGGCGGCCAATGTCCATGCGTACTTCTTGGCTTTGTTCTGTCGGGGCCTTGAGAATGGGCTTAATGTATTGTTCGCGGAATTCTTGATATGCACCGAGGAAGCCGGGTTGTAAGGTATCAAATAAGCACCAAAATTCGCCCAAATGATTCTCTACCGGCGTGCCGGTAACCAGCAGTTTAAATTCCGCGTCCAGCGCTTTGGCGGCGCGGGTTTGTAACGTATTGGGGCTTTTGATGTTTTGCGCCTCGTCCAACACCACCACCGACCACGGCACAGCCACCAGCGAAAATTGATAATCGCGCAGGGTTTGGTAGGTGGTGAGCACCAGGGTGCCGGGCAAATCCAGCCGGTCTGGCCCCCATTCCGCGCCGATTTTGAGCGAAATGAAGTCTAGCGCTTCTTCTTCCTGATCCAGGACAGCAGCGGGCGCGGCGGTTGGCTCGTCCTCCCACGGTGGGCTATCCACATCCGTGATGTCAACCGTTGGCGGTTCATGCACGCGCGCGCGGATTTCCACGCCGCGCCCTGCCACGCGGAATTTTGGCAAATCGCCGTCCGCTTGCAACACAATGATGCGACTAAAAAAGTTGCTGGAATAAGTCGCTGCGGTTTCGCGCTTCCAGTTTTCCAGCAAACTTAATGGCGCAACCACCAACACGGGTTTGCGGCTGTGGGTGGCGAGCAGGGTTTCGCGGATGCCAACAATGGCCATGTAGGTTTTGCCCAAACCCATGTCATCTGCCAGCAAACCGCCACGGATGCAGTATTCCGCGCCCAATGGCTGGCCTTGGTTGGTGGCCAGCGCCAGCATCCAACGCACGCCGGACACCTGGTGCGGGAAAGGTTGGCGGGTGTAGTAGGAAAAATCTAGCGTGCCATTGTATTGAATGTCTTTTTCCGGCGAGCCAAATGCACTGCCAAAGTCAGTTTTTTGGTCATTCAAGTGGATTTCCACTGCCAATGCCTGGGTGGGCGGCGCGGGCGGCGGATTGGCGAGCAGCGCGCGCGCCTGCGCCAGCGCGTCGCGCACGCGCGCCGGCTCGGAAATGTCCACGCGCCAATCGTCCAGGCGCACTATGGTGGCGTTAATGGCTTCAGCAGCGGTGAGTTTGGTTTGAAAATCCGCCAACAATGCGGGATCCGTCAGCAACGCGGGCAGGTCTTGTGGTTTTATCAAATCCTCATGGGCTGTGGTCACTTGGTCAAATAAATCCGCAGGCGCGCCTGCGTCGTGGGCGCGGAACCATTCGATTTCATTGTTGTCGGTTTCGCCGAAATAGGCGTGCTGAAACGGGCCGATCCCTTTGGCGCGCAACGTGAATCCTGCGTCTAAATCGACCAGCGCCGCATCCAGGTAGGAACCGGGCGCATTGAGGAATTTGCGCCGCTGACTGGCAGGAATATGGCGTTTGCTCAATATGTTATGTGCAGCAGCCAGTGCTTTTTCATTGAGCAGCACCAAGGTGTTGCCCACGCGCAGGCTTTGCGCGCCACTGCCAGGGCGCAATTGGCCCAAACGCGCTTGAATAGCGTTTTGATCCAGCCCTTGGCCCAGGCCAGGGGCCAATTCTAGGCTGCCATCGGCCAGCACTTCCACGGCCAGCGTCACGCGCTCGGGCACGGTCAGCGCAAAACGGCCAAACGCGCCCATGTCCACGTCCAGCCCGTGCGCGGCGGCGTGTAGCACTTGGTGGATAGCCCACAAATTTTGGTATTCATCACCAGCACCGTCCAGCGCGGCATGGCGCGCCACCGCACTGAGCGCCAGCCATTGCCAAGGATCGGGCAGGAAAACCTCGCTGGCGCTGAGTTCCAGCAAGGGGCCATGCAGGCGGTAATGCGCAATCGCTTCGCCCGGAACACGGGCGTTGCCTTGCAGACTGGTCAGCAACAGTTGCAAGGCAAACCCCGGTTGCGTGGTCAAACCCTGGGCACGCAATACAAAACGCCCCGGCCAGCGCGGCGGCAAATTGAACAAAAACCGGCTGTCGTCGTCCAGCGTGACCGCTGTGTCTGCGTCCAGGCGGATGCCATAGCGCAGTTCCACAGCCAGGCCTTCTTCCAGCAGCATCACCATGCGCAGGTATTGGTGCTGTGCCAGCGCTGGGCCGTAGCCTTGGCGCGCTTGGTTAAATACCTCAGCGGGCAATGACAATTCCAAACCGTTGGCCACGGCCTCAAATATCAACGGCGAGGATTCAGCGGGGGCGGCGGTGGAAAATAATTTGGAAAATAAACTGCTAAGCGCCATGGCAAAGCCATCCTGGGGGTGACGCGGGCTGTTGCGCCCGCGCGAGTGAAAAATTTATTTTGTTACACGTACACAAGGTCATCATTCAATGTTAAACAAGACATAGTCTGCCGCAGCGGATATGGCAATGGTCGCCCTTGCCTGTTTCATTATCATAGCGTACCAGGCAACGCCCAGTCGCGTCGCCATAATATAAGCGGTACTTCAAACCGTGCGGCCTTTCCGCAGTGGGCGCTGATGAGCGCTAGAAAAAACTCACGCTACCGCAAACTCTGTATAAGGCCGAAGCGCAGGGGGGCGAAAGCCTAAGACAATATCACTTTTAGGGATGCCGGAAGCGAGTAAATCCGTGGCAATCCCTTCTTCCGTACCATCGTAATGCAGCCAGATTTTATGTCCAGTAACCTGGATATGCGCCACACTGCCATATACATAACGCGCACCATTCCAGCCAATGTCAAACAAGACATATTCCTGGCGCGCATCATCAAACACCACATGCGGCTCAATTTCACCGTAAGATGGCTTGAGTTTGGCATGTTCCAACAAAATTTCCTTGATTAGCGTTGGGTAATCTAAGCGGGTATCCATCGCGTGATAGCCTCTTGTTCTACATTGAAAACCAATATACGGAATAGCGGGTCTTCCAACAGGAGACGCCCCAATTCTTGCGAGAAAATACCGGCAAACACAGTTTCTGTCACTGCCAGATATAAACATCGCTCTGATTCTTGTTTTGCCAAAATTTTGGCATAAATCATAAACTGGCCGAATGCCTGCTCCAAATCCTTGACATCCGAATGTCCCAAGAAACTTTTGATTTCTACCGCAATTTTAGCATCGCCCTTATCTGCGCTGAGTAAACGGTTCGCGCCCAAATCCGCATACAAGCGTTTTTCGCCAATTTCTAAAACCAGCGGATCATGGGTAATGCGCCATCCCGCTGTCTCCAGCGCATGTTTGACCGTCTCATGGTAAATATCTCTGACCGGCATAAAAAGTTTCTGCATACCTAATAAAATAAAGGTTGTAGATTGACTATGTTACAACCAGCTTCTCCTGGCTGGCGTGCTAATTGGCTTCACGGCCATGCCCAGCGGGAATTACTGGGGCCAGAAGGTACTAGCTCACAATATATTGCGCAGCGTCAAACCCAAGTTGTTGGCTGCGTTTTCCATGGTTTCCAGATTGCCTGCTACCACGGTGCTGGCGTATTGCGGTTGCAAATAGGTGGCAGCTACCCGTTGCAAATCCGCAGCAGTCACAGCCAGCACGCGGTCGCGTTGCAAGCGCCGCTTGGCTGGCGTGCGGCCATGTAGCGCGCCGAAAAATGCGCTTTTGGCTTCGCCTGCCGGGGAAGCGGGCTTGTCGATGCGGCTGATTACGCCCAAAATGGCTTCTTCCAAGTGGCGTTGTTCGGGCGTGGACGCCAACACCCACTCCACGGCGCGGTCAAAATCGGCCAAGGTTTCTTGCAAGCGCGGGTCGCGGTGGGAACTCATGCGGAATGCGCCAGCGTCGGAATCATAGCCCGCGCCCGCGCCATAGGCACCGCCTTGCTCGCGGATGGTGCGGTGCAAATAGCCGTTGCGCAGCACTTCGGCGAGCACAGTCAGCGCGGCGGAGTCAGGATGATCATAGGCCACGGTGGGATAGGCTTTGACGCAGAAATTTACCGTTGCGCCTGTGACCAGGGCGACGTTTTGCGATGCCGGGCTTTGGGCACCCACTTTTTGGGCACCCACAAGGGGTGCCCCTACTGCACCCACAAGGGGTGCCCCCACGGTGTCTTGCCAAACGTTGACTAGGGTTTGCACCATGGCATCGCGCCGCTCTTCATCGCCAATCAGCAAGAATTGACGGGGTGCGCGCAACAATTGGGCGTGCAAGCGCGCCAGGCCAGCGGCAATTTGTTCCAGTTCGCCGTCTTCCTTGATTTTTTGCCCTAGCTGTTTGATATAGTGCACCGCATCAAACCCTTGCCAACGTTGCGTCAAGGCAGCCGCAGGGCTGAAACCGCTCACGGCTGCGGTATTGGCCAGCGAACCGGAGCGCCCTGGCACGCTGCTTTCGGTCTCGACACGGATTTGGGTGAGAAAATCGCGCAAATGGTCGAGTTCATCAAAGCGTATTGTGCAAAAAGTTTGGTGCAGCAATTCTGCTAAATGGTGTTGGTTGCGCGCCAACGCTTTGCCGGACAACACAAATAGCGTGCGCAGGCTGTCGGTATCGTCCACGCCCGCCCGCGCGGAGTAACGGCCTTGAATGCCACCAGTCACGGCGGCTTGGCGCGCTTGGGTTTGGCGATAATCCCAGCCGTTGATGCCCAGTTCAGCCACGCAGTCGCAGTACAAGGGCAGCAAATCGAGCAATTCTTCATCGAGCGCGGGCAAGTCCACCACAATTTGTTGGTACACCATGCCATTGGCCCCTTGCGCGAACCAGGTGGCTGGCGCGTCCGCAGTGGCCAAGGTTTCGCCGCTGGGAATTTTAATTTCCGCTGGGATGTCGGCGATCGTGACTTTAGGCAGTAATTCCGGGTCATCGTGGCGGTTTTGGCGTTCCGCCA
The DNA here is from genome assembly GCA_020720085.1 of Dichelobacter nodosus. GTDB lineage: Bacteria > Pseudomonadota > Gammaproteobacteria > Beggiatoales > Beggiatoaceae > DYPE01. Next base: position 3,204 of record DYPE01000009.1, on the reverse strand, counting down.
ACGCTTGCGCCTGCGCCACCAAACGCTGGCGATCCGCCGTGCTGAGCGTTTGTGCAATCGCCTGCAACTGGGCTTGTTCCGCTTGTTCGCGCAGGCTGGCTAATTGCGGGTCTGGCGGCATCACCAGCAGCACGCGGTGAGGATTGTCGAGCAATTGCTCGCGGATCAGGCGTTTAATAAATTCCGGGTCAGTAATGTCGCGCCGCAATTCTTCAATAAATTCATCTAAGTGCAAGACGTCCACCGGGTCGCCGCCGTGTAGCATGGGCGACAGCACGGTGGTGAGCAAACGCAGGCCATAGGGCATTCCATCGCCGGTGATTTCGCGTTGGCTCAGTTCAATTTGATGTAGCACGGATTCCTGCAATTCCACTGGCACGCCCTGTTCTGCCAGTTGCGCAAGCAATTCTAGCAATTGCGTTTCCATGGTTTGCGCGCGTTCGGGTTGCGAACCTTCCAGGCCCGCGATAAATACCATTTCGCGGCTGCTGCCATCCAAACCGCACAGCGGCGACGGCCCGCTGCCCAGGCCGCTGCTTTCCAGCCAATGGCGTAGCGGCGAGGCACTGTTGTCGAGCAGCACGCCGCTGAGCAGGCTGGCACGCATCACATCGCGCTGGGACGTGGATTTGCCCAATAACCAGCCCAATACCAAATGGGTTTTGTCCTCCACGCCAGTTTTGGACGATAATCCACTTTGGCTGTCCACGGTGTAATAGGACTGTACGGTTTGCGGCTGGGTGTAGCGTTGTTCATCCGTCACAGCCAGAGCCTGGAACGCGGGCGTTTGCTGGGTGTCGATTTTGCTGAAATGGCGCAGTGCGCATTCTTCAAAATGACGCTGGTGGCTGTGTACCGGGCGGTCGCCATAGGTCATGAACAGCGCGTTGGACGGATGGTAATGGGTGTCGTGAAACGCTTTGAGCTGCGCGTGGGTTAATTTTGGAATATGCGCGGGTTCGCCGCCGCTGTTGTAATGGTAGGTGGTGGTGGGAAACAGATGCGTATACAGCTCGTGCAGCACTTGGCGCACTGGCGAACTCATCGCGCCTTTCATTTCGTTGTACACAATGCCCCGGTATTTCAGCGGCGTGGCAGGATCATCCGGTTTGTCAAATTCCAAGCGGTGGCCTTCCTGCGCGAAGTCCAATGGGTCGAGGCGCGGGAAAAATACCGCATCGAGATACACTTGCAGCAAGTTATCAAAATCCTTAGCATTCTGGCTGGCAAATGGATAGGCAGTCCAATCGCTGCTGGTGAAGGCATTCATAAAGGTATTGAGCGAACGGCGCAACATCATAAAAAACGGATCGCGCACCGGAAAGCGCGCACTGCCGCACAGCGTGGTGTGTTCTAAAATATGGGCAACACCGGTGTTGTCCATCGGCACGGTAAGAAAGGCCACTAAAAACACGTTGTTGGTATCTTCCGTAGCCAGATGCAAGTGACGCGCGCCTGTGGCAGGATGTAGGTATTCTTCCACCGTCAGGCGCAAGGTGGGCACAGGAACGCGGCGAAGGAGAGCAAAAGCGGGATGGGTCATGTGATTCCTTAAAAGGCAGGTGTAGCAAAATAATGAACGAGGCACTCTAATATGGGGACAATTTTTCCACCATGAAATAATAGCCAGCCTCATTACGGCGGGTAAAACCAAGCCGGATTTCAACTCCGCGCTTCCAAAAGATATTTTATTCACCCTGGGCGGGGATAAACCACCGCCCCTACATCTTTCTGGGTGCAAAATATGCCATGGATTCCATGTGCGCGGTGTGTGGAAACATGTCCATAATGCCGACTTGCATGAGCGTGAAGCCTTTGGTGGCGAGAATGCCAGCGTCACGCGCCAGGGTGGCGGGATTGCAGGATACGTACACAATCCGCCGTAATTGGCCCACCGGCAGGCGCTGGAGCAGCGCAGCCGCGCCCGCACGCGGCGGGTCTAGCAACAAGGCATCGTAGCGTTCATGTAACCACGGCGCGTCCACCACATTTTCCGTCAGCAAATCCGCCACAGCGTATTCAACCTGCGTCAGGCCGTCCTGGGCGTTGCCCGGAACACGGGCGTTACCCGGAACACGGGCGTTACCCGGAACGCGGGCGTTAGCGCGCGCCAGCTCGATCAGCCCGGCATCGCCTTCCACCGCAGTCACGCGCGCGGCGCGCTTGGCCAGCGGCAGGGTAAAGTTGCCCACGCCGCAGAACAGCTCCAACACATGCTCATGCGGCTGAATTTGCAGCCAGTCCATGGCCTGGGCAACCATGCGGCGGTTGATTTCATGGTTGACCTGGCTGAAGTCTACGGGTTTGAATTCCATGCGCAGACCTTCGTCTGGCAATTCATAGTAGGTCGGTTCGGGGTGCAACGGCCATACTGGGGCAACAGAATCCAGTCCGCCGGGTTGCTGAGAAATTTGAAAATGATTGGCTTGCGCAAATGCAGTGAGTTTGCCTAAGTCCGATGTGGACAGCGCTTGCAAATTGCGAAACACCAATGCAGTGGCATTGTCCGCCACAGCGATTTCGATTTGCGCAATGGCTTGCGCTACGTCCAAACTCGCAATCAACGCGCGCAGATCGCCAATGCGCTGGCCCACCGCCGGATGTAGCACTGGGCAGCGTTCCATGTCAGTGATCCGATTACCGCCGCGTTCGCGGAATCCCACCAATACGCCGCCTTTTTTTTCCACATGGCGCGCGCCCAGGCGGGCTTTGCGGCGATAACCCCATATCGGCCCAGCCAGCGGCGGCGCAATGGTGCGCGGCGTTACGCCGCCGATGTGCTGAAGTTGCTCCAACAAGGTGGTTTGCTTGAATGCCAGTTGCGCTTCAGGCGCAAGGTGCTGCAACGCGCAACCGCCGCAGATGCCGAAATACGGACATTCCGCCACCACGCGCAACGGCGATGGGGTAGTGATTTCGTGCGCAATGCCTTCGTCAAAGCGGCTATAGCGGGCGGTGTATTGAAAACGCACAAATTCGCCCGGCAATGCGCCAAAAATGAATACGGTTTTGCCGTCAAGTTTGGCAACACCGCGTCCGTCATGGGATAAAGAGATAATTTCCGCATCTACCCAATCCGTGGGCAATGCGCGCTTGCGGTTTCTGGCCAAATTAATTTTTCCTTATTATACAGCAAGTTAATTATGAATTATGTAACTTCTCATAAACCCCCGGCAGCCGCAGCGCACACGGCCTCGGCCAAAG
>DYPE01000118.1 GCA_020720085.1 Dichelobacter nodosus | reverse complement strand
TATTCGCGGGATGCGTATTCGCGTTGCCGACATTCTGGAAATGCTGGCGGAAGGTGTCAGCCAAGAAGAAATCTTAAGCGACTTTCCCGACTTGGAAAAGCAAGACATTCAAGCCTGTCTGTACTTTGCGGCAAAACGCGCAGACATTGCGAGACTGGCAGCGTGATATTTTGGATAGATGCCCAACTGCCGCCAAGCTTCGCGCCGTGGCTGACGGAAACTTTCAACGTACAAGCCCAATCGCTGAAATTCCTCGGCTTACGCGATGCCGAAGACGAAACAATCTTGCCGCCCGACAACAACAAGTGGTCATTGTCAGCAAAGACAGCGACTTTGTGGAATTGGTGCTACGCTTCAACACCCCGCCGCAAATCCTGTGGGTAACATGCGGCAACCTGACCAATCGCCGCTTACGCGAAGTTTTCACCAAACTGTTTCCCCAAGCCCTGCAAATGCTAGAAGCCGGGGAAGCCGTTGTAGAAATCGGCGACGTTTTTACGCATACGCCAACCTATCCTTAACCAGCTCTGTAGGTGCGTTAGGCGCGTCTTTTTGCGCCGTAATGCACTGCATGGTGTCCGTATTGAAACTGAACACCGCAAAATTTTGGAAACTGTCCTGAAAAAAGCGGTTAAACCAAGGGTTGCCGCTGCATTGATGCAAATACCCCAAGTTGGCTTAGATTCTGATTTCGAGCGAAAACAAGATGAACGTGACAAATCGGTATTTGATTGATACGAATGTCATTAGCGAGCTGAGAAAAGGTAACAAAGCAGACGCGGGCGTTAGACAGTTTTTTATTCAAGCAGAACAGCAAAATGCAGACTTATTTGTCAGCGTTCACCATAGGTGAACTTAGGCGATGCGTGACACCTCAGTATGGGCACGAGAAGCACGACTGCGAAATCGCCGCGTCCAAGCGCTGGCTAAATATTTGGGGCGAGCATTACTCCGCTTGGCGCATCACTATTTTAGGCAACGAAAACGTAGCAGAAATAGTAACTGCCGGATGAACGCGCTGGAAAATTGAGCTTGTGCTGAGTCTGTCGAAGCAATGGTAAACAGCACTTATCAAACTTGCTTTCTACGCTGATTTTATTAAGTTTTCTGCTCCACACCACACTTGATTGGATGGATACGGCATACTGCACCGTGCGCAGTTTACTGCCTTCGCGCCGGACATTTTTTGAGCATTTGCGCGCATTGCTCCAGTATGTCCCTTTTGATGACAGGGGACACCTGATGCGCTTTATGCTCAGGGGGTTAGATGGGAAAATTCCTGACTAAAGTTAAGGGGCTTAAATTGAGAATTACTGCCAGTACAGTGAGCGGCAAATAGAGGAAATCACTAACGAGTCAAAGAATTACCCGGATAAGTCCATTTAAACAGTGGTAGTGCCCCAATCCATAGGGTGACAGGCAATAAAAAAATAATAAAAACAATAAACTATTCCAGGGGCACCCTATTTATCGGGGCATTACCTAAACAGTTTTGCCATTGGGCACTTCTAAAACCCCCTTCATCTCCACGAACAGATGCGGGTTTCTGAATCGAAAAAGTGAGTCGCGAAGGGGGTTTTTAGCGGTTCCCATGTGCGGTGCCAGTGTACTATTCCAACAACGGCACATAGTCGGCGTAATAGGTGCCGCCTTGGGCGAAAGGCAGGGTGTCGTCAATCAGCGTTTTGCCAATGCCGATGCCGTAGGTGAAATTGGCGGGTTCGGTGTCTACCGGACGGTCGGTGATGACTTCGCCGAACTGGTAAGCGCGGCCATCTTGATGGGCAAAGGTGTCGGCGGCGCGGCGGTAATAGCGGAAGGTAAACGGCGTTTCTGCGAACACATCTTTACCAAAATCATAATGTTGTGTGACAACGACTTGGCGGTAACGTGCGGCAGCGGCAAGGCTGGCGGTGTGCGGCGGGTACAGCAGCGCGGCGTGAATTCGCCCTTGCGCGTCCAGGTAGGCACTGCGTGCGGTAAATTCGCGCAACAGGGTTTGGCGCAGGCGTTGGCTGGCGAGCAGGTTTTCCGCGCTGGCGGTGTTCAAATTCGGCCAGTTGGCGCTGTAGCCGTTAGCAAGCTGAATGCGCGTGGCTAAAAAGGCTTCTATTGCATCGGGCATGTCGCCGTATAAACTCGCGCCCACCACATGATCCAAGAAAAATTTGAATTCGCCTTGCCCATGCCCGCGATTGACCGGGTCGCTGGCGCGGGTGGCAGTGCCGGGCGTGGCATCCGGCGCGGCTTGATGGTCAGCACGATAGCCAAAATAATCCATCTCCGCCCAGCCAACGCCGCTACCGGTGTCGTCGCGCCATTGGCGTGGCAATGCCCAAGTGCTATCAATGGTGTTGCCAGTGCCGGAGGTCATGGTTGGGCGGTTTTTGCGGTAGACATTGCCGCTGTGGCAGCCCACGCATTGGGTTAATTCGCTGGCGGTTTGCGGGCGCAGTGCGCCGTTGGCGTCTTCAATATAGGCCGCCAGATACCAGCCGACGCTGTTGTCAATCCAGCCTTGCGCGGCATTGGCGTAGACGGGCGCGTCTTCGTCTTTTTGCGGCGCGGCATCAGGGATAAATTCTTGATATTTATACATGTAGCGCATTTCTTTCAGCCGTTGCGCACGTGTGCCTGGAAAGCGACTGATGGTGTTATCCTGGCCGTCTGCCGCGACATCCACATAGTGCAACGGATGCGCGAATTCAGTGCCGAGCGGGTATAAGCCGCGTTGCACCGTTATTTTAGTCGCCGCGCCGAGGTAAGCCCTATCGTCGTTACGGAGGCGGTCTTGAATGGCTCGGGCGAGCAAATCAAGATTGGCGCGGTAAGTGGCAGCATCAAACTGGCCTTGTGCATTCTGCATAAATAACTTGGGCAGGCGCACATAAATGCCGGACACGCTGCCAGAATGCGGAGTAAAAATGCCGTAGGGCATGAAATTCACTGCGCGCCAGCCAGTGACATAGCCTTGCCCGTCGTGAAAATGTCCGTTTTGCGCTTTGCTGCTGCGCACAAAACCGTCGGCATCGGCGGGCAAATCGGCGGGGTCTAAGCCAGGAAACAGCCGAAACGCGCTATCCACGCCGCTGTCCCAGTCCAATGGCGAACCGGGGCGTTGTTGATACGCCGCGCTCCAGTTGTCTTCGCGGATATAGCGTTGCATGTCCCAGCGTTCCGGCGCGATGCCCGCTGCCGTCACTGCGGCGCGGAGCTGTTCCGGGAACAGGGTATTGGTCCAGGGCATGATGCTGCCGTTGTGCTGGTGCGGGTAGTTGAGCGCGGCAAAGGCATATTCCAATTGTAAATTGCCGACCAGCGCGTCATACCCCGCTTGCGGCGCATTATTGCCCAGGCCGCGCCGAAAGACGCCATTGGTATGGCAGAATAAGCAGGCGTTTTGTGTGCCGCCAGAGGTTTCAATGTAACATTGCGCTGGAATGTGCGCATAAGGATTGGCAAAGGTGGTGCGGGAGATAAAAGCGCCCACGAGCAGCGCATGTTCGGGCAAAAATTGTGCAGATTCAGTTGACGACGCAGAGGCATTGCTGCCATTATCACTGCCGCCGCAGGCGCTGAGTAAGATTGCACAAAGAACTAATATAATAGTTGACTGATAAAACATTATTTCATCTCCTAAATTTGGACTTTGAGATTTACGAATAAGAATTATTCTTATTTTTGATTCTATAAGGAACGAATGACGTTTTGATGACAAAAAGCAATTGAAAATAATATGATTTATCCGCGTTCCTCTCCAAAAAAAGCCCTGCCGCTTGCGCGGCAAGGCTCTTTTACACACCTAAACAAAACGCGGGAAATTACGTCTGCCAGCCGTACGCCATGTAATCTGCGCGCACAACCTGTTGTAAGGTATTAAAAATTCAGTTTTCAGGCTAGCGGTGCCCATAACAACCGCCTAAGGTACAGGTTTATCCCCGTTTGGGGTTGGCGCGTCTGGGACACAGCATTCCTCGGCGTAGCGGTCGCGGATTTTTAGATAATCTGCCACAATCACAGCGGGATCGTGCGGGGGAGGAAACAAGGCGCGCAACCGACCCAGTGGATCAATTAAATAAATGTCTGCACTGTGGTCAATCAAATATTGGTCAGGCGCGCGCCCGTCGGTTTGCACGAAGTAGGAAACGCCCAACACCTGGCCCAGCGCGTCGATTTGTGTCTTGTCGCCCGTTACGCCGGTAAAGGCGGGATGATAGTAAGGCACGTATTGCGCCAATTGCTCTGGGCTGTCACGCTGCGGATCCACCGAGACGAACACGACTTTGGCATTATTGACTTGGTTACGTCGCTCCAGTTCAAGGTAAGTGTCTTTGAGCAGCAGCAGTGCGGTGGGGCAAATGTCTGGGCAATAGGTGTAGCCAAAAAACAGAAAGGTCCACTGGCGGTTAAAATTGGCCAGCGTGAAGGGTTGCTTTGTGTGCGTAATCAATTGGAAACCAGGAAGATTCACCGCACGCGCCAGCACAGTAGCCTGTACACCGGGCAACGGCGCGGTAGGGTACTCCGCCAAGCCAGCATGATAGCGCTGGCCCAGCCACATTCCCAAGACTAACAATGCCGCCGCGCTCGCCAATCCACCCGCCGCCAGAGCCGCCTTAAAAAACCATTTTTTCATGTTCATCCCGATTGATTAGTACGCCGTTAATTGGTCGAATTCAACCAATAGATTATCACCGGATTGGCGCAAAATAAAAAATCCATTGTCCTTAGCAGCATCGGCCACCTCATCGGGGATGCTGAATCCGGCAATGGCCGCATAGATGTTCTGCCCGGTCTTATCTGGGAATAGATTACGGAAATTGGGAATTTTTTTGCTTTTTAATTTTTCTATGTCCTTTGGGTGCACTTTCCATTTTGTTTCGACGATGATTACTGAACTCCCATTCCACAGTAGAATATCGAATTCATCTTCTACATTGGCTTTTTTGCGGTGAATATTTTTATCTGAATAATCAATGGTAATGCCATTTAATTCTTTTCTATTCTTCAGCGCATTCCAGAAAAATTCTTCTGCCACAGCGCCATCATTGTTTGACATGCCCCCTACCGTTTCAGAGATTTTTTTTATGCGCTGGTCAAACTCACTGCCGCTGTTTGATATGCCTGCGACTGTTTCAGAGATTTTTTGTATCCGTAAATCAAAATTTTGAGAACTTTCTTTTAGATACACATCCAATTCTCGGATACTGGCATGAAGTTCTTTAGAGCGCGCGTCAAACTCCCGGGATCGAACTTCAAATTCCCGAGAGCGCGCTTCAAATGCCTTACTGTTTTTATCGAATTGTCGTTCTGTTTTTTTTTGCTGTTCGCTAACTTCTTGCAAAATTTTCCATACACGATCAAAATCTTCCTGGCTCATAACTCCCCCGTGCAATAATCCCCTAGATAAGCGGGGATTATTGCTGTGCATTAAATTAATGCATGTGATGCTGGTGTTCACCGCCCGCCATGCCTTCCATTTTGCGCACTGGCGCGGTGACGGTTTCCTGGCTGCCGTCTTGGAAATGCAGCGTCAGTTTCACCTCATCGCCCGCCGTCAAAATACGCTTGGCGTTGATCAGCATGATATGAAAACTGCCCGGTTTCAGTTCCAATTGGCCATTGGCGGGAATGGTCATCTTTTCTTGCTGCACCATGCGCATCACTCCGCCTTCTGCGACGGTGGCGTGCAGTTCTACGCTGTCAAAATCTACGCTCTCTGCTTTTATCAGTTCGCGCGCTTGATCGGTGGGGTTGGCAATGGTCATAAACGCTGCCAGCACTTTTACCGCAGGCGGTGCTTCGCGCACCCATGGGTTGTGAAACTGCAAGGCATCGCCAGCAAGGGCAGATAAGGCAAGCCCAGCAGATATAAGGCCAATTATCAATGATTTCATAGTGTTTTTCCTTTATTGCTGTAAAAAGAATGGCGTTGCGGGTGCGCTGCAAGCCACAGTAATTTGCCTGGATATTGTACTCTGGCAAAACCAAAAAAAACATGCCTGCCACGCATTTTTCCAAAGGGACTGTGTTTACCGGTCTTTGCGGCGGGCGCAGCTATCGGAATTCCGACATGCAGCAAAGATATATAGTGCATGATCTACCAGGTCAAAACCCTGTTTATCCGCAATCTCGTCTTGTAACTTTTCAATTTCTTCATTGGTAAATTCAATGATTGCGCCACAATTCGTGCAAATCAAATGATCATGATGGTTGCGTCCACTGAGTTCAAACAGCGAGGTATTGCCTTCAAATTGGTGACGAATGAGTAATCCGGCTTTTTCAAATTGCGCAAGAATACGGTAAACCGTGGCAATACCTACAGGTTCGCTGTGGCTGAGTAAAATTTGGTAAATTTCTTCTGCGCTGAAATGGCGTTGTGGATTGCTTTCTAAAATATTTAAAATTAATTTGCGCGCTTGTGTGGTTTTTAAGCCCGCTTGCTTAAAAAGCGCTTGATGATCCGTCAATTCGGGTTCTGCCATATGACATCCATTTGATAATCAAAATTATTATCTAGTATGGCAAAAATTGGGCGCAGGCTCAAGCAAAACATTGCTGACAAAGTGAAGTTGTCAGCACATGGATGCCCCGAGGTAGCGCATAACGCATTGACGTAGAATATTTAATTTTTTGCAGATTGAACTAATCCCCTCCCCGTGCGTTTGGCGGGGTTGTATCCGCAGGTAGCGCATCTACCCACTCATAAATATCCATACCCATTTGACCAGCACAGCAGCCTTTGCTACAGGCTGCTGCCAGGTGGGTATGTCGTACGTTGCCTTTGCGCTCCCAGTGGGTCAGCATGGCTTGCAGGGTGTGCGGGTCACAGCGGAAGTGGTTGGCTAAATCGTTTAGCGTGGCGCGGCGGTGGGCGCTGAGGTAAGTTTTAAGGTCGCGCAGGGTCATGGTTTGGCTCCGATGGTGAGTGCTGGCTTGGAACTTAACATTTCTTTGTGGCATCCGAAATAGTATGACACCACAATCGAGGTTGCGGCGATTTTGAACGAAAAAATGCGGGGTGGCAGCGTGTTGAGTGGGTATTGGGGTCTGGAGTGTTAAAAGTGAGCAAAAAATTACTGGTACAATGCGCACGACCTTATGTAAATTTATCTGAAATTTCTGGAGGATAGTACTATGAACTGGGTGGCTTTGGCGTATTTTCTGGGAATAGGCGCGCTGGCTGGATGGCTGGCGGGGTTTATCATGCGCGGCGGCGGATTTGGCTTGCTGATGAATATCCTGCTGGGCGTAGCAGGTGCCTATGTGGGTGCCTTTGTATTCCGTTTTTTGGGGATTGCTACGCACGGCCTGGTGGGCATGTTGATCACCGCCACAGCAGGCGCGGCAATTTTACTATTTCTGGCGGGTTTGTTACGGAAATAAGGCAGTCTAGGCGCGGGATTTCCCGCGCCATTTTGGTTTGTGCATCATACAAATTGTCATGAAGCTTTGCCATGATTCGCCAGTCCCCCCATTCCAAATTTAGGTGCTCCATGTTTCGTTCTGTCTGCGCTTCTCGTCTATTATTGTGGATTGCCGGTTTGTTATTGTTACAAACCTTGGGCTTATGCTGGCTGCTGAATGCTAGCGCGCCCGCGCCGCTATGCTCGGTTCCCCGTATTGCAGGGATTGTAGCGCTGTTCACGGCATTGCTGGGGCTTGCCTATCTGTATTTGCGGCGTTGGGAACATGCAGTGGTGCGCCTGCGTGATTTGGCCACGCAGGTGTGGGATAGCCAGTCGTCCGCCCAGCAAATGCCGCGTGCGGATTTGCAATCGCTGGCACAGGTATTTGATGACATGGCAGCGGAATTATGCACCTACCGCGAGGATTTTGAGTCGCGCTTGTCCGAGCGCACGCAGGCATTGGCAGGCGCTACCCAGGAAATTTTTGAATTAACACAGCAGTTAGAAGAAGAAAATATCCGCATGAGCACGGAGCTGGCAATAACGCGGCGGATTCAACAAATGCTATTGCCGCGCCAGCACGAACTCAAAGCCATTGCCGAGTTGGATATTGCGGGCTTCATGGAAGCCGCAGACGAGGTGGGCGGCGATTATTATGATGTGCTAGAGCACAATGGCCGGGTATTGCTGGCCATCGGCGATGTTACTGGCCATGGTTTGGAAAGTGGCATGATTATGTTGATGGCGCAAACAGCGGTACGCACCTTGCTAACCGACAATGTGACTGATCCGGTGGAGTTTCTCAATGTGGTCAATCGCACGTTGCACGACAACATTCAGCGCATGAATTGCGATAAAAATCTTACGCTTACCCTATTAACGTACCAAGGCGGTCAACTGGCTATTACTGGCCAGCATGAGAACGTGCTGGTCATACGCATAGATGGCACAGTGGAGATTATCGATACATCTGATTTGGGATTTTTAGTTGGCTTCCAAAAGGATATTGCTGAGTTTATCCATCAAATCCAAATCAATTTGCAACCGGGTGAGGGCGTGGTGTTGTACACCGATGGCATCACCGAGGCCATGAACGGACAAGACCAATTTTACGGTGAAAACCGCCTGGTGGGTATGGTGGCAGCCAATGCCATGGCCAGCGCGAAGGAAATCCAGCAAGCCATTATCACGGATGTGTGGCAACATGTGGACACTGGCGTGCTAAACGATGATGTCACCCTGCTGGTGGTGAAGCGGCTTTATTGAGAACCCGCCGCACGTTAGCTGTCTAAAAAACGTGCAGTTAAGCCCGCATACGCATCCACGCGGCGGTCGCGCAAAAAGGGCCAAATACGACGCACTTGCTCACAACGAGCAGGGGAAAGTTCTGCCACCAGCACGCACACCTCGCTGTCCCCCGCACGCGCAAGGATTTCGCCTTGCGGACCTGCAATAAAACTATTGCCCCAAAACTGAATACCCGTGCCGCATTGGCTGGGGTCAGGCTCATAGCCGCAGCGGTTGGCAGCAAGTACCGGCAGGCCGTTGGCCACAGCATGGCCTCGTTGCACAGTAATCCAAGCATCCAATTGGCGCTGATTTTCTTCCGCAGCTTCATTGGGTTCCCAACCAATCGCGGTGGGGTAAAGCAAATATTCGGCACCTGCCAAGGCCATCAACCGCGCGGCTTCGGGAAACCATTGATCCCAGCACACCAGCACGCCCAACTTGCCTAAGCTAGTAGCCACTGGCGTAAAACCTAAATCGCCAGGTGCGAAGTAATATTTTTCATAAAAACCAGGGTCATCGGGAATGTGCATCTTGCGGTATATCCCCGCCAGGCTGCCATCTCGGTCAAACACCACCGCCGTGTTGTGATACAACCCTGGCGCGCGGCGTTCAAATAGGGAACCTACCACCACAATGCCATGGCGTTGCGCCAAGCCAGACAACCAGCGCGTGTCCGGGCCAGGGATTGGGCGGGCATAATCGCACCAGGCGGGGTCTTCGGTTTGACAAAAATACAGCGTGGTGTGTAATTCTTGCAATAATACCAATTGCGCGCCTTGTTGCACGGCTTGCGCCAATCCCGCTTCAGTGGCCAGCCGGTTGGCGACCTGATCTGCGGTGCAAGCATGTTGAATCACAGCAGCTTTCATGAGAATACCTTGGTTAGGAATGAAAAAT
>DYPE01000117.1 GCA_020720085.1 Dichelobacter nodosus | reverse complement strand
TGGGCTATATAAATTTCGCCCTTATCAGGGCTAACTTAATGGCTTAGACAAAAAACCTGGGCTATATTATATAGATTTCGCCCGCGTTCCGGGCTATGCCCTTTCAGGGCATCTATTTGCCAAACTTAGGCAGTGAGCCGTTCAGCGGCCAGCCACAGCAACGCTGGACGCGGCGCTTGTTGGGCAAGAATATGAAAGCCGTTGGTTTCAATGAGAAAACGCCAATCGTCTTCCGTGAAGCGGTTGTGTTCTTGAAAATGGTTGAATACGTTTGCCAGCGCGTCTGGGTCTTGCGCCGCGCTGAATTTGCCAAATTCTGCGCTGTAGCGCTTTTCCAAGTAGGTTTGCAATGGGCCGCGCGTTAAGTCAATTATGCACAGCCGACCGCCCAGGCGCAGGATGCGGGCGGCTTCGCGCAGCGCGAGCATGGGTTGTTCCAATTCATGCAACACGAGCGAGGCAATGACAACGTCGACTTCGCCGTCAGCCAGCGGCAGATGGGGATGGTGCAAGTCGTCCACAATGCGCTGCCAGCGGGCGGGCGCAGTTGGGGTGAGTGCAAGCATGTATTCAGCGCATTCCACGCCGAATAAACGCGCTGTGGGATAGCGGCTTGCAAGTTCTTGCAGAAATAACCCTTCGCCTGTGCCGAAATCCACAACCACTGGCGTGGCACGCGCAGTAAACGCCGGTTGCACGTGGCTGTGCCAGAATGCCCAAAAATCTGCGCCGTGGCGTTCGGCAAACGTGGCGCGGGTACGTTGCACCACGTCCTCCGCACTGCCGTGGTGGCGGTGCAGATAGGCGCGGGTTTGTTCCAAACTGGCCATTATGGTTTTCCTTGCGCAGCACGGGTTACCGTGAGTTTGGCAGAAATGCCGGTGCCATACACGTCCGGCTCGTACATTTCTTCCGCATGGGGTGCGGCTACGGCAAATTCGCCCGGCGCAATGGCTTGCGCGGTGTAGGACAAATGGTAATTGCCAGGTGCCAGCCATTCGGAGTAAAACACGGCGGCATGGTGACGCAGTTCTTGGTGGTAAAAGCTCCAGAAATCAACACTGTATTCTTTCCAGTCTTGGAATTGGAACCAGGCTGAGCCGCCTGCATACCGGCCCTGGGCTTTGTCCGCCGCCACTGTGGATGCCGTGGCTAAATCACGGTTGACTGGCTCCAGGCCGCCCGGCACGGGATCGTCCACCACCACGAAGCTGCGCGCAGCGGGCAAGGATAAATACAAATCCACCCGCACCAGTTCGCCTGTGGCCAGCGCCATGGGCGATTGCAACAATTCCCATTTGCCGTTGCGTTCCACATGGTATTCGCGGCGCAAATCCATGCCTGCGTTGATGGCAGTGGCTTTGTCGGCCAGGGTGGCGTAACGCATCCGCACGCCGTAGTACACGCGGCCTACGCCGTCTTTTTGTACTTTTACCGTGGCTTGGCGGCCTGGATCCGCAGGCTGCATGGCATGTTCAAACGTGTGCGGCGGGTCTTGGCGTGCGCTGAATTTGGCTTCGCCTAGATTTTCTTGATCGAGCCAAGCGCGCACGGTCATGTTGGGCGTGTCTTTTTCGTATACGCGGGCAAAATCAATCAGCGCGTTCATGCAGAATAAGTTTTCCTGGGTATTGCCCCAATTATCCTTGCCTTGGCGCTGGGCAACCAGGGAACGCGCCAGTTTGAACGGCACATCCCCAGCGGTTTTCGCGCCCTCTGGCGTTTCACCATAGCGCGTCAGCACGCTCAGAATGGCGCAGGTGTCGCGCAACGGCGAGGCCAGCACGCGGCTGTAACCGTCGTCCAGAGTTTCGGTGAAGGTGAATTTGCCGCCGCTTTGGTTGCCGCGCGCGAGAATGTCTTTGGCGACTTTATCGCGCAATGCGCCCGTATTGGCAATGCTGAGCGCAGCATCCAGGAATTGGGCGCGGCCAAATAGGCTCATTTCCGGCAAATGCGGTTCGTAACGGTTCAAATCCGCAGCCGTGGCCTTGCCAGCACGCGCCAACGCGGCCAGCGCCACCGCGCGCATACTGGAGGCCATGCCTTTGGAGTAAAAATTCGGCATCACGTTTTTACGCAATATTTCAAGCAGATAGCCGTGGAGTTTTTCTTCTGCCTGGGCCGGGATGGTATGGCCAGCGGCGCGCAGCCAGTGGAACGCCAGTGCGGTGTACGCGCTGAGATACGGGTCAACCCGCTCATCGGTGGGCGTGAAATACGCCATGCCGCCGTTGGGCGCTTGGTATTCTTGCGCCAGCGCCAAGGTGCGCGGCGCTAATTCGCGCGCGCCTTCCCAGGGCAGATTGATCCAACTTTGCAATTGGGTGTAATGCGAGGCCATCACGCCTTTGCTCAGTTTTTGCTCCCAACACGCATACGGGTAGTCGCGCATGTACTCAAACGCGCCATCCACGCCGGTAATCACGGTGGGCGAAGCCACGATGCTGACGCCGCCGGTATCACCATGAATGTCCTTGGGAAACAACAGAGATTCAGTGATTTCCGCTTGTTCGGTGGTGCCATAGGTGGCGGCGGTTTCCAGGGCGCGACGTTTGCGCACCGGCAAGGTGTGCTTCAGGCCGTCGCGTTCGCCGTTGCCGCTGGCTTGGACGGTAAACTGAATGTCACCCGCAGCAGTCGTGGCCAGTGGCAACCACACCAGCGCGCGTTGGTACGGCTGCACAGGGAGGGTCTGCGTGACCGTTTGCACGGCTTGACCGGGCAACAGTTGTAACGGCCCGCTGGCGCTCACTTGCACGGTGATGTCCACGGGCTGCGCACGGCGGTTCATTACGCTAAATCCGGCGGTGAATTGGTCGCCGCTGCTGACTTGGTTGGGCAGCACAGGTTGCAATTCGATGGGTTGGTTCACCGCGAAGCGGGCATCGCCCAGGCCCATGCGGTCGCTGGGCGTGACTGCCATGGCCAATACGCGCCAGCCCGTGAGATTATCTGGCACTTGGAAGCGTATCCAGGCGCGGCCCTGGGCGTCGGTTTGCTGGGAGGGATTCCAGTAGCTGACAAATTTGAACAACGAGCGCATATCCAGCCCGCCGCCGCCATCGCCGCCAGGGTTTGCGCCTTTTTTCTCGAATTTTTGCCGTCCAATCAAGTTTACCAATAAATTGTAATTGCGTATGTCCAGACCGTCCAAGGTGTAAAAGCCTTTGTACGGGTCAAAGGCGTCACGGCCTTGGTGCAAGGCAGAGAACACCGCTTCATCCAACACCGCCACAGCCAATTCAATGGGTTCAGCTTTGCCATCGGCAAAAGGTTTGCGCGGCGTGGCTTGCAGGTTCACGGTCACGGTGTCGCGCGGGCGGTATTTCTGCTTGTCAGGTTGAATGGCAATGGCGATTTCTTTGTATGGATCAGTAACTTCGGTTTGCGCGTAGCCCATGCGGAACGCGGGTTTGCCCAAGTCTACTTGGCCTTCCTCGGGCAGGGGTTTGTCCACACGCGGCGATATTACGCTCACAGCAACATAGAATCCGGGAATGTAATCCGGTTCTACTGGAATTTCAATGATTTCCACGCTATTGTGCAGTTGCTTGCGCCAGCTTTTCAGCACGCCGTAACGCTCTACGGTAATCAGCGCTTGCGCGCCGGGGAAGGGATTTTTGAACAAGTAACGCGCGGTATCGCCCACTTGGTAAGATTTTTTCTCTGGGATCAGTTGTGTGCCATTGCCCGGCGGATTTTCCCATACCACTTCGCCCTTGCCGCTCACCCATTGCTGCCACTCGGTGGCTTGGGCACGGCCTTTGGTGTCGGCAATGTTGGCTGTGATGCGCAACAGTCCGGCGTGGTTAGGCGTGAATGCGCAGGTTTGCGGGCCAGCCAGGCTTTTGACTTCACAGGAAGACAGTGGCACCCATTCGTTGGTGTATTCGGTGAGATAGGCATTGCCCGCGCCTTTGACGCGCGCGGCCTTGGTTTCGCGGCGTTCGACCTTGACTTGTACCGGCCAGTTGGTCACGGGCGCGCCCATTTCGTCCACCACCAGCAATTGAATGGCAGCGGGTTGGTTGGCAGCCAGCACCCATTGGTCTTGTTTTACGCCGACAAAGCGGTCGCGGCCTATGTATTTGGCTTGGGCGCGGCCTGCGACGTCCTTGCCACGGTCGTCGCGCACCGTGCTTTCCACTGACAATTTGCCGTATAGCACTGGGCTGTCGGGCAGGTTGAATACGGTTTGCAGATTGCCATTGGCATTGACCTCGCCTTCTTGCTGGTGAATCATGTTGTCACCGTAATAATCCGGCACCAGCGTGTCGAATTGGAAGCCATGCGCCTGGGGATGTGCGGATTCAAACGGTTCTTCGTCCAAGCGCACGAACACCTGCGCGTGGGCATTGGCATATGGCCCGCCAGCGTGTAGCGCGGCTGCGGTGTCAATGCGCATTTCTTGGCCAGTTTGGAAGCGCTCGCCATTAAGCGTGGTGGCGACTTTGAACGTGGCCGGGGTAAAGTCGCTGACCAACACGCGCAGGGGCGACCAGGTGTTTTCTGGGTAAAAATTGGCTGATAATTCAAAATAATACCAGCCAACTGCGGCGTTTTTGGCAATTGCGAACTCGCCCGCGTACCCGCCAAACTCGCTCAAGCTGAAGTTTTGTACTTCATGCACCACTTTATCCATGGGGTCTTTTACCACCAGGGTGTAACCCTCCTTGGGCGCGGGCACAAAGCGACGGTTGTCCTGATCGCGTACCAGCAACTTAAATTGCACCGTGTCGCCCGCCTTGTAAATGCCTTGCGCGGTGGTGCCCCAAGTGTGGATGTGGCCATATTGGCGTTGCGCGTTGTCGTTGAGGTAGGTTTCGCTGAGTTCATACATATTGACCGAAAATTCGTTGTCCAACGGCAATAGCGCCAAGTCTGCACCTTTGGCACACCGCACCCACAAGCGCGGCTCATCTTTGGCGTAGACATATTGATGTTTCAATTCAGGGTCGAGGTCTTTGGTGCCTGATAAAATAGCCAGGCCGTCCGCGTCCGTTTTGACGGGCGCAGCAGCAGCCATGGCGGCGGGGTCAAAGCCATTTAGCGACGTGAGAAATGCCTGCACATCCACCCCTTCCACCGGTTGCCCTGTAGCAAGTGAAGTCACCCATACCAGGGTATTGAAGTGGCCTGCTTTCACTTGCACATGAAACGGCGTCACTTGAGCGAAAAACCAGTTTTTGCGCCATTCTTGGCCAATGTCCGGCGTGGTGTCCAGGCTGCCAAACACGGCACCCGAGGCGTTGCCAGGCAGCATGGCGCGCACACCAAATGGACGCTTCACGGACAAATCAGGAAATTTTGCCAGCTTTTGCTCCCACGTTTGATTTGCCCACACGCCTGTTGAGGTCACGCGGGTGTAATTGAGGTTCAACGCATCCAAATTGGTAGTGTAAATCGGCACTTCGCTGTCCACGCCTTGCTCTAACACGGCCACGTCATATTCAAACGTGTAATCTGGAACACGGTGGTCGGTCTGAAATGCCAGTTGCACGGGGGTTTTTAGCACACGGCCAAATTTATCTTTCAGCGTAGAAGCGGCAATTTTAACGGTATAATTTTTATATGCTTTGAGAAACTCGGGAAAGTTGACTTCATATAGATCGCCTTTGGTGTGTGGGCGGCTTAATGAATTGTAATCGTAAGCCCCTTGCCAAGGATCGTAGTCTTGACGCCCACCGGCTAAATCTGGGGTTAAGGTTAGATGGGCTTTCACCTGCTCCACGGACACCGGTGTGGAAAACAATAATTCTACCGAGCGCAACGGGTTGCAACGGCCATCGGTTTTTTTGCCAGGCCGGGTAATCAATTCTTGATCGGCATTGGTGCGGCAACGCACGCCGAGGAAGCGGAATTCGGGAAACGTATCGAATTTTATCGCCACGCGGTCTTCAATCCCTGGCTCAGGGCCAAGGTTGGTGAGCAGACCCGGCGTAACTTTTAATTCTACATTGCTGTCCAGTGGCAACAGGGTTTGCGGCGATACCAGCCAGGCATCATGATACTCCGGCACGGGCTGCGCTGCGTCGTCTTGATCGGGGAATACGCTGAGGGGTACTTGCGGCTTTTTATACGGCATGATGCGCAAACTTTTTTCTACCGAAGCGCGGCTGATCGGTTGGTTGAAGCTTACGCGCAGGACAGGCATACCAGGATGTTTCCAAGTTTTAAAATCAACATCCGTTACGACTGGGCGCTCGGTAATAAAGGTGGAGGAAAATGGCGCGGCCAGGGTTGCGCCATCCTCAGCGCGGATGCCTGGCTGCATGAGCACGCGGTAACGGGTGGCCGGTTTCATGGCCGAAGCTTCGTCCAATTGACACGCCAGCGCGGAAGTGTCTAGCCAGCGCCATTGGCAATTCAGTGCGGGCATAATGGTCACATTCACTTCCGCCGCGCTACGTTCCATGCGCCCCACCGGCACCACGGGCCGGTTGAATTGAAATACCAATTGGCGTCCGGCTGGCACGTCCTTGCCGTCGGGCGTGACCCGTTGGATTTGCAGTGGGCCTTGGGTTTGGTTAAATGCTTTGGAATCAAATGCCGCCTGCGTACCCTGGGCGGCAAACCACACAGCTAAGAATACGCCAATGAATCGAGAAAGGAACATAGCGCGCTCCGTTAGATTAAGAAGGGAATACACAGTGTATCATAAGCCTTATGACTTGCGCATTAACAGGACTTATTGCTATAAAAACATTGCATTACATTATGTTACATTCAACGATCAGAAAAAATATGTCATTCTCACCAAAACCCTTACCTCTAACATACAATAGACAGACAAATATCGGTTTCGCATTGCTATTTGCGCGGTTTTGTGCAAAATAACCACTGCCCAGCCCCTGCCTAAGGTTCGCCGTGCTGGCACTCCACTCCACCACCTTGGATCCCCGAATGATTCTGCACAATGACCGTTTTTTGCGCGCCTTGACGCGCCAACCAGTGGATGCCACGCCCGTTTGGCTGATGCGCCAGGCAGGCCGCTATTTGCCGGAATACCGCGCCACCCGCGAACGCGCCGGGGATTTTATGACGTTGTGCAAAACGCCGGAATTGGCGTGCGAAGTGACCTTGCAACCGCTGGCGCGCTACCCGCTGGATGCCGCCATTCTGTTTTCCGACATCCTCACCATTCCCGATGCCATGGGGTTGGGATTGCACTTTACCGAAGGCGAGGGGCCAAAATTTATGCGCCCCGTGCGCGCGGCGGCTGACGTTGATGCGCTGGGCATTCCTGATCCTGAACAGGAATTGCGCTATGTCATGGACGCAGTGCGGTTAATTCGCCATGAATTGGCGGGTAAAGTGCCATTGATTGGTTTTGCTGGCAGTCCGTGGACGCTGGCCACCTACATGGTGGAGGGCGGTGCGAGTAAAAATTTTCAACAAATCAAAACCATGTTGTTCGATAAACCAGAAATCCTGCACAACTTATTAAGCAAGCTCAGCGCGGCGGTGGCCTTGTATTTGAACGCGCAAATCGCGGCGGGCGCACAGGCTGTAATGATTTTCGACACCTGGGGCGGCGTGCTGACTACACGCGATTATGCCGCGTTTTCACTGGAATACATGCGCCGCATCGTTGCCAGCCTTACGCGCGAGCGCGAAGGCCGCCCAGTGCCGGTGATT
Organism: Dichelobacter nodosus; assembly: GCA_020720085.1. GTDB lineage: Bacteria > Pseudomonadota > Gammaproteobacteria > Beggiatoales > Beggiatoaceae > DYPE01. The sequence continues at coordinate 1,995 of DYPE01000117.1, read as the reverse complement.
TTATTCACCAAAGACGGCGGCCAATGGCTAGAAATGCAGGCGCAAACCGGCTGCGACGCCCTGGGGCTGGATTGGAAACAAGACCTGGGCCAGGCGCGCGCGCGCGTGGGCGGGCAAGTGGCGTTGCAAGGCAACATGGACCCATGTGTGCTGTATGCCTCACCGCAACGCATTCAGGACGAAGTGCGTGATTTATTGGCGCAATTTGGTACCGGGCCTGGCCATGTGTTCAACCTCGGCCACGGCATCCATCCGCAAGTCAACCCGGAGCATGTGATGGCCATGGTTGCAGCGGTGCATGAATACAGCGCCCCCTACCACAAGACGACATAGCAGGCATCATGTTGGAATTCCTACCGTTTCTAGTCATTGCCCTGGGCTACCTGGCCGGTTCGTTTTCGTCAGCGGTTCTCGTGTGCCGCTGGCTGGGCTTGCCTGACCCGCGCACTCAAGGTTCGGGCAATCCTGGCGCAACCAATGTATTGCGCCATGGCGGCAAAAAAGCCGCGTTGCTGACCTTGGTGTTGGATGTGAGCAAAGGCGTGATGCCGGTGCTGCTGGCGCGCGCCTTGCTTGCGAATGAATGGGGCTGGGCGGCCACTGCGTTGGCCGCGTATTTGGGCCATTTATATCCGCTATTTTTCGGTTTCAAAGGCGGCAAGGGCGTGGCCACGGCCTTTGGCGTGATGCTGGGGCTGGCGTGGAGCGTGGCATTGGCCATGCTTACCACCTGGCTGTTTATGGCGTGGTGGCTACGCTATTCCTCGCTGGCCGCGCTGACCGCCGCATTGCTCGCGCCAGTATATGCGTGGCTACTCACCAGCTCCTTAGTCATTACGGCCACTGCCGCATTGATCGCAGCCATCACCTTCTGGCGCCACAGTTCTAATATCCGTAACCTCATGTTGGGCACTGAACATAAAATTGGAGAAGCGCGATGAACAGTAGAAATATCCTTATCCCTTGCGGAATTCTGACCGTATTTCTGCAATTGAGTGGCTGCGCCACGCTGATGCGTGGCGAAGGCGATGCCCCTGCTGTGTGGTCGGAAGACGGGCGCGGCATCGCTTTAGTGCAATATTTGCAGGAAAATGATCAAATAAGCCATCAAATCGCCATTCAAGCCCCGGACGGCTCAGCGCGCCGCGACGTCACCACTGCGCCCCGGCCAGGCCGGGTGGGGCAACTGTATTATTTACGCGAAGCCGGGTATTTATTGGTGGAAACCCTAGATCAACCCGGCTGGCAAAAATTCGACCGCATTCATTTGGATGGCAGCGAATTGGCCGTATTGGAAGCGCGTGTGCCGGAAGGGCTGTGCCCGGATGCTCAAGCTAGCGCGCCCATGCCCACGGCGGCGTTCCCGCCTGCGTTGACGCGCCACCAGGTGCTGCCTTCGCCGGATGGCAAATTGTTAGCGCACTTATTCAGCGAATCCTGCGGCCAAGTGACCATTGAAATGCAACGCGCGCAGGATTTAATTACCCTCAGTTGGTTTGAATTGCCCATCACCGCACCCGTGCAGGCCACCTGGCATCCCACGGGCCACCTGGTATTGGCGCAGCCCTCCACTCGGCAAGCTTGGCATATTCATGTCAACGAACAGCCTACCCCCACCGATTATCCTGGCTGCTTGGAACCCGCCACGGCCAGCAATCCGATTTCTGCGGCAGGCAAGCGGATTAGCGTAAGCCAAGGTAAAGCATTTATAGAAGATGCGCCAGCCAGCGTCCTCGCGTTTGGCTGCCAATTGACGCTGGGCGCGGATGAACCACCCGCAGCAGCATTGCCTGCCGCCACACCAGAACCACCGCCAGTGGATTCTGCCGCCCCCTCTGCCCCCTCGCCTACGCCCTAACCGTCTATACTGCAAACGGCCATAAACTGCGTTTTTTAACCCGTGGAATGCGAAGCCGTAGCACTCCGCCCGATGTCTTGAGGTTAAATCCACGAGGTATTCGGAAAGCCCCGAAGGGGCGAAATCCATATAGCCCA
>DYPE01000116.1 GCA_020720085.1 Dichelobacter nodosus | reverse complement strand
GAACGCTGGCGTAGCCAGGAACGCTGGCGTAGCGGCACACCAAACGCACATTGGCTCGCTGTTTATTGACGAAGGCTTTGGCGCACTCGACCCCAATAGCTTGGAAGAAGTCATGAACGCACTGCATGAATTACAAAGCGATGGCAAATCGGTGGGCGTGATTTCTCATGTACCTGCGCTACAAGAGCGTATTTCTGCGCAAATCCGCATACAGGCGTGCGGCGGCGGTATCAGCGCAGTTCAAGTCAGGCGAATGGATGCTGGTGAAAAATAGTTGACATGAATAGGCGCAATGCCTATAATTTCATCTTTCAGTCGGGGCTATAGCTCAGCTGGGAGAGCGCTACAATGGCATTGTAGAGGTCGTCGGTTCGATCCCGTCTAGCTCCACCAGAAACGTCCCTATCGTCTAGCCGGCCTAGGACATCGCCCTTTCACGGCGGTAACAGGGGTTCGAATCCCCTTGGGGACGCCAAATCATATTTAGCGTCATAGAGTGTAAAAACCCATTATAGTTCAAAACTATAATGGGTTTTTTTATGCGCGTTGCCTCAACTACGCGACCAACGTCATGGCAAACCCAACGGGGACGATGCAAGACATATTATTATCACTGTCGCAATTGGCGGGGATAAACCACCGCCCCTACCTCAACACTCGCCGAATTTCTCCCTTGACAGCCCGCGAGACAGGGGGATACAGTAGATTTTTTCGCAACGCCCGTGTTCCGGGCTTGAGTTTTCCCTACTTTAAGGAATGTTATATGTCGACCCATTTTTCTTCTGCTGTCCCGCGTCCCTGGTACCGTGAATTTTACGTGTGGATGGTAATTTTCTTCCCTGCCCTGGCCGTGGTGGCAGGTATAGTCACCATCCGCCTGGCCTATGTTTCCAACGACGGCTTGGTTACGGATGATTACTATAAAAACGGCAAAATGATCAATCAGGTGCTCGCACGTGACGACGCGGCGGTGCGTCTGGGATTACAAGCTGTGGCGCAATTGAACTGGGAAACCCATACTGCTCAGGTACAGTTGTCTGCCAACCCGGATTACCCGTTGCCGCAGCAAGTGCAGGCCCAATTCATGCACCCCACTCGTGCGGGCCAGGATCATGTGGCAACCTTCACCGCCACCGGTGCAGCGGGTATGTACCGTGCGCCACTGCCTCCGCTGACGCGCGGTCAGTGGCATATTTTGCTGGAAGCAGATGATTGGCGTCTGCTCAGTTTGCTCGACGCGCCCGCCACCACGCAGATGGTTCTCGCTGCGGGCCAAGCGCCAGCACAAACCGCGAAATAAAGCCACCACGGACGCGCGCATGGACAGGCAGTACATTGAGCTTAACAAACGCCGAACCTTTGCCATCATCTCTCATCCTGATGCCGGAAAAACCACGCTGACGGAAAAATTGTTGCTGTTCGGCGGCGCAATTCAGATGGCAGGCACCGTAAAAAGCCGCAAGGCCGCGCGCTACGCCACTTCCGACTGGATGGAGCTGGAAAAAGAGCGCGGCATTTCGGTCACTTCTTCGGTCATGCAGTTTGAATACCGCGATAAAGTCATCAACCTGCTCGACACCCCTGGCCACGGCGACTTCTCCGAAGATACGTACCGCACGCTGACCGCCGTGGACTCGGCGCTGATGGTGATTGACTGCGTGAAAGGCGTGGAAGAACGCACCATCAAACTGTTAGAAGTGTGTCGCTTGCGCGCCACGCCCATTGTCACTTTCATCAACAAACTCGACCGCGAAGGCCGGGAACCGATTGAACTGCTTGATGAAATCGAGGATGTGCTCAAAATCCGCTGCGCACCGGTTACCTGGCCATTGGGCATGGGCCGCGATTTCAAAGGTGTGTACCATTTTGCCAGCGGTGCGGTGTCTTTGTATCAAGCAGGCCACAACGAAGAAGCCATTGAGGCCGAGGTGCTACCCAGCTTGGATCACCCGCATTTGGCGCAATTGCTGGGGTCGTCTGGCGTGCAACGCTTCCGCGATGAAATCGAGTTGGTATTGGGCGCAAGCCATGAATTTGACCGCGAAGCCTTTTTAGCCGGACACCTCACGCCGGTATTTTTTGGCTCTGCCATCAATAATTTTGGCGTGCAGGCCATGCTCGATAGTTTTATTGACTACGCACCGCCGCCGCGCCCGCGCACTGCGCGCGAGCGCGAAGTGCAGCCCGACGAAAGCAAGTTCAGCGGATTTGTCTTCAAAATTCAAGCCAATATGGACCCCGCCCACCATGATCGCATCGCCTTTTTGCGCGTGTGTTCTGGCCAATACAGCAAGGGCATGAAACTCTTCCATGCGCGCACCGGCAAAACCGTGCAAATCAGCAATGCGCTGACGTTTATGGCGGGCGAGCGCGAGCACACCGAGGAGGCGTTTGCAGGCGACATCATTGGCCTGCACAACCACGGCGCAATCCAGATCGGCGATACGTTCAGCCAGGGCGAAACGCTGAAATTCACCGGCATTCCGCATTTTGCGCCGGAATTGTTCCGCCGTGCGGTGTTGCGTGACCCTTTGCGCATGAAGGCGCTGTTAAAAGGCTTAAGCCAATTGAGCGAGGAGGGCGCGACGCAATTATTCCGTCCATTGGCAAGCAATGACTTGATTCTAGGCGTGGTGGGTATTTTACAATTCGACGTAGCCGCGTGGCGGCTCAAATTTGAATACAGTGTGGAATGCGTATTTGAGGCGGTACAGGTCGCCACCGCACGCTGGGTGGAATGCGCAGACGCCAAAATGATAGAGGAATTCAAGGTGAAAGCGTATGACAACCTGGCGCTGGATAACGCGGGCAATCTTACCTACATCGCGCCCACCCGGGTGAATTTGCAGTTGATGCAAGAACGCTGGCCCAAAATCCGTTTTCTCGCCACGCGCGAACATTAAGCCATGATCGATCCCGCCCGCGTCAACCTGATTGTCACCACGTACAACCGCCCCGATGCACTGGCCTTGTGCTTGCGCGCGTTGGCCGAGCAAAGCGTGACCGGCTTTAGAGTGTACGTGGCGGACGATGGTTCTGGTGCGGATACCGCGCGCTTGCTACGCGAAATGGCCACCCCGTATCCCTTGCGCCATGTGTGGCAACCCGACGACGGCTTCCGTGCCGCGCGCGCGCGCAACCTGGCATTGGCGCAAACCACGGGCGACTACATCATCTTTCTGGACGGCGACTGCATCCCGCCGCGCCCATTTGTGGCGCGCCACTGCCAATTGGCCGAACCTGGTTGGTTTGTGGCGGGCAACCGCCTGCTGTGCACGGCAAAATTCACCGCTGAAATCACACAGCACGCGCTGCCAGTGTGGCAATGGCACGGCTGGCGCTGGCTATGGGCATGGCGCGGTGTCAATCGCTTAACGTCGTTGGCGCGCCTGCCGCTGGGGCCGTTGCGCAAATTGCGCCCGCACGCCTGGCAAGGCGTGAAAACCTGCAATCTCGGCGTGTGGCGGAATGATTTATTGCGCATCAATGGCTTTGACGAGGCCTACCAAGGCTGGGGCCACGAGGACGCGGATTTGGCCGCGCGCCTGATCCGCGCTGGCGTGACGCGCAAAGAGGGCCGCTTTGCCGCGCCGGTAATTCATTTGTGGCACGCCGAAAACAGCCGCGCCAGCGTGGATGCTAATCTGCGCCGTTTGCGCGACACCTTGGCCACCACCACCGTGGCAGCCAAGCTGGGTGTGCGCCAATATTTGTAAAAATTATACGTCCTGGCGGGGGTAAACCAGCCTCTACTTGTTAGGAAAATTGGGCGGGGATAAACCACCGCCCCTACTTGTTAGGAAAATTGGGCGGGGATAAACCACCGCCCCTACTTTATCTTGTTAGGAAAATTGTATGTCTGCCCAGCAGCACAACCAAGCCCGGAACACGGGCGTTGCCCGGAACACAGGCGTTTACACGCCAGAAGACTATAACAAATACCAAGTGCTGAAAATTCCCTTTTTACTGCAAGCGGTTTTGTTATATTCCACCAAATACCCGCTCATTATCCTGCTGCCCAATGTGCCGCGCATGGACACCATGCGCGCGTTTCTAGATCAACTTGATGTGGCCAAAGTGGATATTTGGCTATTGCTCTGCGCCATGCCCTCGTTGCTCGTGCTCATTGTGGCAATTGCCCGACGCCTGCCCGAGGCGCGGCAACTGGAACGCTGGATTTGGCGCAATGGCCGCACATTGTTGCTGACCGCCACGGTCGCGGAGAGCTTGGTGCTGGGCGTGCATGCGCTGATGGGGCATCGCACCATTGGCGTGGATTGGCTGATTGTGGGCTACCTGAATCTTAATGTCATTGTTTACTTGCTGATTTCACAACGGGTAAAAGATGTTTTTCAAGACTTCCCCGCGCCGCTGCAAACGGGCATCCGCAGCCATGAGCAGCATGAGCAAGAACTGGCGCGGCAAGAGCGTGAACAACGCAAGGAACTGCTCAAAAAACAACTGGAAGCCGCAGAAGCGGCGCAACACGTGCAAGCGTCCGACAACGCCCGAGTTCCGGGTAACGCCCGTGTTCCGGGTAACGCCCGTGTTCCGGGCTGGGAACCGTTTGCCACACCTGACTGGCAGCAGCATTTACTAACCACCATTGTGCCGCAAATTCATGCGGTGTTTATTGCTGACCAAAATGGTGCCCATGCTTCGGGTAACACTATAATCCCAGAGGAATACCCCATCGGCCATTTGCTGCCTTTTGTTGCGGCCTTGGCCCTACAAAATCACCCGCAACATTTGCGTGTTGCTGCCTGGGGCGCTGGGGTGGGCGAATTGTACCCCATTACGGTGCAGCAATTGGATGAAGAAGCGCGGCAACGGGTGGAGTTTACCCAAATTACCCTACCTGATCTGTGCCAAGTGGGTGAGGAATTGCTCGCGCAGCAACATCAACCGGGATTTTTCGCGCCCAACGCACGTCTTGCCTTTCACAACGATGTGGCCGAGTTCGTAGCCACTGGCGCGCCGCTGGATTTGATTATTTTCGATAAAACCGTGCAATTTTGCCAAACCTGGCGCGAGCAGGTGGATGCGCTGGCCCGCCTTGGCCAAGGATTTTTATTATTTGAATCGTTCGTAACCGCAACAGACAGCCAAGGCATTCCCCAGGAATTGGGCGCAGATGGGGGCAATGACGCCCGTGTTCCGGGTCTTGGCACTGCCTCTGTTTATCCAGATACACCAGAGGCGTTAGCCGAGCGCTTACACGCGCTGGGCTTTACGCGCATCGCCGAATTTGCGGTGGACGAGAACGTGGCAGGCGGCAGCCTATTGTTGTTTAGCAAGTCCTAAGCCTATCTGGATTTGCCGTCAGACGAACGCGAACACCGATTTTCCTACATCATGGTTGGTGGACAAAAATAACCGCCTCAAACGGGTGCTAGTGTCCACTCAATATTCTTATAGGCCACCTCTAAAGACTCCTCCCCGATCACGAAAAAATGCGGGTTTCCAAGCCAAAAATTAGCCCGCAAAGAGGGTTGTTAGAGGTGTCCAATTCCCGCCGCCCCATTTCCATAGTAGAAATGGGGGATAAACCACAACGGCTATCCTCCCCACAAACCGGTAACAACCACACCCAACCCAAGATGATTGTGTGCGAGTGTACTAACCGCCTAGCGTTTCCACGCGGTAATTCACCATCATACGATGCTCGCCGTCAGGCGGAATCACTACTGCATTCTCCATCGCGTTGCCGCTTTCTACGCAGACCATGCGGCGGTAGCCCTCTGGGCCGCCAAAATCGCCCATTTTGGCGGCTTTTTCCGCCCAGGGATTCCAAATCACGGTGGATTGGCTGTTTTCCTTGGTGATTACAATGCGCCGTTGCCAGCCGCTATCTTCGATCACGCATTCGGCGCGGGTGTCCACGTATACGCGATCCATTTCTTCGTCAATGCGCACATTGCCTTGCTGGATTTTGCGTGCCATATTGTCGGTTTTATCATAAAACGCGCTGCCGTCTAGGCCCACAATGCGCACCGCGCCAATGTCGCTTACTGCAAAATACGTGTGTAGCGCCTCGCCGATGGTAACCGGTTGCGCGCTGGTATTGCGGGTCAGCAGCTCGACCGTTAAGCTATCCGCCACGGTGACGCGGAGCTGGGCTGGCGTGGCAAAGGGCCATAGCGCCTGGGTTTGTGCGGTTTCAAGCAACTCCAGGGTTAATTGCGCTGCGCCATTTTCTAATTGCCGGGTTTCCCGCAATTGCCAAGGCACAGTACGCGCATGACCATGGCCAGGTTTGGCTGGGTCTTGTGCGTGCGGGCCAAACCAGGGCCAGCACACGGGAACGCCGCCACGAACGGATTTACCAGGCGCGAATTTTGCCTCTTCACTGAGCCACAACACGGGCTGTTGGCCATGGGGTTGAAATGTCATGGCATGTGCGCCTTGCAAGGCCACTGTGGCTGTGGCAGCAGGGGTGGTGATATGAATGATCGGATAACCTTCGGGTTTTTCAGCAAACGCAATGCACCCGGCAATGGCCAGGGCGGAATTCGGTACAGTTAAGCCTTGCATACGGACTCCTTATAATTAAACAGAGAAAACGCGCATTATACTCCGGCGTGCAGTGCGCTGTGCCTATTGTACAAAAATGGATCGCCCGTTTTTGTAGATTTTTGCTACACTTTTGAATAGGCCAAGAGGCAACCTGCGGCCTGAAAAATCACTATCATACGCTATGCAACGCTTAAGGGAACATAATATTATGCGGCTCGCTTACTATATCGCATTGATTTTAATTGTTTTTACTTCCACTACCACCGCCTGGGCCAAAGATGCGCGTACCAATCCGCACCATCTTTCGGCCAATTCGTGCGCTTCGGCGCGCTGCCATGATGATGTGTTTGCGCAATGGAAAGGTTCCAGCCACGCTGCATCATCGCCGTTAACCAATTTGCTGGTGCGCGATTTTTACCAAGAATTGGGCGCAAATCCAACGCAAGAAGAGCAAAAAATTCATGGCCAATATCCGATGTGCTTGAATTGTCATGCCCCTAATGCAGTTAAAGATGGCAAAACCAAGCTGGATCAATTCAATTACGCTGAAGGCGTCAACTGCGTGACTTGCCATACCCTACAAAATTTTAAGGGCTTGACGGGCAGTGATGGCAAACCTTTGGTAGGTATTCATGCTTATGAAGTTTCTAGCACGCATTTGCAATCGCCTTCAGGCCGTTATTTGGATGAAGGACGCGATGCCGACCATGCGTTGCCCATGGCACCCAATCAGAAAAACCTGCGTACCAGTCGGGTGTGCCTGGGCTGCCATGGCAAAATGGAAACTGCACCTAACACGCCTGTATGTTCTACTGGCGTGGAGTATCAAAGCATAGGCGAGCCGGTTACCTGCCAATCTTGCCACATGCCTAAAACCAATGATTCCACTGATCATGGTATGCGTGGCGGCAAGAGCGAAACCATGGTCAGCCGTGCGCTGGTGATGACGTTGCAGACGCAGCCAGCACCAGAAGGCAAGCTGCAAATCGTCGCACAGGTGGAAAATATGCTGCCGCATGGGTTTCCCACCGGTTCGCCATTTCGCAATGCCTATTTGCGTGTTAGCGTGTATGATCAAACGGATACGCCGATATGGAGCAATTTTTCCACCTATCCGGTGCAAGAGCGGGAAGACCCGGCTGCGGTGTTCCGGCTGGAATTAAACCATCCGACCAGTCCATTTCGTGCCACGCAAGTGGTGCGCGATAACCGCTTAAAACCGCGTGAAACCCGTGAAATTCGCTTTCTTGCGCCTGCACAAAACGCCAAAATGGTGCGCGCAGAAGTCATTTATCGTATGTTGACGCCAGAATTGGCAGAGAAATATGCGGACAAGCTGGGTGGCGAAGTGCTTAGCCCGGTGGTCGCGGCCATTGCCGAATTGCGGTTATAGTCGCATGGAAGCCATTCTTGCCCAACCGCGCGGATTTTGTGCGGGCGTGGTGCGCGCGATAGAAATCGTAGAGCGCGCCTTGCAAAAATTCGGTGCCCCCGTGTACGTGTATCACGAAATTGTGCATAACCGCTATGTGGTCAACCAGTTGCGCGAAAAGGGAGCTATTTTTGTGGATGATCTCGACGCTGTGCCGCAACACGCCCACTGCGTATTCAGCGCCCACGGCGTCAGCCGGGCGGTGGTGGCACAAGCGTTGGCGCGGAATCTACAAATTACCGACGCCGCCTGCCCACTGGTCACCAAAGTGCATAATCAAGCGCGGCGCTATCAAGAGCAAGGCTTGGAAGTGCTCATCATTGGCCACCAAGGCCATCCAGAAGTGGAGGGCACCCGGGGTCAATTAGACAGCCCGGCAGCCGTGGTGGGCGGTGTGGACGCGGTGGCGCGCTTGCTGCCACACGATCCCAGCCGCTTGGCCTATGTCACGCAAACCACTTTGAGCCTGGACGACACCCGCGCCATTCTGGACGCCTTGGCCGCACGCTTTCCCACCATCCAAGGCCCGGATGTTAAGGACATTTGCTATGCCACGCAAAATCGCCAAAATGCGGTGCGCGCCCTAGCCGCACAATGTAATGTAGTGCTGGTAGTCGGTTCTGCCAACAGTTCCAATTCAAACCGCTTGTGCGAAGTGGCGCGCTACGCTGGATGCCAGGCGCATTTAATTGAAAATGCAGATGAAGTTCAATCAGAATGGCTAGATGGCGTAGAAAAAATTGGCATTACTGCGGGTGCCTCTGCGCCCGAAGTGCTGGTGGAAGGCGTCATTGAACGCCTACGCGCGCTGGGGGTGGCGCAGGTGCATACCTTGGCTGGCGAACCAGAAAACACCGTATTCCGCCTCCCAGAAAATTTTTGTTAATCAATCTACTCTGTATAAAGAATATTGCCGCTCCAACTGCCTGATAACGGTGAAAGCGCAAGCTAAAGAATTATATTTGACATATTCATAAAATCCAGGCATTTTACCGCGTGCTGTCATCATGGTCAGGAAAAAAATACCAGTGCGCCTACCGCTGACGGGTACCATCAAAACCGCCTGGTTAAAATACTGTCCACGCGGGCGCTTCACGGCCATGGTAAATCGTCTTACCACCGCTTCGCCATTACCGCGTTTATCTTGCCGATGGCAGAAATTATTTTCATTGTTATAGACTCGGTTATTCATCGCTGTTAAGGAGACTCATTGTGAAAAAGCTAACGTTACCTTTATTCATTGCACTCGCCATAGGCAGTTCTGCTGCGTGGGCCGCCACGCCACCCGCTGCTGCCCAGCCAGCACCTGCCGCCGTGCCTGCCATGCCTGCGCCACCTGCGATGCCAGTCCCGCCTGCCATGCCAGAAGCACCTGCGATGGCTATGCCAGAAATGCCTGCATATCCTGGTAACGCTGGGATGACCCCGCCTGCTGCGCCAGATTTTGAAGCCATCCGTAAGGAGCGCGAAGCTTTTATGAAGGCTGAACAGGAAAGATGGCAAAAAATGCAGCAAGCCAATGAAGCAGAACGCCAAAAAATGATGGAAGAGCACAGCAATGCCATGAACGAGCACATGGAAAAAATGCGCGGCATGGGTATGCCTGACATGGGCCGTCAAAATGCCATGATGCCCGGCGGCCCCTGGGGCGCTTCTGCGGGTGGCCCGGGTCGCCACGGTATGCCGCCTGGCCCCATGATGGCCAACGTGCAACAACACCGCCAAGTAATGGAAGAAAAAATGGCGAATGTAGAAAAGAAACTGGATGA
>DYPE01000115.1 GCA_020720085.1 Dichelobacter nodosus | reverse complement strand
GCACGTTGCGCAGACTTAGCAAACCTTGTACTATCCCGCCTTGCTTCAGGTGTCCCTTGGGCTTTGTCCAAGGGGTGAAACGGGAAGCCGGTGCGTTCATGGCTACATCTAGCCCCGCAACAAACCCGGCACTGCCCCCGCAACGGTAAGCGAGTTGCGGCGGATCACATGCCACTGCGCCATGGCCCGGAACACGGGCGTAGCGCGGGAAGGCGATCCGCTGGGTGCGCGCATATGTGCGCCGCCGCTCGCGAGTCCGGAGACCGGCCTGCTGCCATGCGTTGGCGTTGCGGAGGGCGATGCTGGGACTAAGGCCCTTTTCATTTATTGCCTTTTTTCTATATTTCTGTTTCTGTGTCTTTCCTCCTCACCGCCGCTGTTTTTATGCTGCTATACGCGCCGGGTGGGCGCATTTCGAGGAAATTCACATCATGTACAAATCCATTTTTTCAGTCACTTCCGCTGTAACGTTGCTATTCCCCCCCTTTCACGCTGCACAGGCCAATGAATTGGAACCACTGGTGGTTACCGCCACGCGCACCGCACGCACAGTGGACGAAACCTTGGCCGCAGTCAGCGTAATCACTCGCGCCGACATTGAGCGACGCCAGCCGTTGTCTATTCAGGAGTTGCTGCAAAGCGTGCCGGGTGTGGACATTGACAACAGCGGCGGGGCAGGCAAAGTCACCTCGCTGATGATTCGTGGCAGTGAGGCAGACCATGTGTTGGTGCTGGTGGATGGCATCAACATGGGTTCCGTCACCACCGGCGCTGCGGCTTTTCAGCATATTCCGGTGGAACAAATCGAGCGCATCGAAATTGTGCGTGGCCCGCGCTCAAGTTTGTATGGTTCTGAAGCCATTGGCGGTGTGGTGCAGATTTTCACCCGTCGCGGCGGGCAACAAAATAAGCCATTTTTCAGCATCAGCGGCGGCGCACACGACTCGGCCAGCGCTGCGGCGGGATTCTCCGGCGGCAATGCGCGCGGTCATTTTAGCGTAAGCCTCAGCGGCCAGGACACGGGCGGGTTCAACGCTTGCAATGGTAAGCCGTTTCCTAATGGCGCAGGTTGTTATACCTTTGAGCCAGACCGCGATGGCTACCGTGCGTTGGCGGGCGCATTGCGCGCGGGCTACCGTTTTGCCAATGGCGTAGAAATCGATGCCCACGCGCTGCGCGTGCGCAGCGACACGGAATACGACGGCAGTTTCGGCAATCAAGCCATTGCTATGCAGCAAATTTTGGGCGCAAATCTGCGTTTTGCCGTAGCCGAGGATTGGCAGATGGCGTTGATGGCAGGACAAAATCAGGACAAATCCGATGATTTTGCCAATGGCGTGTTTGGTAGCCGCTTTAACAGCGCGCGCGACAGCGTGTCGTGGCAAAACGACATTGCCTGGGGCGCGGATCATCTGTTCACCGTGGGCGCGGACTGGCGGCGCGACCGTGTAGACAGCACTGCCGAATATGCCATCACCTCACGCGCGAACCACGGCGGATTTGGCCAATATCAGGGGGAAATTAATGGCCATGAGGTGCAATTTTCTGCACGTCATGACGACAACGAGTCATTCGGCGGACATACCACCGGCCATGTGGCGTGGGGAACCGCGCTGGGTGAGCATGTGCGCGTAAGCGCTGCGTATGGCACGGCGTTCAAAGCGCCGTCGTTTAATGAATTGTATTATCCCAACTATGGCAACCCCCATTTGCAACCCGAACAGGCAAATAGCTTAGAAATCCGCCTGAGCGGCCGCCTTGGCCAAGACCCGGAACACAAGCGTTGCACTTGGGCGGTGAGCGGCCATGAAACGCGGGTGGAGGATTTAATTGCTCACGATGCCGCGATCAACGCGCCCAACAATATTCACCAAGCGCGTATTCGCGGTATGGAAGCGGAGCTGGCGCTGCCGATTGGCGCGTGGCAACTTCATGCCAATTTCACTTGGCAAGACCCGCGTAATCAGTCCGCTGATGCCAATCATGGCAAATTATTGCCACGCCGTGCGCGCATCAACGGCGAGTTGCGCGTGGATCGTGCTTGGGGCCAATACAGCCTAGGCGCAAGCGTGCGCACGGCGGGCCGCCGGTTTGATGATTTGGCCAATACGACCGTACTGGGCGGATATGCGCTCGTGGATATGCAGATGGAATACCGTCTGTCTCCAGCCTGGCGCGTGCAGGCGCGCCTGGAAAATGTGTTGGATAAAAGCTATGAAACTGCTGCATTTTATAATCAACCAGGGCGCGGGCTGTATGTGACATTGCGCTATCAGCCATAGACCAGGAACGCTGGCGTAGCATCGTAGGGGCACCCCTTGTGGGTGCCCTCAGGAGTATCCACAAGGGCGCAATTCTTGACCTGAACGTGTTCCGTGTGCACTCAGGGCATCCACAAGGGATGCCCCTACAACCCAGCAAATTTAAGGCAACAGGTGTCTTAGAGCATTTGTTTTTCGCGGATTTCGTCTAATTCCTTGCAATGAATGCACTTAGACGCAGTGGGCCGCGCTTCCAGGCGGCGCAAGCCAACTTCCACGCCACAGGCTTCGCAATAGCCATAATCGCCAGAATCAATGCGCGCCAGCGCTTCTTCGATTTTTTTGATTAGCTTGCGTTCGCGGTCACGGGCACGCAATTCCAGCGTAAAATCCGCTTCTTGCGAAGCGCGGTCATTGGGATCAGGATAGTTCGCCACTTCATCTTGCATGTGGTGCAACGTGCGCTCGATTTCCTGCAACAATTGTCTTTTCCAGCTCAGTAGGATGCCACGGAAGTGCTCCAGTTGCCCTGGACTCATGTATTCTTCGCCTTCACTAAGCTCGTATGGTGGAAAAGGCGATGTTAGTTCTAATTCAGCCATGATTCGGCCCCATTTTTAAGATAATCCAAAAATCGTGGATTATAACGAAAAAAATTGTAACTACCTATCCCCTCATACTACGATCCGCAAGGGAACGAGGCAACGCGGATGAATAGGCAACCGCCGCGTTGCTAAGCACAATTTATTCCAGGTGTGTACCCCGCATTTAAGGTACGGTTTCGTTTGACTGCGGCTAAGACGGCCAAGCGCGCCAGCGGCGCAGGTCTTTGGGGCGATCCACGTCCCATAGTAGGCTGAGCAGTTGATAATCCACGCGCTCAGTTTGCAAAATCGCTTCCGTGCGTTCGCGCACCAAGCCCGTGCTCCAGGGAATGCCGTGAAACACGGCAGGAATGAGGCGGGTCATGCCAATCAGCACGTAACCGCCGTCTTCTGCCGGGCCGATGACCACTTCGCGCTGGCGCAGGGCGTCAAAGGCTTGGTTTAGATATTCAGTAGTGATGCCAGGGCAGTCGCTGCCCACCAGCACCACGCGCTCGGCTTCGGCCAGCCCGGTTTGCAGCGCGGCGCGCATCCGTTCGCCCAAATCGCCAGGGGGCTGGGTGCGCAATTCCACACCAAAACGGGCGCGGCAGGCTTGGAAAAACGGGTGGCTGCTGTCTGGCGCGCACCACAATTGCACGGGGCGGGTTGCCACTGCTTGCGTAAGCACCTGCTCCACCATTTGTTGGTATAACTCGCTGGCTTCGCCTGCGCCCAGCATGGGCACCAGGCGGGTTTTCACTTGGCCAGGCAAGGGCGCTTTGGCAATAATTTGAATGAGTTCCTGTGCCTGGCGTTGTTCCACGCTGAGGGTTCTCCTTGTATTGGTTGCAGGTGCGTCCATTACCACGGCGTTTTGCGCGGCACGAATAGATCAGTGATGGTACCCAGCGCCATTTCCGCTGCCAGGCCAACGCTTTCCGATAAGGTGGGGTGGGGGTGGATGATGAGTTCTAAATCCTCCGCTTCCGCGCCCATTTCTAGGGCCAGCACCAGTTCGGCAATCAATTCGCCTGCATTCGGCCCAACAATGCCCGCGCCGATGAGGCGTTTGCTGGTGCGGTCAAACAGCAGTTTGGTCAGGCCCTCGTCGCGGCCCAGGCTCAGCGAACGGCCACTGGCGGCCCAGGGAAATACGCCTTTTTCATATGTCAGCCCTTGCGCTTTGGCTTGTTCCTCAGTCACGCCCATCCAGGCGATTTCCGGATCGGTATACGCCACGCTGGGGATGGTTTGCGCGTCGAAATAGACTTTGTGTCCGGCAATGACTTCAGCGGCAACCTTGGCTTCATGCACGGCTTTGTGCGCGAGCATGGGCTGACCCACGATGTCGCCAATGGCGAAAATGTGCGGCACTTGGGTGCGCATTTGCTTGTCCACTGCAATAAATCCGCGTTCGTCCACATGCACGCCCGCGTGCTCGGCACCAATCAACGCGCCATTGGGCCGCCGCCCTACCGCCACCAGCACGCGGTCGAATACCTGCGGCTGCGGCGCCTTTTCTCCTTCAAATTCAACGCGCAATCCTTCAGCTACTGCCTCAATGGCACTGACCTTGGTTTTGAGCCAAATCGCTTCATATTGACCCCGCAAGCGTTTTTCTAAGGGACGCGCCAAATCCTTGTCGCAGCCAGGCACCAGGCTGTCCAGCCATTCCACCACACTGACGCGGCTGCCCAGCGCGTGGTATACGGTGGCCATTTCCAGGCCAATGATGCCGCCGCCGATGATCAGTAAGCGCGTAGGCACATCCGCCAGCGCCAATGCGCCAGTGGAATCCAGCAGACGCGGGTCGCTGTGTGGAAAGCTGGGAATTTCCACAGGCCGCGATCCTGCCGCGATAATGGCGTGCTGAAACCGCACCTGCGTGGTGCTGGATTCGCCACGCACGGTCAATTCATGGGGCGAGGTAAATTGGCCTTCGCCGCGAATCACCTGTACTTTGCGCTTGGCCGCCAACTGCGCCAGGCCAGCGGTGAGTTTGTGAATCACGCCCTCCTTCCAGGCGCGCAATTTGTCCAAATCGACAGATGGCGGGCCAAAGTCGATGCCAGCGCGCGCCATGGCGTGCGCTTCGTGAATCACGTGCGCGGCGTGCAGCAAGGCTTTGGAAGGAATGCAGCCTACGTTTAGGCACACGCCGCCCAAGGTGGGGCCGCGTTCGACCAGTACCACTTTTTTGCCCAAATCCGCTGCGCGGAACGCTGCGGTGTAACCGCCCGGCCCAGCCCCCAGCACCACCACTTCGGCTTCTATTACGTCTGTCGTCTCTGCGGGTGCCGCAGGCGGCATGGCTTGGGATGGAGGCGGATTGGATGCCGCCGCATGTTCTGCCAGCATGAGCAAGGGGCTGCCTTGCGATACGCGGTCGCCAGGTTTTACCAGCATTTCCATCACCGTACCAGCGGCGGGGCTGGGGATTTCCAAGGTAGCCTTGTCGCTTTCCAAAATAACGATTGTGCTTTCTTTATCAATAACATCGCCCACTGTAACGGGAAGTTCGATAACAGGCACATTTTTGAAATTACCAATGTCAGGCAAAGTGATTTGCAGCATGAGTGATCCTGTGGTTGGTGCGGTTAAAAAAAAGAATGCAGCAGAAAGTTATGAGCGTCCGGTCAGCGCTTTGGCTCGCCGCCGCGCTTCCTTGGCGCAACTGGCGTCGTTTAATCCTTCACATGCCAACGCAATCACAATCCAGTTGCGAATGCGCACCGTGCGGTCGTTGGTGGCAAGCGAGTTGGATTTAGCCGCCAAGCTGGCAGCGCGCGCCCAGTCTTCCTGCTGCAAGCGCACGCCAGCCAAGTTGTGCCACAGCACAGCGTTGCGCGGTTCAATGCGCAGCGCACGCTCCAGCGAGGCGGCGGATTTTTCGTATTGCTTATTGTTATAGTAGTCTTTGGACTCGCGCAACAGCGCACTGACCGCTGAGACCGAGCCGGGTTGGGCATGAGCCAATCCCATGCCCAGCGCCAGCCCGGCTGCGAGTAATGTAATGGCCGCCTGTTTGCATAGCGTGAGTAGACGCAAAAGTTTCGTCATTGGGGCAGGAACACTGCCGTTGGCAGGAACGCTGCCGTTGCAGGAACGCAGCCGTTGCAGGAACACTGCCGCTGTAGACGCATCTTGCTGTTTCATAAGCCATCCTCCTCATTCATTTCACTAAAAAATTCAGCCGTCTTATTACGGCATGATGGCCAGAGGGGCGCAATCTCTTCCAGCGTATCATTAAAAGGTTTTATTATACGCCGCCCCGGCCATGATTTTGATAAAAAGGAACCGCCTAGACCAAAAATCCTCTGCCAGAAGGCCAGTGGCCACTGGCTCGTGCACGATGGGTTGGTAGACAAAGAGATAACGCGATGCTGGCCTATCTCCCCGGTTTTGGTGTATCCTTTGCATAAAGATTTCATTAAAATCAATTAACAAACTTACAATCTCAAAGTAAAATGGAATTTATTGATTTATTATTATGATTTTAATAAGGAAATTTTAGCAAGATGCCACAACCCCTCAAGCGCACCCCGGAGCAGGGATACCGGCGACGCACGCAACTGCACCACCAACCGCCAGCCCGCCAAGCCTGGTTTGCCGGTAAACTACGCTGGCTATTGGCGGTGGTATTATTTATTCCTCTTCTGCTGCACATTCAAGTCTTAGACAAGCAAGTGCGTACACAGTTTGAAGGCAAGCGTTGGGCTTTGCCTGCGCGCGTATACGCCCGCCCGCTGGAAGTTTACCCGACCATGCGCCTGAATCCCGGCGAGTTTGCCACAGAGTTGGCAGCGCTGAATTACCGCGAGGCCAACCCGTTGGTGGAAGAAGGTGATTACTATAAGCAGGGAAATGATTTTTATATCAAAACCCGGCAGTTTTCTTTCTGGGACGGGCAAGAGCCTAGCCGAGAAATCCGCGTGCGTTTTAAGCAAGAAGAAGGTGTAACACAACTGGCAGACTTACAAAATCGTCAGTCGCTGGCATTGCTACGGCTCGACCCGCAACTGATTGGCAAAATTTATCCCAGCCACAACGAAGATCGCATGTTGGTGCAAATGGGCGAAATTCCACCCTTGCTGATTAAAGCCTTGACTTCAATCGAAGATCGCAATTTTTATGAGCACATGGGCCTGAGCGTGCGCGCCATTGTGCGCGCTACACTGGAAAATTTCCGCGCTGGCGAAATGGTGCAGGGCGGCAGCACACTTACCCAGCAGTTGGTAAAAAACTATTTTCTATCCCCAGAACGTACGCTTAAGCGCAAAATCAATGAAGCGCTCATGGCGCTGCTGCTGGAGTGGCACTATGAAAAAGATCAAATTTTAGAAGCTTACCTCAATGAAGTCTATTTGGGCCAAGATGGCAGCTTGTCTATTCATGGCATCGGCTTGGGATCGTGGTTTTATTTTAACCGGCCTGTACACCAACTCAAATTGCCAGAAATTGCGCTACTGGTTGGCATGGCACGCGCAGCGTCGTTTTACAATCCGCGCAAATACCCTGACCGCGCCTGGAAGCGGCGCTCGCTGGTGCTGGATTTAATGGCACAACAAGGTGTGATCAGCCCAGCCGAAGCGGAAGATGCTAAACAAGCGCCGTTAAACGTTACCCCGGAGCGGCCATTAAGCATCTCACCGTACCCCAGTTTTCTGGAATTGGTGCGCCGCCAATTGCGCGAGGATTACCGCGAAGAAGATTTGCAGTCAGAAGGCTTGCAAGTGTTTACAACCTTAGACCCCTTCATTCAACGCCAGGCGGAACAATCGCTGACCACCCAAATCAAGCAATTGGAAAAAGACAATGGCCTGCGCAATGTACAAGGCTCCATGGTGGTAACCAGCACGGAAAGTGGCGAAGTGCTGGGCCTGCTGGGGGGACGCAACACCCGTTACGACGGCTTCAACCGTGCGCTGGATTCACAACGTCCCATAGGCTCTATCGTCAAGCCCGCTGTGTACTTAGCCGCTTTGGAACGTAACCGTGAATATTCCCTGACCACTGCGCTCAACGACAGCCCAGTGGAATGGAAGGACAAGCAAACCGGGCGTGTTTGGTCACCGCAGAACTATGATGGCAAAACCCATGGCCCGGTAGCGCTACACACGGCACTGGCCAATTCCTACAATCTCGCCACGGTACATCTGGGGTTGGATTTGGGCCTGGACAGTGTGCGCGACGTGCTGCGCCGCTTGGGCATACAGCGTGAATTTCCCGTATATCCCTCCATGCTATTGGGCGGGATCTCGCTGTCGCCAATTGAAGTCACGCAAATGTATCAAACCATTGCCTGTAGCGGCTTTCGCGTGCCGTTGCGCGCCATTCGTAATGTGCTCACGCATGATGGCAAACCGCTGAACCGCTATTCTTTATCTGTGGAACAAAGCTTTGACGCAGCGCCCATTTTTTTGCTCAACCACGCCCTGCAAGAAGCGGTGCGCGACGGCACAGGCCGCCGCGTGGCGCAAACTCAATTGCCGCCCGAGCTGGTGGTGGCGGGCAAAACTGGCACCACCAACAATTTCCGCGACAGTTGGTTTGCTGGCTACAGCAGCGATTTGCTTGCCGTGGTGTGGCTGGGCAAGGATAACAATCATACCATCAACCTCTCGGGCGGGGATGGCGCAATGCGCATCTGGGGAGATTTCATCCACGCAGTGCATCCCAAATCGCTGGGCGATACCCTGCCTGAGCGCGTGCAGTGGCGCTGGGTGCAAACCCGCGCAGGTAAAGTCAAAATGCCCTTTATCGTGGGCAATGCCAAGCCCGAAACAACGGAAATTATTGATGTAGAGGCCTTTCATGAAAGTTTATTCCAAGGCGATGAATAATCCCACAGATACCACGGGCCTGATGCGCGCATTACAATTTGCCGCCCACAAACATCGCCACCAGCGCCGCAAAAACAGCGCTAAATCACCATACATCAACCACCCCATCGCCGTGGCACACGCGCTGAGCATCGATGGCGGCGTGGTTGAAATCAGCGTATTGATGGCGGCCCTGCTACACGACACGCTGGAAGATACCGACACCACCCTCATTGAATTGCATGAACAATTTGGCGCAGACATTGCCGCCATTGTGCGCGAAGTGAGCGATGACAAATCATTGCCCAAAGCCGAACGCAAACGCCTGCAAATTCTCCATGCCCCGCAGTTGTCGCGCCCAGCCCAGCTCATTAAACTTGCGGATAAACTCTGTAATTTGCGCGATGTGGTGGACGACCCACCGCATCACTGGGACGCGCAACGGCGGATTGAATACATGGAATGGACTGCCGCAGTGGTCAACGGCCTACGCGGTGCCAATGCACAACTTGAAGCCGCATACGATGACACCCTCATCTTTGCAAGGCGGGCCTTGCACAGCCTGGCCTAAACAACAGGCGCACTTATTTCAGCCGCGCAACCCGTTGCGCACCATGCTTGCCAGCGCGCCATCTCCACGCCGCACGGCAACCAGCCGCCGTCCCAATCGGAAACGCGACGGAGTTTGAGAAAACCATAGCGCGTGCAGGGCGACAGGAGGTTTTGCCACAGAATCTCGCCGTTTGGCGCAAACACGGTAAGGGTGTTGCCAAAATAGTCCGCCAAAAAAACCGGCACACCCGTGCCAGTGTCTAATGTCCAAGCGCGGACACCTTCCCAACCTTGTTCGCTGTAGCTAGCAAGATGGCCGCTGAGTGGGAGGTGGGGCATGTTTAATCTCCGGTTATTTCCCATGCGCCGCCGGAGCGACGCAGTACGCATTCCCGTTGCGGCGCTGTGCGGGCTAAATTCATTTACGCATCCGATACCGACTCGCATAGCCCAGCTTATCCGCCAAGTCTTCGCCTGGTTTGCGGTATTTTGGGTCTGTTCGCCCTTTTACCAAATACCAATCCGCCTCATCCAACTTCATGCCGCTGCGTTCAATCACGCTCCATGCTTCGTCCAACAGCGGCGTGGCTGCGGCGCTGTCGCCCTGCGCCAACAGAAAATCGGCATAGTCGAGCAGGCATTCGGATAAATACAACGTCTGCCCCGCTTGGCAAATACCGTGCAGCGCCAATTCATAGTGGTCGCGGGCGGCGGCGGGGGTGTTGATGGCGCACTGGGCGCGGGCGAGGGGTAGTGCCACAATCTATAGGATAAGGTAAAATTAATATTTTAGTATCATACAC
>DYPE01000114.1 GCA_020720085.1 Dichelobacter nodosus | reverse complement strand
TCATAACCTATTGTTTTTACTGATGTGGGTTTTATTTGGGAACAACTCTAATATTTAGAGCCTTGGGCAATACTTCGACAGGCTCAGTACATCGCGCCCTGGGAAAATAGCAACCCATAACACCAAGCTCTGAAAGGGTGAAATATGAGGAACGTCAATCTATTATTTCGCCCCTTCAGGGCTTGGTTATAAACATACCCGCCACCCAGGGCGCTGCCCTGGGCTATAATATTTAGCCCTTTCAGGGCGTTAAGATACCAAACTTAATGGCAGTGCGTAGCTTAGTACGTGCGAAGCTACGGCCCTCCACTTGCAGGTTTTCTGTGAATCATACTGTTGCCACTCGCTATTGGCACACTTTGGACGCGCGCCGAGTCAGTTGCGACCTATGCCCGCGTCAATGCCGTATTCAGGATGGCCAGCAAGGCTTGTGTTTTGTGCGCGCCAACCAGGGCGGGCAGGTGGTGTTACACAGCTATGGCCGCTCCAGCGGATTTTGCGTAGACCCCATTGAAAAAAAACCGCTGAATCATTTTCTGCCTGGCACGCCCGTGTTATCGTTCGGCACTGCGGGATGCAATCTGGCGTGCCGATTTTGTCAGAATTGGGGTGTGAGTAAATCGCGCGAAATGGATGCGCTGGCCGAATCCGCGCCGCCACATGCCATTGCCCAAGCCGCACACCGACTGGGGTGCGCCAGCGTGGCGTACACCTACAACGACCCGGTGATTTTCCACGAATACGCCATTGACACCGCAGCGGCATGTCGTGAGTTGGGCATTCGTTCCGTGGCCGTCACGCCGGCTACATTTCGCCCGCGCCGCGTGAAGAATTCTTCCGCTGGATGGATGCCGCCAACATTGACTTAAAATCGTTCAGCGAACGGTTTTATTACCGGCTCACCGGCGCGCATTTGCAACCGGTGTTGGAAACCCTGGAATACGTAAAAAAATATACCAACGTGTGGTTAGAAATTACTACACTGCTCATTCCCGGTGAAAATGACACAGACGCAGAATTGCACGCGCTGGCCGCGTGGGTGGTGGAGCATCTTGGCCCAGATGTGCCCCTACATTTCACCGCGTTCCACCCTGCTTGGAAAATGCGCGACAAACCGCGCACGCCATTTGCCACGCTGGCCCGCGCGCGCGCCATCGCCCGCCAATACGGCGTGCGTTACGCCTACATTGGCAATGTGCAGGATGAAGACGGCGGTAGCACTTATTGCCATGCTTGCGGACATCCATTGATTGGCCGCCATGGTTATGCATTGCGCGCCTGGCACCTCACCTCTGCTGGCACGTGTACCCATTGCGGCGCACCTTGCGCCGGAGTATTCGCACCACATCCCGGAGATTGGGGCGCGAAGCGCCTACCCGTGCGCTTTAATTCGCTTTAAACTTCCTGTTTTAAAATAGCCGTGAAATGGTAAAATCAGCAATTCCTTCTGGGTTGTCAGCCCTTGTAAAATCAGGGTTGTAAATTGACCATTTTACGGCGTATTTAACCTGAATGGCATAGTCAGTGGCATCACGACCGAACCCCAGCGGGAATTGCTGGAATTACGGACTCAACTGATAACGAAACTCTAGGAAATAATTCATTCCAGCCATCGGTAAATCATAAGGAATTTTGATCATGCCTGTTTCATCTGGACCGGGGGTTGGCTCACGAATATCACTATCAAGCAAATTACGCACTGCCAACGTAACTTCCCATGGCGATTTTGATTTTTTGTAGTGTAACGCCAAATCAACATTGACATAATCATCAAGCGCAGGACGCGGGTCATTAAATGCGCGTTCTCTACCAATAATCCAACTGAATTGCGTATTTAAATGCCAATTGGGTAAGAATTTCCAATCACCACGCAAATGAATATCTTGTTGCGGTGAACCGTTAGCGACTTTATGATCGTCTTGATCCGTCGCCCGTTGAAACGCATAACTTCCTGTTAATACAAACTGTTCTGCTAATTGCCAGCCGCCTTCAATCACAAAACCTTTGCCTTTTTGAGCACCGGCATTTTGGGCATAGTAGCTAGCCTCTTGAGCATCAGGCACAAAAATAATCTTGTTAGTTAAATCATAAACAAACGCACTCAGTCCGATGTGCCACTTTTTGCTAGGACGATAGTCGAAAGCAATTTCGTAAGTTTGAATCTCTTCAGGCTTCAGGTTAGGATTACCCAGTGCGACTGGATTATTGGCTTGATACAATTCTTGGAAAGAGGGGGGACGGAAGGTTTTACCGTATAAAAACTTGGTGGTCAGCGCGTTACTGGTTTTCCACACCAAAGCCACACGCGGATTAAACGTTGATCCAAAATCAGAATACTGATAATAGCGTGCGCCATAGGTCATTTCCCACTGGTCGTTGAGCGTCCAAATATCCTGCGCAAGCACATTCCAACTGCTTCTGTTGCCGGTCGGCAAAAACGCCGCTGAGGTGCCGCTGATATCAACTAAACGGGTCGTTGGCGGAATGATTTCGCCAAACGGATCGACGCCGAAATTACGCTTATCAATTACTTCATAAATTTCATTGTAGCGGTAGCCTGCGCCGATGCGGAGGAAATGATTTGCCCAGCCCTTATAATTGCCGGTCAATTCAAAAGAGGAATGGCGTTCGGATACGCCGACCGTGCCCCGCATACCTTCGGGAAACGCGCCGTTAAAAGCGCCGGGCGGGAAAACAAGAAATTCTTTGGTCAGGTAACTGACATCCGCATAACCAGCGCGTGCGAGCAATTCCCAGTTGTTCGTAAAATAGCGATTATCATAGCTGAGGTCGAGATAGGTGCGTTCACTACTGCTAACGCCCGGAGACAATGCCTGTGCGCCACCCGCACCAAAACCCACCTTATCACGCTGTTGGAATAGGGTATGAAATTTCCAGTGACTTTTCGCCAAATTGACATCCATGTCCCAATTTCTGCGTGACAAATCTACCGCACCGGGCGCAAGCGAAGCATGGGTATTGAAGAGACGATCATACTGCGTCTGCGCGTCTTCTTTTTTAATGATGCCATCCTGACCTTCGGTTTCGCTAAAATTCACGCTCAACCCAAGTTTCCAGCCTTGATACCTGCCGCCATGTTGCACCCAAGCATCCTGCCGAGCATAGCTGCCGACACGCACACCGACTTTAGTGCCGTCAATATCCTCGCCGGTTTTGGTGACAATATTGATCACCCCAGATGAAACATCTGCCCCGTATACTGCGGAACCAGAACCGCGAATGACCTCTATGCGCTCAACCATGGCAACCGGAATGCCGCCGCCATAGCCCACCAGAATCCGCCCGCCGGTATACAAAGTGTTGATGGGAATACCGTTTAGCAATACCAGCACTTCCGGGTTATAGATCGAGGCAATACCGCCCAAGGAATAAGTCGGATTGTAATAACTCATGGGATTTCTCGCCACATGCAAACCGGGAACGCTTTCCAACACTTCATCGACATCAAGTGCAGCCATTAATTCCATATCCTCGCTACTAATAGTCGTGGTATTAGCCGGCGCAAAAATGGCTGATTGCTGCTTACCTGTAGCGATTGTTGTAATCTTAATTTGAAGTAACTCATCAATCAAGGGAAAGTCCAATCAAATCCTCAACTGAAGCATACCCCCACGGTTCAGCAGCCACAGCTACAACCATACATTGCCACCAGATTAAGCAGGTATAGATTATATACACTGTAGTATTTTTAATGGTTTTCATGATTAAAGGCCTTTAGTAGTAATTAGGACTTACGCATTGACGCCGATGTGATATTGTGGCATGTAATCCGAATTTGAACCACAGCCACGCCCCATGAGACGGTCAAGCGCGGAATCGGGCGCAGGTTTTGTGCCTTTCGGCAACGCTGCTGCTGGCCAGCAGAACGGACTTCTGTGCGTTGGTGTTTTTGGGTGAGTTAGGATGCGTTGGCAGGACGGTTTATGGACGATTTGGGGTATGTCTCTGTTGTGATTTGCTGTTGCTATTATGTGGCATTGCCTTCCGCCTCCAATCGCTATATTCTGCATTTTTATGCAGTCTATTTACTTGAGTTGTTTACGATTAAAATCAATTGGTTGTGCAAGGAAAAGAAGGACGGAATGCGCAGTTATCCTTGGCTCATGCCATCCACCAAGCTGGACATGGCGCGTTGTTGGCAGAGGCTCTTTATTTCCGCCAAACCAATCCCACATCAACTCAACGATTCTTTCACAGAAATCGCCGTAATATTCTATTTTCGCATCCAGGGTTTCATGCAGGCTAGACACTATGTCCGCGACGTTTAACGCGCCAACCGGTTACCCAATTCCATGGCTAGATCAGGACAAGACGGGCCGCGCCCGGCAGGTTTTGAAAATTTTGGTGGATCGGTATATCCGCGATGGTCAGCCCGTGGGGTCGCGCACGTTGGCACGCGACATGGACACGCCCTTAAGCCCAGCCACGATTCGCAATGTGATGGCCGATTTGGAAGATATGGGGCTGATTCATGCGCCCCACACTTCGGCGGGCCGGGTGCCTACCATCCGTGGCTACCGGGTATTTATTGACAGTTTACTGCAAATTAAACCCTTGGACAGCGCCGAGGTGGACGCTTTGCGCCAACAATTGGCGCGGCAAGCGGATAATGAAAAAATGCTGCTCCAGCAGGCATCACAGTTAGTAGCCCAAATTACCCATTTGGCGGGCATTGTGATGATTCCTAAGCCCACCTTGCGTTGTTTGCGCCATATCGAATTTTTGCCTTTGGCAGAAAACCGCGTGCTGGCGATTTTGGTGGTCAATGCGCAAGAGGTGCAAAATCGCATCATTTATTGTTCCCGCCCCTATTCTGCTGAAGCATTGCAGGAGGCGGCAAATTATTTGAATCAAATGTGCGCGGGCAAATCGCTGGAACAAGCGCGCACGGAATTGCATGGCCAATTGCGCCAAGCTCAAGCTGAGCTTGGTCGCCAATTTCCCATGGTGATGGAAATGGCAGACAAGGCATTGCAGCCCGCTGTGCCCACGGAAAGCGGATTTTACCTGACCGGCCAAGTGAACCTCATGGATGCCGAGGAATTGTCCAACATCGAAAAATTGCGGCATTTATTCGCTGCACTCAACCGTCAACAGGATATTTTACACTTGCTCGATCAAGCGGTGGTCGCGGATGGCGTACAGATTTTTTTGGGCGACGAATCCGGGTATGATTTTTTTGATCAATGTAGCGTGGTGACCGCGCCGTACCAAGTGGATGGCGAAGTGCTGGGCGTATTGGGCGTGATCGGCCCCACCCGCATCCCTTATGAGCGCGTAATTCCCATCGTGGACGTCACTGCTAAATTGCTTGGTTGCGCATTACAGCGTTGTTTATCATAATATTAATGGAGATTTGTGCATGATGAATTGGATACAACACCGTGCTCGCATCCTTGGGCTGCTGACTGCACTAGTCTGGCTCACCGCAGCCCAAGCGGCTGGATTGGGTGGCCTGCCCGCTACGCTTGCGCCCATGCTGGAAAAAGCCACGCCCGCTGTGGTCAATATCTCTACCAGCGTACACTTGCGCACACTAGACAACCCATTATTAAGTGAACCGTTTTTTCGCCATTTCTTTGGACTGCCCGAGCCGGACGAACAACCGCGCGGCCAAAAGAAAAATCAAAGTTTAGGCTCTGGCGTAATTATTGACGCAGCCAAGGGGTATGTAATCACCAATCACCATGTAGTTGATAAAGCAGATGAAATTATCATAACCTTGCAAGATGGGCGCACGTTGGCAGCAGAACTCATCGGTTCTGACCCAGACACGGATGTGGCGTTATTGCGCGTGCCCGCTGACAATCTCACGGAGATGCCGTTCGCAGATTCCGACAAGCTGCGCGTGGGCGATTTTGTGGTGGCCATTGGCAACCCTTTTGGTTTGGGCCAAACGGTCACTTCTGGGATTATTAGCGCATTGGGCCGCACTGGCTTAGGCATAGAAGGCTACGAAGATTTTATTCAAACCGATGCTTCGATTAATCCAGGCAACTCTGGCGGCGCGCTGGTGAGTTTATCCGGCGAACTGGTAGGGATGAACACTGCCATCCTCGCGCCTAACGGCGGCAATGTCGGCATAGGCTTCGCCATTCCCGCCAACATGGCGCGCAAAATTGTCGCGCACTTGGCCAAGGATGGCGCGGTGCATCGCGGCAGCGTGGGACTCACCATGCAGGACATCACGCCAGACTTGGCTGCGGCATTTAATCTTAATGGTCAGGGCGTGCTGGTGGCAGCGGTGGAGCCTGGCTCGCCAGCGGAGTACGCCGGATTGCGCCAAGGCGACATCATTTTGAAAGCCAATGGTAAACCGGTGGAAAGTGGCGCGGCGTTACGCAATCACGTGGGGCTGATGGGCGTTGGCGAAAAAGTCGAACTGGAATATTTGCGCGACAACGTCCGCGCGAGTGCCACGGTAAAAATCGAAGCCCCCAGCCATGTGGATGGCGCATCTATCAGCGGCTACTTGGCGGGCGCGCAATTGCGCGAATTGAAAGCAGGATTTTTTGGCGGTAGCAGTGGTGTTGCGCTGGCAACAGTAGATGAGGCCAGTGCGGCATGGGAAGTGGGATTTCGCCCAGGCGACCACATCGTGGCAGTGAATCAAACCAAAGTCACCGACTTGCGCACACTGGGCGCGCTGCTCAACAGCCGCAAAAAACACCTTGTTTTACACATTCAACGCGGCGATACCACGGGCACTTTGGTGTTGCGCTAACCTAACGGAGTTTTCATCATGATTGTAGTAATGCAACCCCATGCCACTGAAGAGCAAATCCAAGCTGTGGCGCACAAAGCCGAAGAATCTGGCGTTCACGCGAATGTTTCCCGGGGCGATCAGCGCATTGTGGTGGGCCTAATCGGCGATTTATGCCGCATCAGCTCAGAAAATTTAGGGTCGCTGGCGGGCGTGGAAAATGTTATCCGCATCAGCAAACCGTACAAAATTGTCGCGCGCGAATCGCAAGCTGCCAACACCGTGATTCATATCAATGGCATTCCACTGGGCGGGCGCGCTGTGCAAGTGATTGCTGGCCCATGCTCGGTGGAAACGCAAGCGCAAATGGATGCCGCCGCCCAGGCAGTGGCACACGCAGGCTGCCGCATGATGCGTGGCGGCGCATTCAAACCGCGCACCAGCCCCTACGCTTTTCAAGGCAAGGGCGTGGAAGGCTTAGCCATTTTCCGCCAAGCCGCGCGTGCGCACAATTTGCCGATTGTGACCGAATTGATGGACGTGCGGATGCTGGACACGTTTTTAGAATATGGCGTGGA
Source organism: Dichelobacter nodosus (assembly GCA_020720085.1). Taxonomy (GTDB): domain Bacteria; phylum Pseudomonadota; class Gammaproteobacteria; order Beggiatoales; family Beggiatoaceae; genus DYPE01. The sequence continues at coordinate 2,816 of DYPE01000114.1, read as the reverse complement.
CGTGATTCAAATCGGCACACGCAATATGCAAAATTTTGATTTGCTGAAGGAAGTCGGAAAAATACAAACGCCAGTCATCTTAAAACGCGGCATGGCGGCCACCATTTCCGAATGGCTGATGTCTGCTGAATACATCGCCGCAGGCGGCAATCACAACATTATTTTTTGCGAGCGCGGCGTGCGCAGTTTTGAAACCACCTACCGCAACATGCTTGACGTCACCGCCATTCCTGTGCTGAAAAAAGAAACGCATTTACCGGTGATTGTGGATCCCAGCCATGCTGGCGGCAAGGCGCATCTCGTGCCGGCGCTGGCCAAAGCCGCGCTGGCAGCAGGCGCGGACGGCTTGTTGGTGGAAATGCACCCCACGCCGTGCGAAGCCTGGTGTGATGCAGATCAAGCCTTGTCGCCTGCCGAATTGACCACGCTGATGGCAGAGCTGCGTTTGCTTGCCCAGGCTGTGGGCCGCGAACTATGAGCCATTTGCAACCGGTGATTCTATCCGGCGGCGTGGGCAGCCGGTTATGGCCGCTGTCCAGGGAGCATTATCCCAAACAATTGCTCAACCTGGCGGGCGACCAAACCATGCTGCAAAGCACCGCGCTACGCCTACAAGGTCTGGCAGGCGTAGCGCCCGCCCTGGTGGTATGCAATGAAGCGCACCGCTTTTTGGTGGCGGCTCAACTGCAACACATTGCCATGTCCCCGCGCATGATTTTGCTTGAACCCTCGGGCCGCAACACCGCGCCCGCCGTGGCAGTGGCTGCCTGGCAAGCGTTGGAATACAGCGCGGATGCGGTGTTGCTGGTATTGCCTGCCGACCATGTAATCCAACAGCCGGAACGCTTCCGCACAGCGGTGCACAATGGCTTGGCCACCGCGCAAGCTGGCCAACTGGTTACCTTCGGCATCGTCCCCAACCGCGCTGAAACCGGCTACGGCTACATTAAGGCAGGCACAGCGCTCACGGGCGGTGCGTACGCAGTAGAACAATTCGTCGAAAAACCCAGTGCCGATATTGCCGCGCAATACGTGGCCTCTGGCCACTATTTTTGGAACAGCGGCATGTTCCTGTTTCGCGCGGATCAATATTTGGCTGAATTGCAACAATGGGCACCCGCAGTGCATCACCACAGCCGTGCGGCGTTTGAAAATGGCGCATTGGACGTGGACAATGATTTTTTGCGCCTGGCGCAAGCCGATTTTGCTGCCTGCCCGGCAATCTCCATTGATTACGCTGTAATGGAAAAAACCGCCAACGCCGCAGTATCGCCGCTAGATGCGGGCTGGAACGACATCGGCGCATGGACAGCGCTATGGGAAACCAGCGCGCACGACGCGCATGGCAACGCCCTGCGCGGCGATGTACTGGCGCTGGACTCCGAAAATTGTTACTTGCGCTCAGAATACCGCCTGCTGGCAGTGGCTGGGCTACGCGACATCATCGCGGTGGAGACCGCTGACGCAGTGCTGGTGGCGCACAAAAATCAGGCGCAGCAAGTCAAGCATCTTGTGGAACGCCTCAAAGACGAACAACGGCTAGAAGCCGATTTACACCGCAAGGTGTTCCGCCCCTGGGGTACATATGAAAATTTAGATGTGGAGCAACGGTTTAAGGTGAAGCGCATCATGGTCAATCCTGGCGCTAGCCTGTCCTTGCAATTACACTATCACCGCTCCGAACATTGGATTGTGGTCAAGGGCACTGCCAAAATCACCCGGGGCGAAGAAAGCTTTATTCTCACCGAAAACCAATCCACCTACATCCCCGTAGGCGTGGCACACCGCCTGGAAAATCCGGGCAAACTGCCTTTGGAATTGATTGAAGTGCAATCCGGTGCCTATTTGGGCGAGGACGACATTGTGCGGCTGGAGGATCAATATGGCCGCGATTGTTCATAATCTGCGCCTGCCCTGGTTCTGTCACGAGAAAACACCATATGTCGATTCTACAATTCGCCAGCGCACTGGGGCTGGCAGGCTTACTCGCCGCCGCATGGCCGCTATACCGAGGCTACCGCGCCGCCAAAGTGCGCCATTGGGCTAAAACCCAAGGCTGGCAATACCAAGGCGGACGCATGTATACCCCGCACTGGTTTTTTGTGCGTCATACCGAAGCAGGCTGCGCTTGGGAACTGACCTCAGTTCACCGCCAAGCCATCGCACGCGAAACCATCAGCTTTACCGAATGGCACAGCAATCTACCTAACCCACTACCCGGTATTGTATTTTGCGGCCCGCGTCCGCCGCAAACCCTACCCGCAGGCGGCATAGAATTTGGCGGTATGTTAATCCAAATCGCGTTGCGCCTGATGGTGGACAAAAAACTCGCCGAAGCACTGAGCCAAGCCTATGAATTGCCCATCGGCAATGAATCCTTCCAACATCAATTCATGGTGTGCGGCGCGTCCACCACCGCCCTGGCGCAACGCCTCATTTCCCCGCAGACCCAAGCTTTACTTGCCGCGTGGCCTTCAACCTGCAATCCCCCAGTAATCACCTACCACGACGGCCAATTACGCATCCGCCTCAATATCCACCTCATCCATCCCCACCAATTGCGCCTGATTACCGATCTAGGGCAAACGTTGCTGCGCGATTGGATGGCGCATGGGGATAACTGAGGTTACGCAATTCCCCAAACGGTCTATTAGCAATGTCCATTATCCCCCTGCCGTTGTCTGGCAAAGTTGAATGTAACGCCGTGTGCAACTTTCTCATGGCTTCAACAATAGCGCTAATTATAGAGGCGGATTACCCATCAATCCTCTCAACTTAGCAACAATAAATTGATTTATAAAGATATTTATTTCAAT
>DYPE01000113.1 GCA_020720085.1 Dichelobacter nodosus | reverse complement strand
TAGGTTATGAACGATGAAATCAGCCTTTTGGCTTATTTGGGAACAACTCTATTGTTCTTTAACGATTGTCCGCAATGGAGCTGACAAGAATTTTATGCGCCATGTCCGTGCCCAGCGCCCAGCGCGTGTTGGCACAACGCACCACAATGCCGCTGCCCGGCTGGTGCTGCATGATTTCCAATTCCGTACCGTCGGTAATCCCCATCGCCAATAACCGTTGCAGCAAGTTCTTCCCGCCGTCCACGCTGACCACACATACCGATTCCCCCACGGTTGCCATATTCAACGGAAACGAACGAACATTGCTCTGTGCATTCATTAACATTTTGATTTTCCTTAATAAAATTAGAAGTTGTCAGCGCTTCGTGGCGAGTGATGCGCCCGGCGCTGGCCACTCACCCCTATCAACGATAAACGCATTGTCAGGTGATAATTTATCGTATTTTCACTTGACACGCAAATGAAAATTGTTATCATTTACCGCACAAAGGCATTGCAGATAGATTGCAGACAGGGAGATAACTTATGAGCCACTACATTCACAGTTTACCAGGACGCTTGCGCGTGCAAGCACGGCAATTGCGCCATGCCGCTTGCGCGGTGGAAAAATTGTGCGCCGCATTCGCGCAACTGGACGGCATTAAAAGCCATCAATTCAACCACAAAGCGGGCAGTGTGCTGGTGCAATACGACGCGGATAAGGTCAGCGCGGAGGATATTTTGTATCAACTGTACAAAGCCGGCTGCTTGCCGCCCAAACCCGCGCTGCGTGCAGGTGCACACAGTCATCCGACGGGGCAATTCGGCACCGTATTGGGAAACGCCTTGTTTGGCACGCTGGTCAAAAAAGGCTTAGAAACCTCGGTCGCTTCTTTTGCCCGGGCGTTTATTTAACTTAACCACGATGGAGAATGCAATGGATTGGCAAGTATTGCCGCACATTTTGCGGCATTTGCAAATTGTCCACCATGTGCGTGGACGGCTGCGGGTGCGCCTGATGCCGGGGGTGATGGCGTTTTTGCCGCGATTCAACGGCGGCAAACCGGAGGCGTGGCTGGCACGGATTCCTGGCGTGGTGGATTTGCGCCTCAATCTTGCTGCCGCATCACTGGTGATTCAATACGATGCTGGACGCATTGCGCCGCAGTGGTGGGAACGTCTGATGGCGGCACCCGCGCAAGATATGCCGTCACTGTTTGCAGAGCTGGGCGTGGCGGCACGCTAGTTTTTTCAACAACTAAGGAGCCTCGCATGAGTACTCATTATTATCCTTACCCCGCGCCGTATCAGGCGCAATCGGCGACGACGCGGGATGTGCTGCAAAGCGCCGCGACCGGCGCAATTGTCGGCGCGGCGGCGGCCACCGCCGCGCAACTGCATCAGCCCAAGGGCGAGCGCGGCCATGCCGTTGGCGCGATTCTCAAAGCCGGGGCGATTACCAGCGTCGCCACTGGCACGGTGAGCATGGTGCGGCAAAGCTTGGGATGTGAACGCAAGCTGTTTACTGCCGCCGCGATGTTTGTTACCGGTGCAGCGGTAATTTATGCCCTCAACAACAAAACACACGTCAACTCTACAGAAGGTTAATGAACATGAATGAAGCAAATAATCAGGCAGGTCAAGCCCATGCCCAAGGCGGTTCTGGATTTCAGGCACAAGCCCAACCTGGCGGCGGTCAAGGCTGGATGGGCGGGCACCACGGTCAGGCGTATTTTTATTCGCCCGCGCCCGAGCCAATGAACACCGCGCCGCCGCAATACGCGCCTTACATGGCAGCGCATCCCGGCTACGTGCCACCACCGTACTACGCCGCGCCCGCACAACATGCGCCTTACATGGCACCGCACCCCGGTTACCTGCACCCGCAACAGCAAGCGCAGTACGGCGGTGCGGCGGGTTATCACGCCCCAGCCCCGCAGTACGCCGCGCCCGCGTATGGCTACGGCTATCCGCCACCGCAAGCGCAACATGACAGTCACAGCGGTGTGGGTAGTTTTTTCGACTTCCGTGACGAGCGGTTTGTCAAAGGCGCACTCACCGGTGCAGCACTGACCTTTGTGCTGACCAATGAATCGTTCCAGAAAAACAGCCTCAAATCGATATTGAAACTCTGGCACATGCTGCAAGGCGGCGTGGAAGAGATGAAAGAGCGTATTCAAGATTTGGATGCGGAGATTAAGGCGGAATCGCAAACCAAGTCAGGCGGATAAGCGCATCACGACCCTGTTGTGGCGGACAAAATAATCTAGATATTTTGCCCGCCCGGCATGGCTGGTTTGCACGTGCTGTTTATGATACACTTGGAGAAATCAACGATGTACCTGTACACCAAACGCCTTGACCCTTTGCAACCAGTCCCATTGCTGCATCAGGCGCTGCAAATGAGCCTGTACGACGAATTCCGCGCCCAGGCGGCATATCGCCGGGTATTGGAAACCTTCGGTGATGTCGCGCCGTTTACCCAGATTGTCCATGCTGAAACCCAACACATTGCCGCACTGCTGCCGCTGTTTTACCGCTACCAGGTGCCATTGCCGCACAATGATTGGTATCCCTATGTGATCCCAGCCCCCACACTGGCGGATAACTGCGCGGGCGGCGTGGCGGCGGAAATTCAAAACGCAGCCATGTATACGCATTTACTTGCCTTTGCGCCGCCGCCGGATGTTGCGCATGTCTTTACCAGCTTGCTTAGCGCGTCGTCTATGCGGCATTTGCCTGCATTCCGGCGCTGTTTGTAGGTGGCGTCACAATGCAAGATTTTGAAAATTCAGGAGAACATCATTATGTACAGCGTCTTGCTGTTTTCTCGTTCCCATCGTCCCGATGGGAATGCGTACCGCGTCGCTCCAGCGGCGCGAGACCACTTGCCGCCGAGTCTGGAAGCGAAAAATTGGCCGCCACAAATGCTTGGCGGCAGATTGTTAAGTGACCCAAGGATTCAGTAGCTCAACTCCGCTATGCTTGAAGTCACCAACATTGCGAGTGACCAGTGTGATGCCGTGAGTGATCGCAGTGGCAGCAATTAAGGCATCACGGTCTGGGCGGGGGTTAGGAATATGGAGTTTGGCGCAACACAGCGCAACAGCGGTATCAATCACCAGAATGCGTTCGGCAAAAGCAGGTAAGACCTGATTTCCCAGCCAATTGCGCAGGAGTTTGGCTTGTTTTGGGTCACGGCGTTCAACCAGCAGGATGCCGGTTTCCAGCTCAAGTACGCTGATGACGGATAAAAACAACGCCTCGGTGGAGACTCCGTGCGCCCAAGCCACAACATTTTTATCTGCTTTGCCGCTTTTGGCTTTGCGCAACTCGGAAATGACATTGGTATCTAACAAATACATCAGGATAAGTCTGCTGGATAATAGAAATGTTCCTGCAAACAGGGTGCTTCAAAGTCGCTTTCATCCATTTCCGGCATTGCGAGTAACTCAATGATATTAGTTGAATTTCCTGTGAGGCGCTGGTAATCCTTCATGCTCAACAATACATGCGCAGGCTGTCCGCAGTCGGTAATAAATACCGGCCCGTGCAGCGCGGCTTTTTGGGCGCGGTTGCTGTCTTGGTTGAATTCACGGCTACTGATGTGGGTAATCATATTGACTGCCTTATTTGAAAGAATTTTTAGTGCGTTACCTTACTATACTGAATACGGTTTGGGTAGCGTGTGGCTCACGAAATATCGCAACGAAAGGGGTTTATGATGTACGGCATACTGTTATTTCTGCATATCTTATCCGCCACCATTTGGACTGGCGGGCATATTGTTCTTTCCGTGATTATTTTGCCGAAAGTCCTGCGTGAGCGTTCACCGCAGAAACTTTTAGAATTTGAACAAGTCTATGAAAAGATTGGGATGCCCGCACTGGTGATTCAAATTATCACCGGGCTTTTGCTGGCGCACCATCTGTTGCCGGATGTCAGCCAATGGCTGAATTTTGCCAATCCAATCAGCCATGTGCTGGCGGCTAAGTTTGTTCTATTGGCGCTCACATTCGGCTTTGCCATTGACGCGAAATTCAGAGTGCTGCCCAATTTGTCTGAAAACAACCTGGTGGCAATGGCTTGGCACATTGTGCCAGTCACTGTGATTTCTATTTTATTTGTCGCCGTCGGGGTTTCGTTCAGAACCGGCTGGTTGTCTTAGCATCTATAAAATCGGAGTGTCAAGGTAGTCGGGTTAGCAACAGCGTAACCCGACGATTCGCTATGTTTGCCAGATGAAAAATAACGGGGTATTTCAATTGGATACTAATGTATATCATTGGCTGGAAGACAGCCTGATCAAACATTTATTGCGCCGCCTGGGCATGGGAATAAGCCTGGTTGCGGCACTGGCAGCGGCGCTGGGTTACAGCCAGATTGCCGCCAATACCCGTGCGCAAGTGGGCAGTGTTTTAATTCATTCCGTTGCGCAACGTGCGCACCTGGAAGACCACACATTTGCCGCGCTTGAACAGTGGCTTGCACACCTGCGCCAGCATTGGCAAAACGCACCAGCGCTGGGTTGCGCGACGGCGTTTACCCCGCAGTGGCCGCTGGGCGTCACGCGCTTGCTGCTGTATGTGGACGGCCAGGCACAGGCGCAGCAATGGACACGCGAGCAGCCAGCTTGTGCGCTTGTTGCGCCGCCGACGCCCGCCGCGCACTGGGAACTGGCGCACACTCAGGCGCGGTTGAGCGTGCGCGGCAAGCACGTTGACGGTACGGCGTTTTGGCTGATTGGCGATTTGGACATCAGCAGCGTATTAGACCGCTTATACAGCGTCCGTTTGCCGGATACGGACAATTTTTTACTCGACAGTCGCGGGCAGGTTCTGGCGGGCGGCCTGTCCCATTTTGCCGGTATCCCTGAACTGCATGAACAAAGCCTGCACTGGAACGCACGCGACCAGGCTTACCACAGCGTGGCGCGTCTGCCCACTACCGGCTGGTACTGGATGACGCAAATGCCGCAAACTGCGCTCGGCGCACTGGTCTGGCAAAATGCGCAATTTGTGCTGCTGTGCGGTGTGGTCATTGTCATCGCCGTGTTGGCTTTGCTGCATTTTTGGGTATTGGCTTACGTCGTCAACCCGCTACACCAACTGATTCTGGCGACGCGCCAGCTTGGCCCGCAAAATTTCAGCGTGCGCCTGCAATGGCAACGACGCGACGAATTGGGCGTGCTGATGCGCACTTTTGAACAAATGGCACGCCGCCTTGCCGTGCATGAACAGCAGGCGCAAGCCTACGCCCAGCAATTGGAGCAAGACGCGCAACGCCTTGCCCAAGCCTCGGCGCAGGCTGAAGCGGCAAACGTAGCGAAAAGCCGGTTTATTGCCAACATGAGCCACGAACTGCGCACTCCGCTCAACGCCATCATCGGCTACAGCGAAATCCTGCAAGAAGAAGCCGAAGACTTGGGCGTGGACGAATGCCACGACGATTTGTGTAAAATCCGCACCGCCGGTCACCACTTGTTGGGTTTAATCAATCAAGTGCTGGATTTATCCAAAGTCGAAGCCGGCAAAATGTCGATTGATTATAGCCGCTGCGACGTGCGCACCCTGCTCGAAGCGGCCTGCCACTTGGTTGAGCCGCAAATCAAGGCACGCGGCAACAGTTTGATGCTCGATTTGCCGGAGCATTTGCCCGCCATTGACAGCGATGCTGGCAAATTCAAACAAGTCGTGGTCAATTTGCTGAGCAATGCCGCCAAATTCACCGAACACGGCCAGATCACCCTCACCGCCCGTATTCTCACTGGCAGCGCCAGCCACAGCGCGGACTGGCTGCAAATTCAAGTCACTGACACCGGGATAGGCATTGCGCCCAAAAATCAACAGACAATTTTTGACAAATTCACCCAAGCCGACAGCTCCTCCACCCGCGTTTACGGCGGCACCGGGCTGGGTTTGAACATCAGCAAGCGCTTTATCGAACTGCTGGGCGGGCGCATTAGCCTGCGCAGCCAACCTGGCCAGGGCACTACCTTTGAAATTTGCCTGCCCGCGCACGCCGACATCGCCCTGCCCGCGCCAGCGGCTGATTTTGCCACCGCGCCCGCCAACGGTGCTGAGTGTGCGCTACAACCCCATCACCGCCTGCTGATTGTGGAAGATGACGCCAGCACCCTGGAACTGCTACAAAAAATGCTGCACCGCAGCGGTTGCCACCTGGCCACCGCACGCAATGGCCGCGAAGCATTGCAGTGCTTGGCAGAAAGCGCGGTTGATTTGATTTTGCTGGACTTAATGATGCCGGAAATGGATGGTTTTGAATTTCTCACCCGCCTACGCGCCACGCCCGCTTGGCGCGAGATACCGGTCATCGTCCTCACCGCCAAAGAACTCGAACCGCACGAGCAACAACACCTGCGCGCCCATCCCGTGCCCGCCGTGTTTCAGAAAAGCGCCTACGAAATCGGCAAACTGCTGCAAGCCATTCGCTATTTGCTGCAAGCGCAGCCAGTGGCGGCGGAAACCGCCAGAGTAAATCAATAGTAGGGCGGATTAAGGCGCGTGGGTTTGCGCCGTATCCGCCACATGGCATGGTGGATACGCTACGCTGAATCCGCCTACGGTTTTGGACTTCTAACCCACTATTTTTGGAATTTTTCATGTATCTCGCTCACGAACTTCCTCAGCGCTTACGTTTTAAGTCCCCGCTTTTGGCAGATAACCAGATGGACGCGCTACATCTGGAAGCCGCGTTATCAAATGTCAGCGGTGTGCGCCGGGTGCGCCTGAATTCTGGCGCGGGCAGTCTGGTGGTGGAATATGATGGTACGCCTGCACAACGTGCTGCGGTTTTGCGCTGGCTGGTGCAGGAATTTCCGCGTGTCCGTGCGCGCCGTCTGCTGCCTGGCGAAGACAACCGCGCGCAAGCTAATATTGCCGGCGTGGTCAGTGCGGCGCTGAGTTTGGGCGTATTGCCGCTGCTGGCTGTGCCGTTGCGCAAAGCCTTGACCGCCGTGTTAATTGCGCCGATTTTGGGCAATGGCGCGAAAACCTTGCTGCAAAAAGGCATCAAAGTCGAGGTGTTGGACGCGCTGGCAGTGGGCTTGGCAGCGTGGCGTGGGCAATATTTTACCGCCGTGGCGACTTACGGTTTGCTGGAATTGGGTGAGTATCTGGAGCACAAAACGGTGCAACATGCCGACGGTTTGTTACGGCATTTGCTCAAACCTATGCCGAGCAAAGCCTGGGTGGAACGCGAGGGCACATTGGTGGAAATTTCCTGCGCCGAGTTGCAACCCGGCGACCGCATTGAAGTGGGCACGGGCGAGATGATTCCGATTGATGGCAAAGTCATCAGCGGCAATGCGGCGGTCAACCAGGCGTCTGTGACTGGCGAAACCTTGGCAGTGCGCAAGGAAGTGGGCGATAAAGTGTTGTCCGGCACGGTGTTGGAAGAAGGGCGTTTGCGCATCCGCGCCACGCGCACCGGCAGCGATACCACTACCGCACGGATTGCGCGCTTTATTGAAAATTCATTGCAGCAACAGTCACATGCGCAATGCTTGGCAGAAGAGTTGGCCAATAAACGGGTGTATTTGACCCTGGGCTTGGGTGCGCTGGTGTATGCGCTGACCCGCGACAGCGAGCGCCTGGCTTCGGTGTTTTTGGTGGATTATGCCTGCGCGCTGAAATTGGGCACGCCGGTGGCGATTAAATCCGCCATGTATCGCGGCGCAACGCATGGCATTTTGTTCCGTGGCGGGCAAGCGCTGGAAAATCTTGCCGCTGCGGATACATTTGTGTTCGACAAAACCGGTACGCTCACCACCGGCTTGCTGGAAGTCACCCACATCCAATCCCTAGACCCAGAACATTGGAGCGATGCACGGTTATTGGCGCTGGCAGCTTCGATTGAAGAACACGCCACCCACCCGCTGGCGGAAGCGGTGGTGAAACAAGCGCGCCAGCACCGCCTGACCCATATTGAACACGAAGAAGTCAATTACCTGGTGGCGCATGGCTTAACCACGCAAGTAGATGGCAAGCGTTTGGCGATTGGCAGCCGCCATTTTATTGAGGAACATGAACAGGTTTGCTTTGCCGCGCATCAACATGGCATCAGCGCGTTAGAACACAGCGGCAAAACCATTTTATATCTGGCATTGGAAGGCAAGCCGCTGGGGTATTTGGCGCTACGCGACACCTTGCGCCCGGAAACGCCACAGATTGTGCGCGCATTGCGCGCAGCAGGGGTGAAAAAACTGGTCATGCTCACTGGCGATTGCCGCGACAAAGCCGAAGCACTGGCTACTGAATTGGGCATGGATGCGGTGTTTGCCGAATGCCCGCCTGAACACAAGGGCGACGTTGTCAAACAATTGCGCGAACAAGGCGCAACGCTGGCATTTATCGGCGATGGCGTCAACGATGCGCCCGCGCTGGTTTCCGCCCACGTTGGCATCGCCATGCCCAAAGGCGCAGATTTGGCGCGTGCAGCAGCGGACATTGTGTTGTTGGAAGACAATTTAGACGCGCTGGTCAATGCCAAAGTGCTGAGCAACAAAACCATGCGCCTGATTCGTGCGCATTTTCAGATTTCCACTGGCGTCAACAGCGCGGTAATTGCTGGCGCTGCGTTGGGCGTAATCAATCCCATCATCTCGGCGCTGTTGCACAACGGCGTGACCATCGGCGTATTGCTCAATTCAATGGCGGGTGTCAGCTTGCAAACCGCACCACAATGCGCTGCCCGGCTGGTGCTGCATGACTTCCAATTCCGTGCCATCGGTAATTCCCATCGCCAATAGCCGTTGCAACAAATTTTTCCCGCCGCCGACGTTGACCACACATACCGATTCCCCCACGGTTGCCATATTCAACGGAAACGAGCGAACATTGCTGTGTGCATTCATTAACATTTTGATACTCCTTAATAAAGTTAGAAGTTGTCAGCGATTCGTGACGAGCGATGCGTCTTGTGCCTGCCACTCTCCCCTATCAACAACAAGTGTATTGCCAGTTGATAATTTATCGTATTTTCACCTGACACACAAATGAAAATTGTTATCATTTGGTGCGCAAGTGCCTGATATCCAGGCTCTGCCTGGACACCAGAAAAACCAAGTAGGGTGCGCCGTATCTTTTCGCCGCGATAGCCACTCTCATGCTAAAATTCCGCCATGTCCACGCCCGATTTTTCCCATCAAAACCTGCGCAGCCATTCCTTTAAGGATAAAGTGCTGCGCGGCGTTTCTTTTAGTTATGCCTGTTGCGGTGTTTCTATTCCCCGTGCTTTTTTAGGTTTATTGATCTCCGCTGTCATCGGCGTCTTGCTCGGTTTGTTTATGTTTGTCGGCGCACTTTTCCCTATTTGGTTTGCTGAAAACATTTTGGACACCTTATCAATCAGTTCCGATGGCGCATGGCTTTGGGGCGTAACTGCGCTCTTGACAACGGCTTATTGTGGCGTAGTGTGGTTGTTTTTCTATCGCGGTTTGATCTCTGCCCTTATCGGCTTAGTCGTTATAGCGGGAGCGGGAACGGTAGCGGGAGCGGCAGCGGTAGCTATCTATTTTATTTTTTGTTATTTTTTAGCTTGGCGGGCGGTATGGAAAGAAGACCCGCAACTGGCTTTTATGCGCCAACTGGCGCTGAATTTTGGCAGTTGGGGCGGCACGAATTTTTCCCGCGCCGATTTGAGCGAAGCCGATTTCCGCCATGCCGAGTTAAAAAGAGCGCGTTTTGACAGCGCTATTCTCACCCGCACCAATTTTCAACACGCGAAAAATCTCAAATTTGCCTGGCTAAAAAACACCATTCTGGACAACCGCGCCGTGCGTGACTGGCGACGGCGAGCGCCAAAACTACGCCGGGCTGGATTTGTCCGGCGCGTATCTCAAACATGCCAACCTGCAACACGCCGATTTACGCCAAGCCATTTTCCTCGGCGCGGACTTGCGCGGCGCTAAACTCACCGGCGCTCAAATCGGCAACTGGCTGATAGACACTGCCACCCTGCTGGACGGCATTGACTGCGAGGTAGTGCCACAATCTATAGGATAAGGTAAAATTAGTATTTTAGTATCATACACTAGAGGTGCCTTTATGTGTTGTCCAACTTGCAAATCTGAATCGGTTGTAAAAAATGGATTTAATGCAACTGGCAAACAAATGTATCTCTCAATGAATGTGGCCGACAATTTGTGTTAAATCCAGGAAAGGGGCAGTAATTCCCGCTCCGCCTTCACCCCGCCCTCAAACTGCCCAGCCAGCACATCCTGGC
>DYPE01000112.1 GCA_020720085.1 Dichelobacter nodosus | reverse complement strand
CCTTTATTTTCCAGCCATTCACGACGGTCGGTGGAGCGTTTTTTGGCCAGCAGCATATCCAGCAGTTGCTCGGTCACTGCCACGTCCTCTGGCGCGGACAAGGTTTCAATGGTCAATTGTACCAGGCGGCGGGTTTCCTGGGCCATGGTGGTTTCGCGTAATTGTAACGGATTCATTTCACCCAGTCCTTTGAAACGTTGTACATTAATTTTGCCTTTTTTACGTTCAGCCTTAATCCGGTCAAAAACGGCTTCTTTATCTTCGTCGTTAAGTGCGTAGTACACATCATTGCCCACGTCAATGCGGTACAGCGGCGGTTTGGCTACAAACACGTGGCCAGCTTCCACCAACGGGCGAAAGTGGCGCACAAATAATGCGCACAGCAGTGTAGCGATGTGTGCGCCATCAGAATCGGCGTCGGCTAGAATGCAGATTTTGCCGTAACGCAAGCCGGTTAAGTCTGTGCTGCCTGGGTCCACGCCGATGGCTACAGCGATGTCATGCACTTCCTGTGACGCCAACACTTGATCCGGGTCCACTTCCCAAGTATTCAAAATCTTGCCGCGCAACGGCATGATGGCCTGAAAGGCGCGGTCGCGCGCTTGTTTGGCCGAACCACCGGCAGAATCGCCTTCCACCAGAAACAGCTCGCTGCGCTGAATGTCCTGTTCCAGGCAATCGGCCAGTTTGCCGGGCAACGCCGGGCCGCCAGCGGTTTTTTTGCGCACGGTTTTTTTGGCAGTGCGTAGGCGTTGCTGGGCGCGGCCAATCACCCATTCAGCCAGGCGTTCGCCCGTTGCGCCGTGTTGGTTCAGCCATAGGCTAAACGCATCGCGCGCTACGCCACCCACGAAAGTGGCGCTGCCGCGCGAGGTCAGGCGCTCCTTGGTTTGGCCGGAAAATTGCGGGTCTTCCAGTTTCACCGACAGCACATAGGCGCAGCGTTCCCACACGTCTTCGGGCGCGAGTTTTACGCCTCTGGGCAGCAGGTTGCGGTAATCGCAGAATTCGCGCACAGCTTCTAGCAGGCCGCTACGCAGGCCGTTGACGTGCGTGCCACCCTGGGACGTGGGCACCAGGTTGACATAGCTTTCGGTGAGCAATTCGCCTTCCGCTGCCCAGGCTATGGCAAAATCTACTAATTCATGTTCGCCTTCAAAATGGCCAGTAAACGGCTTTTCCGGCAGCAATTCTGCGTCTGCCAGGTGCGCCAGTAGATAGTCTGCCAGGCCATTTTCATAGTGCCATTCCTGTGCTTCGCCGGTTTTAGCCTGCTCGAAACGCACGGTCAGGCCGGGGCATAATACGGCTTTGGCTTGCAAAATTTGTTGCAATTTGGGAACAGAACAATGGGGCGAGTCAAAATACGCGGTGTCCGGCCAGAAGCGTACTGTGGTGCCAGTATCGCGTTTGGCAGTTGTGCCCGTGATTTGCAAGGGCGTTTGAGGATTGCCGTGGGCAAAGGCCATGTGGTATTGCTGACCGTTGCGTTTGACCGTGACTTCTAGGCGGTGCGACAACGCATTGACTACGGAAATGCCCACGCCGTGCAGGCCGCCGGAAAATCGGTAGTTTTTATTGGAAAATTTGCCGCCAGCATGAAGTTTGGTCAGTACCAGTTCCACGCCGGAAATTTTTTCCTCGGGGTGTATGTCCACTGGCATACCTCGGCCATTGTCCACCACGCTGATCGATTCGTCTTCATGTAAAATCACGGTAATGCGGTCAGCATGTCCGGCCACGGCTTCGTCCACGGAGTTGTCAATGACTTCCTGGGCGAGGTGATTGGGCCGCGAGGTGTCGGTATACATGCCGGGGCGCTTGCGCACTGGGTCTAGGCCATTGAGAACTTCAATATCAGCGGCATTGTAGGAGGAGGTAGTCATTCGTTATCCGTGTGGGCATTCTGACAAACACTATCGAATCGCCTATACTTTTAAACCAGGGCACGTGATGGCCATATTCGCCATATGTGTGCCACGAAAAGGTGATAGGCTAGGAACAATGTGTTTTATTATGTGGTTATAAATATTTAGGCTTTCTCTCACGAGGTATATTATGCAAAACTTAAGATTTGAACAAGCGTACCCGGTGCTTTTTCTGGCCTTCACGTGCTTTGGCTGGCTTATTGGCACTGAAAGCGTCCATGCAGCACCGCCAGGCGCAAGCTGCACGCCCACCAATATTGCGTATTGCAAAAAAAATAAAACCTTGCTGGGTGCGCAGTATTCTACCTATTCTGTGCGTTGTTCAGATGGCACCAAGCGTGTGATCAGTTCGTGGGAAGGACGCAAGGCATGGTGTATCGGCGAACAGCAGCAAAAATGTACGAATGACCAACTGGGCGCGGCTAAAATGGCGTGCAGTAACTAACAGATACGGAAGCTAAATCATGCAACATCGGATAAAAATGGTAGTCGCGGCAAGCTTGGCAATGAGCTTGGCATGGGCTGGCGTGCAGGCAGCGGATAAAAAACGAGGCCCAGCATGCAATCCTACGGATATTTGCTATACCCGCAAGGGTTCTACCCTGTTAGGGGGGGAATATGCCGAATATGCCGTGCGTTGCTCGAATGGCAAAAAGTACAACGTTGTTAATTGGAAAAAAATCAATAAGTGGTGCATGGGCGTGTCCAGTTCGACCTGCATTACCAAAGGCGGGCAGATGGATGCCGCAAAAATGGCGTGTGGTCAATAAATTCAACGCACTGCGCAACAGGGTGTGGTAAAGATTGAGTTACAGCGTTAAAGAAATTTTTTACAGCCTGCAAGGCGAAGGCGCGCACGTGGGCCGACCTGCGGTGTTTTGTCGTTTTAGCGGCTGTAACTTATGGTCAGGCCGTGCGGTGGATCGCAACAGCGCACTGTGCCGGATTTGCGATACGGATTTTATTGGAACCGATGGTGCGCGTGGTGGCAAATACGCCAGCGCACGGGCTTTGGCAGCGGCCATTGCCAGTGTTTGGCCAGCGAATACAGCGGGTGGATTTGTGGTATGCACTGGCGGCGAACCACTATTACAATTGGATAATGCCTTGCTGGATCAATTACATGCTCTGGGGTTTTGGGTTGCGGTGGAAACCAATGGCAGCCAGCCAGTGCCCGCGCAAGTGGATTGGGTGTGTGTCAGCCCCAAACCGGATGCGCCGTGCGTGGTGCAGACGGGCGATGAATTGAAACTGCTTTATCCGCTGGTCCAGCCAGCGTTGTACGAGGAATGGAACTTCCAACATTTTTTCCTGCAACCGTTGGATGTTCCGGAAAATCCCGCGCAAACGCAACTGTATTTGCGCCAAACCTTGGCCTATTGCCTGGCGCATCCACGCTGGCGCTTGAGCGTGCAGGCGCACAAATGGCTGGGCATTCCATAGTCAATCCACGCCAAGGCGGGACGGCTTGTTGTAACCACGCATTCCGGTTCAAATTTTACTTTTGCAGAGAACGGCGATCATGAATGTTTCACAAGAAGAATTACAAAAATTTTCCAGCTTGGCCTCGCGCTGGTGGGATCCCCACAGCGAATTTAAGCCGTTGCACGACATCAACCCATTACGCCTAGGCTATATTCGCGAGCGTGTGGCGCTGGCGGGCCAAAAAGTGTTGGATGTAGGCACCGGCGGCGGCATTTTGGCCGAAAGTCTGGCCGCGCAAGGCGCCAACGTAACGGGCATTGACTTAGCCAACGCCTCGCTGGCAGTGGCAGAATTGCATTTGCACGAATCTGGCCTGCACGTGGACTACCGCGCCATTGCTGCCGAAGATTTGGTGCACGAGCAGCCGGGGGCGTATGACGTGGTGACGTGCATGGAAATGCTCGAACACGTGCCGGATCCCGCGCAAACCGTGGCCGCGTGCGGTGCATTGGTTAAACCGGGCGGAGAGGTGTTCTTTTCCACGCTCAACCGCACCATGAAGTCCTATTGGTTCGCCATTGTTGGCGCGGAATACGTGTTGCGGATGCTGCCCAAGGGCACGCATGACCACAACAAATTCATCCGTCCTGCCGAATTGTCAACATGGTGCCGCCAATCTGGCCTGCGCGTGCTGGATGTTATTGGGATGACCTACAATCCGCTCACGGATCGCTATCGTTTGGGGACCGATGTGGAGGTCAATTATTTGCTGCACGCCCGCCGTGAACCATAATTAGGGTACAGCAATGAACGAGGCAGCGGAACGAATTGCGGCATTGCGCGAACAATTGACGCGCTACAACTACCATTATCATGTTCTTGACGCGCCACTGGTGCCAGACAGCGAGTATGACCGCCTGTTGCGTGAACTGGAAGCGCTAGAAGCCGCGCATCCACATTTAATAACCACCGATTCGCCCACCCAGCGTGTGGGGGCCACGCTACTGTCTGCGTTTGCCGAAGTGGCGCATGTACTGCCCATGTTGTCGCTTACCAATGCGTTTAATGATGGCGAATTGTTCGATTTTGACCGCCGAGCACGTGAAAAACTTGAAGTAGAAACCATACGGTATGCGGCTGAACCCAAAATGGACGGCTTAGCAATCAGCCTGCGCTACGAGCGCGGCCAACTTGTCCGTGCTGCCACGCGCGGTGATGGCAGCCGAGGTGAGGATGTCACCCACAACGCACGCGCCATTCCTTCCGTGCCGTTGGCGTTGCACGGGACAGGCTGGCCGGAAATTTTGGAAGTACGCGGCGAGGTGTACATGCCCAAGGCTGGCTTTATCGCACTTAACCAGCGTCAAAGTGAAAAAGGCGAAAAACCCTTTGCCAACCCGCGCAATGCCGCAGCCGGCAGCCTGCGCCAGTTGGACGCGCGCGTCACGGCCAGCCGTCCGCTGGTGATGGTGGCGTATGGTGTAGGCGAAACTTCCGCGACGCTGCCAGACGAATACGCACTCACCATGCACTGCCTGCACACGTGGGGCTTGCGCATCAGCGAATTCCTGCGCGAGGTAGACGGCGTGCCGGGCTGTCTGGCATATTACCGCGCCATGCTGGCGCAACGCGATCAATTGCCGTATGACATTGACGGCGTGGTGTTCAAAGTCAACCGCATGGATTGGCAGCGCGAACTCGGCCACATTGCGCGCGCGCCGCGTTACGCCCTGGCGTATAAACTGCCAGCCCAGGAAGCGCTCACGCAAGTGTTGGCGATAGAAGTGCAGGTGGGCCGCACGGGCGCGCTAACACCCGTGGCGCGGCTCGCGCCCGTGGCGGTGGGGGGCGTAACGGTCACCAACGCCACGCTGCATAACGAGGATGAAATCCGCCGCAAGGACGTGCGTGTGGGCGACACCGTGGCGGTGCGCCGTGCGGGCGATGTGATCCCAGAAATTGTTGCGGTGGTGCAGGAACAACGTCCAGCGGACGCAGTAGAATTCGTCATGCCCAGCCATTGTCCGGTGTGCGGTGCTGCGGTCACGCGCGAACCGGGTGCGGCAGTGACGCGCTGCGAGGGCGGTTTGGCCTGTCATGCGCAACTCAAACGCGCCATTGAACACTTTGCCGCGCGCAAGGCCATGGATATTGAAGGATTGGGCGAAAAATTGGTGGCGCAATTGGTGGATAGCGGCACAATTGCCAATGTGGCTGATGTCTACCGCTTGGATCACACCCATTTGGCAGCATTGGAACGCATGGGCGAAAAATCCGCCGCCAACCTGCTTGCCGCACTGGAAGCCAGCAAAACCACCACATTGGCGAGATTTTTATTCGCGCTGGGCATTCCTGAAGTGGGGGAAACCACCGCACAGGTGCTGGCTGAACATTTTGGCGCATTAGAACCGTTGTTGACTGTGGCACAACCAGATGATTTTATTGCTATTGATGGCATAGGCCCCATCATGGCGGAGCACATTTTCTGTTTCCTGCAAGAGCCGCGCAACCGCGAAATCATCGCGCAACTGCAACAATTGGGCGTGCGTTGGCCCATCTTGCTGCCACGCACGGCCCCAGATGCGTTGTCGTTTTTCCATGGTAAAACTGTGGTTCTGACCGGCACACTGACCACACTTTCCCGCGAGCAAGCCACCGCCCGCCTGCGTGCGCTGGGTGCAAAAGTGAGCGCTAGCGTATCGAAAAAAACCAGCCTGGTGATTGTGGGCGAAAATCCAGGCAGCAAACTGGCACAAGCGCAACAATGGCATATTCCAATGCTGGATGAAGCCGAATTGCAGCACCAGTTGGCGCGCGTGGCAATGCCAGATGAACCGACGTAGCGCTTGCCGGACAGGTTCCCAGGCGTTTAGCATAACTTAGGCATTCGGCTGGCTTTTCATAACCCATTGATAAAAATATTTATTTATTGCTATAAACCATGTTATAATTCAACAAGCACTACCATTTCTCAGTTAAGAAGGCGAAGTATGGCGGGAATCCCTAAAAAATGGCAAAAATCCGCGCAAAGTTTACGTGCGGTTCAATTGGTTTTTGAATTTAATAAAAATATTTCTGAACTCATTCGTCGTGAGGCCAGCGAGCAAGGCATGTCCCCTTCTGATTTCATCCGTGAAATCATTGGCTTGCCTGTAAAAAAACCGCAGCGCCCGCGCTTAACGGTATCGCTGTCCACGCAGGACTATGAAATTCTAGCTCAAAAATACGCGCTTACGCCCGACGACAAAAATGCCATCCGCAACGCGATTAAAAACGAGCTTATCGGCTATTCCACACTTCCCGTGCGCGACGCGCAACCAGCGGAATTCAACCCAACGGCATAACATATATGGTATTCAAACAATGGCTGTACTTTGGCGCTGGCCTTGTGGTGTTGTATATATTTTTTATACTGTCCAAAGGCTTCATCGGCTTTTTAATTCAAACTGCATTTTATGCGGTACTGGTGATGGCCTTACTGCTGGTGCTTAAGACCAAGGGGTTTTTCAAATCCTGACGGATAGACACCACAACGTTTACTTTTATAATAGAATGCCGCACTGTGACAAAATACCGTAGACTTTATTGGCTAGGCACATTACTTTTTCTTTCCGGCTGCCAAGTGGAATTCGCCGCTTGGCTGGCGGGCGAATGGCAGGATGCCTGCCCGTCCGCCGAACATACACAGGTGGATATTTTGTTAAAAATCAATCAATTTCGCCAAACGAGCCGCACGTGTGGCGGAGAAGTATTTGCCACAGCAACGGAACTGCAATGGCATACTGCGCTGGCGCAAGCCAGCCAACTGCACGCGGATGATATGGCCAAATTCGACTTTGTTTCCCATCGCGGCAGTGACGGCAGTTCGCCTGAATTGCGATTGCAGTGGGCGGGCTATACGGCGAAGAATTCCAACGAATTGTTAGCCAAGGATTTTTCTACAACTGCCGAGGTAATGACCTATTGGCAAACCGATGCCAGTGTGTGCGCAACCCTGATGAATCCAGCGCTTCAACATGTGGGCGCAGCCTGCAATGCCGCGTGGAATAGCGGTTCTTCCCGCGCCTATTGGGCGCTATTGCTGGCTGCACGCTGATCATGCCATTTCCCGCCAGCTCCCGCCGCCACACCGACGCACCGCATAACAACCGCCAGGATTGGCGCAATTTGCGTGCTTCTTTGCCGTATTTATGGACTTACCAAGGCCGCGTTCTGGCGGCGCTTATTTTTTTGGTACTGGCCAAAATCGCTAATGTAGGCGTGCCGCTGGTGTTAAAAAACATTGTGGACGCATTGGATCGCGCGCCTGGCGAAGTGTTGATCTATCCCCTGTTGCTATTGGCCATTTACGGCGTGCTCAAGCTGTCCAGTTCGCTGTTTAACGAACTGCGCGACGTGGTGTTCGCCAAAGTGCGCTACTATGCCATGCGGCGCATGTCTACCGAAGTGCTGCAACATCTGCACAAATTGTCGCTACGGTTTCATCTGGAGCGCAAAACCGGTGCCATTTCGCGCGACTTGGATCGCGGTGCGCGTAGCCTAAGCAGCATCCTGAATTACCTCATTTTCAACATCATTCCCACGTTTGCCGAATTTTCGTTAATTTTGTTGATCTTGCTCACCCATTACAACGCCATATTCACTGCCATTACCCTGGCCAGCGTGGCGATATATGTGGCATTTACCCTGGCCATTGCCAATTGGCGCATGGATTACCGCCACGACATGAACCGCTTGGAATCCGAAGCCAACAACCAAGCCATGGACAGCCTTATCAACTACGAAACCGTGAAATATTTCGGCAACGAAACCTTGGAAAATCGCCGCTACAACGAAACCTTGACGCAATGGGAACATGCAGCGGAACAAACGCAAGTATCGATGTCCACGCTCAATTTTGGCCAGGGCGCAATCATTGCCTTGGGCGTGACCGCAATGATGGGATTTGCCGTGTCTGAAGTGTTGCACGACAAGATGACACTGGGCGATCTGGTGCTGGTGAACGCATTTTTACTGCAACTGTTCATGCCACTGAATTTTCTCGGCGTGGTGTATCGCGCCATCACCTATGCCTTGGCAGACATGGATTTATTATTTAAAACCATGCAATTGCAGCCAGAAATCCAAGACGCGCCCAACGCGCCAGCCTTGTTGGCTGGAGGCGGGCAAGTGCGCTTTGACCAAGTATCCTTTCATTATCAGCCGGAACGGCCCATTTTACGCGACATCAATTTCACCATAGAACCCGGCCAAAAAGTGGCTGTAGTCGGCCCCAGCGGTGCGGGCAAATCCAGCCTGGCGCGCCTGTTGTTCCGTTTTTACGACCCCTGTGCGGGACGGATTTCTATTAATGGCCAAGACATCCGCCTGGCCACACAAGCCAGCGTGCGCGCTGCCATCGGCATTGTGCCGCAGGATACCGTACTGTTCAACGACACACTGCTGTACAACATCGCCTACGCACGGCTGGATGCCAGCATGGATGAAATTCGTGAAGCCGCACAGCTTGCGGACATTCTTGCCTTTATTGAATCGTTGCCTGATGGCTTCAACACGCGCGTGGGCGAACGCGGCCTGAAATTGTCCGGCGGCGAAAAACAACGGGTGGCCATTGCCCGGGCCATTTTGAAACAACCTGCGATTATGATATTCGACGAAGCCACCTCCTCGCTGGACACGCAATCCGAACAAGCCATTCAACGCGCCTTGCAAAGCGTGGCGGAAAACCGCCCCTCCCTGGTCATAGCCCATCGCTTGTCTACTATTGTGGATGCCGATGAAATTTTAGTTATGGATCAAGGCCGTATTGTAGAACACGGCGGCCATGCCAACTTATTGGCCATGAACGGTTTATATGCCCACCTGTATGCGTTGCAGCAGGAAGAAACCATTATCAACACCATGACCCGCCGCATGCCCCCCAGCGCGGTGGTTTTGCCCACGCCCTAGGAGCCGCCATGCACAGCCAACCGCTGATTGTAATTGTTGATGACGACTTAACCTTTCGTAAACATTATGTCCAACTGCTCGCGGATGAAGAATACAACTTATTCACCTTCAGTAGCGGACGCGAATTGCTCGCGCAACTGGACGACGGTTTAAGTCCAGACCTCATTATTTTAGATGTAATCATGCACGACATGGATGGCTTAGAAGTATGCCGCCGCATCAAACGCAATCCCAAATGGCAACATATTCCCATTATTCTCAGCACCGTGCTGGAAGCCAAGCAAATCCTCATTGACGGCACTGAAGCGGGCGCGGATGACTATCTACCCAAGCCCATTAACAAGGTAGAATTGTATGCCCGCGTGCGTTCCATGTTGCGCATTAAACGACAATACGATGAGTTGGAAAACGTACTGAAATTGCGTGAAGATTTGTCCAACATGATTATCCATGACATGTCCAGCCCAGTCGTGGCGGTGCAACTGCACGCCACCTTGCTGCGCGATTCCATTTCTGATCCCGCCCGCCGTC
Source organism: Dichelobacter nodosus (assembly GCA_020720085.1). Taxonomy (GTDB): domain Bacteria; phylum Pseudomonadota; class Gammaproteobacteria; order Beggiatoales; family Beggiatoaceae; genus DYPE01. The sequence continues at coordinate 688 of DYPE01000112.1, read as the reverse complement.
AACATTTAGATCACATCATGGCGGCAGCCGACCGCTTGGATTCCTTTATCAATGATATTTTGATGGTCGCCAAAATGGAGCAAACCAAGCTCTACCTGCACCGCTCCGCCACAGATGTAAACGAGCTTATTCTCGACATGGAACGCCAGATGGGCATCATGGCTCATACCAAAAACATCCGCTTGCTGCTGCTGCTGCCGGATGAACCGGTTATCCGCTCACTGGACAGTAATTTATTCCGCCGTGTAATCAGCAATTTATTCGCCAATGCCATCCAATACTCCCCCAACGCCGCCACCGTTACCGTGTCCCTAGACGCACTGTCCAACACCAATATGAGGCTAAAAATCATGGACGAAGGCCCCGGCGTGCCGTTAGAAGATCGCATGAGAATATTCAATAAATATGAAATTACCAAACTAAAAGCCACGGGCATTAAACAAATCGGCCTAGGCTTAACGTTCAGTAAAATGGTAGTAGAAGCACACGGTGGCAGTATCTATGTAACGGAAAACCAACCCAAAGGTGCAGTTTTTGTGGTGGAGTTGTAACAGCTCGATCCCACCAAAAAACGACTTTTTGCAGAATCCAGTTACATAAAAAAGTAAGCCAATTGGGCACCCCATGGGTAGCGCCACTGCCATTAAGTTAGACAAAAAACACGCCCTGAAAGGGCGTAATATTTTAT
>DYPE01000008.1:11142-44952 GCA_020720085.1 Dichelobacter nodosus | reverse complement strand
TGCTGCTGGCCAAAAAACGCTCCACCGACCGTCGTGAATGGCTGGAAAATAAAGGCAATTTGGCGGTTGTTTAGTTTATTATTTAGCAACTTAGGATAAACAACGCCAATGCGAGGCACTGACAATGAATTTAGCTCCAATTGTTTTATTTGTTTACAATCGGCCATGGCATACTCAAAAAACGATTGATGCACTAAGAAATAATTTTTTTGCTGATACATCGCAACTTTATATATATAGTGATGCACCGGCTAATCTTGCTGCGCAAGAAAGTGTTAATCAAGTACGTAAAATTATAAAAAATGCAGATGGTTTTAAAGAAATCACTATTTTAGAACGAAAAAAAAACCTTGGCTTGGCAAACTCAATTATAGATGGGGTTACCAATATTATCAACCAATATGGTAAAGTTATTGTGTTGGAAGATGACTTAGTGACTAGCCGCTATTTTCTACAATTTATGAACAAAGGATTAGATTTCTACCATAATGATGATCGTATATTATCTTTAACTGGATTTAGCTTTTCAGAAAAATATATGCAGTTTTCCAAAAATTATCCCCATGACATTTATTTGCATATTCGTCCCATGTCATGGAGTTGGGCTACTTGGCTACCGCATTGGAGCAAAGTGGATTGGTATATTACAGATTTTGAAGAGTTTATTTCTAATCCCAAAAAAATAATGACTTTTAATAAAGGCGGGGACGATCTAACGGAAATGTTAATAAGCCAAATGGCTGGAAAAATTGATTCTTGGTATGTACGCTGGGCATACCATGCTTACTGTAATAATAAGCTCACAGTATACCCACGGGTTTCTTTTGTTAATAATATTGGCTTTGACAATTCTGGTGTTCATTGCGGAACAGATAAAAATAAGGTTCATAGCCATACAGAGTTGCGTAATGATGAAAACTATATACTAACAAATGACATTGCAATAGAAAAAGAAATTATAAAAAAATTTAATAGTTATTTTAATCGAACTTTAGTTCAAAAAATTACAAAAATGGCCAAAGGTTATTTTAGGAAAATAAAGCGTGATATTTAAATATATTATTAATAATATAAACAATCTAAGATTAGAGTATATTCACAAAAAAAAATATTTACGTATCGGATACTATTCTCGCATCAAAAAATGTAACTTTGGTAAATATAATACTATTTACGATAATGTTTCCTTGCGTCAAGTTAGTCTAGGCGATTTTTCCTATGTTTCCAGCCGAACAATAATTAATAATGCACGCATTGGCAAATTTTGTTCTATTGGGCCGGATTGTAGAATTGGTCTAGGAAAACACCCTACACGCGATTTTGTATCAACACATCCTATTTTTTTTTCAGATATGAAACAAACGCAAATCACGTTTGCAGATAAAAGATATTTTGATGAATTTGAAGAAATTTATATTGGAAACGACGTTTGGATTGGAGCAAATGCAATTTTAATGGACGGCGTACATTTGCCAGATGGAGTAATTGTTGGTGCGGGTTCAGTAGTGACACGGAATGTACCGGCCTACACTATTATTGGCGGCATTCCAGCAAGAATTATTCGATATAGGTTTGCGGAAAGCGAAATCGATAAAATTTTGGAATCTTGCTGGTGGGATTGGGATATAGAATGGCTAAAAAAAAATTTTCATAAATTTCATGATATAAAATATTTTATAGATTTTTTGCAAAAAAATTGACAAAAAAATTTTATTCAACATGTTTCATCATGATTAATTCTTTTATGCCATTAACCAGCTCAATATTCCACCAAATACTTAACATCAAATAACTCACCGTCCCACTGATAAAACCTATTATTAATCGGATCCATATATCAGAAAAAGGCAATACCACACTAAATGCAAATATTATAGAGAATAAACTTATCCATAATGGATGTGTCAAATTTAATACATATTCTTTTAATCCTGCCCCACAAAGCGGATGTACTAAAAAATACCATACAGGAATAAATAAAAAAAATATCAGACAGAGTTGTATAATAGCAATTCCTATATTGCCATATTGGCTACCTAACAAAATACTGGGAAAAATGATAAGAAATACTCCGAGATTCCACCTAAATACTAAATCAGCTCTGCCAACTGCAAAAATTAAACTGCCAACCGGATTGCTAATAGATCTTAACATACCCCATATAGCCAGGATACGTAATAGAGGTATTGTTTCTGTCCATTGACTTCCGAATAATATCATAACAATTTCTGGGGCAAATGCTGAAATGCCAAGATAAATAGGGAAATTAATAGATGCCGTCATGTGTAACATTTTCAAATAAACAGTTTTCAAAAATCGTTTATCATTTTGTCTTTTTGCCATCACTGGCAGGCTAATACGAGTGACAATAGGATTAATGAGACCTGCTACTCGCAATGTTAAATCTCTAGGCATACTGTACAAACCAAGCGCACTACCTGAAATTGTTCGGCCACTAATCAAAATATCCGCTTGTTGATTAAGGGAATTAATTAAGTTATTTGCCAGTACATAGCTACTAAACCACAAGAAACGGTTAAGACAATTTAAATTAAAATATAATAAAGGCCGCCATCCATTTGCTAAAAATAACCAGCATAGGCTAGTCATTGTAATTGCTGACATCATAATGCCTACAACTAATGCCATTACGCTTGGGAATAATAAAGCCCATGTTACAGCAATAACAGTTCCAATTAAAGTAGATGCCAATTCTATTTTAGCCAATATTTCAAAACGGAGTTCTTTTTCTGCCAATACACGTAATTGTTGGCTTAATGCAGTAATTAAAAAATAAAAACTGATAAAAATTAACAATGGCTTTAGGCTGGGCTCATTATAGAAATTAGCAATTAAACTGCTCATTAAAATTAAGCAAATTGTTAATACTGAACCAGCAAAAATACTTAACCAGTATAAGCTAGAAAGTTCTTGTTCAGAAATCACTTGATGGTGAATAAGCGCGTTGCTAACCCCCATATCAATAAATACTTGCGAAAAAGCGATAATGCTTATAACCAACGCCATTAAACCAAAATCTTCTGGCAACAGAAGACGTGACAAAATGGCAAGTTGCAAAAACTGCAAAGTTGTCTTGCCAATCATCGCCAGGGAAGTCCAACGTACTGCTGAAAAGGTCTCTTGTTTTAGACTCATGGCTTATGCGCCACGACAAAATATCCGGCTGTTTCGTTTTCGTTATTGGGCCAGATGGCGTCAAGGATGTTTGCTACATGCTGATTTACCCACAAAAATGGAGTAATCAATATTGTAATAATAACGCGCAGTAATTTTGGTCCTCTAATCATGCGCACTAATTGATAATTAAGTTTAAGAAGCCACATTGTCCAAAAACCAGTGCTTTCCTCTATTTTTATCGCCTCAAAACCTGATTTACTTAATAAATATTCCAAGCCATAACGGGTGTAGCGAAAGTAATCATAAGGTGCTTCGTGAATGTGCCATTGAAATGGTACGGAAATAAAAATAATGCCTTTGGGTTTGAGGATACGAAAGGCTTCATTTAACATAGTTTGTGGTTCAGATAAGTGTTCTAAAACCTGAAAAGAAACAACTATATCAGCAACTTCATTCTCAATTGGTAACAACTTATTCAAATTTGCCACAATATCAGCCTGAAGACCATGTAAGCTATTTGACCAATCAATCCCTATATATTTTTTTGCATGTATTAAAATGTCTTGTTCATAAGGACGCTTTCCACAACCAAAATCATAAACAACACCTTTCATTTGTGGCAAATATTTTTCTATATTTTGGTTGTTAATTTTAAGAACAAGCCAATTGTGTTGGAAAAATGTATAGCTATGCATGTTTTAATTTTAACTCTGCAACTTTATCAACAAATAGTTGCGCATTTCTCATCACAATGTCATCTCCCCAGAATCCCCTTAAAACCCCCCTATTTTTTTCAATCTGCTCTTGATTGAGGTGCGCAAAAACATCCTGAATACAGTCAGTTAATAGGTTTGTTGAATAAACATAAGCGCCGTTTTCCTTGAAAAAACTATAGATAGGATTACTTTCGTCCAGAAAAACTTTTGCTCCACAATAAAGCATAGCACCAATATTCCCTAAAGCCTGTTGACGACGATGATTCATAACAACAATAGAACATTTTGAAATAAGTAAGTTATATTCAGATAAAGGTAAAAAATCAATTATAGGAAAAAATTTTTCTCCAAATATTTTTTTACCTTTGTTCAATATGGCATTTCTATATTTAGGTTCTCCATAACTTAGTGGTGTAATTATTTTGCGCCCATTTAATCTATTTTTTGCCAAAAGTAAGAATGCTTCAATATGATTATTTGTTGGCGTCGCTGAATTTCCAACTAAAATGTTGTAGCCTAATTTTGGATTTTCATTTTGTAACCCAGCCAAGAACGTTTTTTTTACACTACCATAATTAAGTTGAATATATTGAGCTGTTAACAAATCACCCAAAGACTTTTGAAGGAGGATAAAATCATCTCTAATTGGAGCAGAAAATAACGCTATCTTTTTAATGGCTTTTTTAAATACATAATTTTTTATTGCATTATCTAGCCGTAAATTAGTATTTAATAAAAAATTTAGACCATTTTTATCATTAATAGAGTTAACTAAACTACCTGTTTCACTACCAAAAAGTTTTTTTTCTCCGCCAGGCATAAAATTATAATAATCCCCTCCCCATCCACTCCAGACTTTTATTACAGGATCTGGTGCATAAAAAAAAATAAGGGCACTAGTAAAGGTTAAATAATGCGCAATTATACAATCAGCCCAGGCTAAATCTTCTTTCATTCCCGTTGAAAAAAAATAATATTTTCCTATATAGCGCCAAGTATTAAGCCCTTTAATATGCTTTATAGGGGTTCTAGGGTTAACCTGCACAAGATAACGATTATTTATGTTGGATAATTTAGAAAATATATCATCAAAAAATAAAATAAATTTCTCATCCAGAATAAGGTGTAATATATTCATTTTAAATGACTTTTATTTAAAAGCTCTTCTTCTAAAACAAGTGTGTTTTTAGATCGGCTACCTATTTTTTTTGCAGGAGAACCCATATATAAACTAAAGGCATCGCAATCCTTTTTTACTAAAGATAATGCACCAACACCAGAACCTACGTGCAATGTTACGCCAGGTAGAATAATACTGCATGCGCCAATAATGACATGTTTTTCAATAATAACTGGTGCTTGAGTAACATTTGTTAATTTTTTAGGTACAGTTGGATTTGTCATATACTCTCCAGAATAATCATCATTTGAGCTATAGATGCTAACTCTTGATGAAATTCCTGAAAAATCTTGTAATTGAATTAACCCATTTCCCATTAAAGTGCAAAATACAGCCACATGAACATTTCTACCAATTTCAATACCACCTTCTCCCGCCGATAAAACACAGAAATCATCAATACGGGAGTAATCACCAATAGAAATATTGGCAGCATTATAAATAGAGGTTTTTTTTGATAAAAAAATATTTTTACCTAACGATTTGAATCCGACTTCCAAAAGTTCTTTATTAGAGTAAAAGGACATAATTGATTTCCTAATAATCCAAAATAATATTAATAACGCGCTGTATATCGGTGTCAGATAGTGCAGGATAAATTGGAAGGCATAATACTTGATCTGCCACATTATTTGCTTCATACAAATTATTTTTATTTGCTGATGGCAAACCTCTGTACATTGGCATATTGCTAATTAATGGGTAAAAATAGCGTCGACCATGGATGCCATTATTTCTCATTTTATGATAAAGATTGTCGCGAGAAATAGGGTAGTCAGAATTAATAAATAGCGGGAAATAAGAAGAGTTTCTTTCCACACCAAGCAATTGTGGGAGCATGGAAATGCCTGTTACACCTGACAATGCAGTACGGTATTGTCCTTCAATGTGTTTCCTACGTAATAACGCATGATTTATATGTTGTAGTTGTAACAATCCTAAGGCAGCATTAAATTCATTCATTTTGCCATTGATGCCTGGCGCAACGACGGTTACTTCATCCGCAAAACCAAAATTTTTTAAATAATCAATGCGTTGTTTTATCTTTATGTCAGGGCATATAATTGCCCCGCCTTCAAAAGTATTAAAAACTTTAGTCGCGTGGAAGCTTAATATAGAAAGGTCGCCATATTTTAATAAGCTTTCGTTTTTATACTTGACTCCAAACGCATGAGCCGCATCATAAATCACTTTCAACCCGTATATATCTGCAATTTGCTGGATATGTTCTACTGCACAGGGATTTCCATAGCAATGAACAGGCATAATTGCTGTTGTTTGTGGTGTTATAGCGGCTTCAATTTTTTCAGGATTAATATTGCAAGTTGCAGGTTCTATATCAACAAACACAGGCTTGATATTATTCCAATAAAGAGCATTAGTTGTAGCAACAAATGAATAAGGTGTGGTGATAACTTCACCAGATATGCGTAACGCTTGCAATGCGGTAATTAGCGCAATGGTTCCATTAGTGAAAAGCGCAAGGTAGTTAACACCAAGGTAATCACATAGTGCTTTTTCTAGCGCTTGGTGAAATTGGCCGCTATTGGTAAGAATCTTGTTTTCCCAAATTTTTTCTAAATAAGGGATAAATTCTGCCAGGGGCGGCAAATAAGGTTGGGTAACATAAATCGTTTCTTTCATAAACTCACCCAGTGTCTCGCAACGGGCTTGCCTTTAGGCGATTTGGCCAAGAGGCATGATTCCCAAAATCGGTGTAAGCCAAAATAGGCTGTATGCCTCTGTCAGAAAGAATTTTTAGACAGGAATAGAGGAGTGTAACTTTATTTAAAAAATGGGGTGAACGATGGGGCTTGAACCCACGACCACTGGATCCACAATCCAGAGCTCTACCGACTGAGCTACGTCCACCATTGATTTGACTGGTACGCCCGGCAGGACTCGAACCTGCTACCCTCGGCTTCACGCCACTATAGTTTTCACTACCGGCAAATGCCGTTTGTGGTCCGGACCATATCTTCACCATTTCAGGCGTGATGCGTATGGCCTCTACGGAACCCCTGGCGCAAGGCCATTCACCGTTACCGACTCACGCCCCTTCACGGTTGACGGAAAAATTTTCCGGGTTTCCTCGGTGTTGCCATATTAAAGGGTTCACCGATATAGCACCATCCACTGTGCCGGTTGTGTTTCCCGGAGCAGGTCCAAGCCGTTTTCTTAGAAGGCCGATGCTCTATCCGAATGAGCTACGGGCGCAAAAATTAAAAACACCGTATGACAATGCACGGCCCAGCCCAGCGGTGTATGCAATTGGTGGGCCGTGTAAGACTTGAACTTACGACCAAGTGATTAAGAGTCACCTGCTCTACCAACTGAGCTAACGGCCCACGATATGAGCAGTAAATATTATAGGATTACGTCTTGCCTGTCAAGATATTGTACTTCGCTTGCAATTCCGCTTTACTTTCCTGGTGGTCGGGATTGGGAATAATACAGTCCACCGGGCAGACTTCAATACATTGCGGTGTGTCATAATGGCCCACGCATTCAGTGCAGAGGTTGGGATCGATTTCATAAATTTCCTCGCCCTGAGTAATCGCGCCATTTGGGCATTCCGGCTCACATACGTCACAGTTGATGCAATCGTCAGTAATAAACAGTGCCATGTTTTAATTCCTACTGGTTTGATGAGGTATGTATCATCATATCGAATTTTAGCGCGTTTTGCACGCATTTACTGCCATTCCAATTTGCGGTTGCCATTGGTGACCAACCAGGCATTCTAGTGGCTGATAGCGTTTTTTATAGTCCATTTTTAGCGAACCAGGCACCCAATAGCCTAGGTACAACCAGTCCCCGTGTTGTTGCGCCAAGGTCTGCAATTGCCATAGTACGGCGTACACGCCCAGTCCGCGTGCGGGCAGTTCTGGTTCATAGAAAGTGTACACCGCTGACCAGCCTCCCGCCACTATATCCACCACGGCTACCGCCACCAGCCTGTCTTTCCAGCGGAATTCATAAAATCGGGTTTCACACCAGGCGGTGGTGAGAAAGGCGATATATTCAGATGCGGAGTGGCTGGCCATCCCCCCTTCAGCGTGGCGTACGGCGGTATAGCGTTGAAACAACTGGTAGTGTTCTGGGTTAAATTCAGGAGCCTGGGCGTGTACGGTTATGTCCTGGTTGCGCTGCCAAATGCGGCGTTGGCTACGATCCGGCTGGAATTTAGCCACCGGCACGCGCGCGGCATAACACAGTTGGCAATGCGCGCAATGGGGCCGGTAAATGATTTTGCCACTGCGACGAAAGCCATGTTGAATTAAATAAGAATAAACTCCCGGCAATTGCGCCATGCCTGGCTCTAAAAAAACCGTGGCGGCCTGGCGGTGTGGGAAATACGCGCAGTCATGCGGTATAGTTTGGTAAAAATTTAAGTTGGGAAAGTGCATGTCAACTTGCTGTCAGCCCGCATTATAGCGGTGCAATTCCAAGGACAGTGCGGCGCGCGCGCTATCGGCTGCGGCTTCCAGCAGGGTAAGGGCAGTGGCGGCTTTGTCCGTTTGTTGGGCAACAGCCAGATTTTCCAAGTCTTGCGCCGCCTGTTGCACTGCGCGCGCGCCAAAATTGGAAGCCGCACCTTTAAGGCTATGCGCGGCACGGCGTAGCAATGCCATATCTTGTGCGCGCAGGGCGCGTTGCAAGCTGGCTAATGTAGACGGCAAATCCTGTAAAAAAGTCTGGATAAGAAGATGAATATGTTCGCGGTTGCCGTTCAGCGAGTTGTTGAGTTCGCGCAAGTCCACTACGTCATGCCCCGGATGGCTGGGCGCGAGAGGGCGCGGTGCGGGGGCGCACGGCGCACGAACCGCAGCGATGCGTTGCAGGATGTTTTTGATAGCCACCGGTGAAATGGGCTTAGATACGTATTCATCCATGCCGGCCTCTAGGCAGCGCTCGCGGTCGCCACGCATGGCATGGGCAGTCATGGCCACGATGGGGATGCGTTGATGCTGGCCAAAATGTTGGCCTTGCATTTCCAAGCGGCGAATTTCCTGAGTAGCGCTTAAACCATCTAACGTGGGCATTTGTACGTCCATCAGCACTGCGTCAAAATCCTGCTCGCGCAACAGAACAATCGCTTCTTCACCATGATTGGCCACCACTACATGATGCCCCATTTTCTCCAACATCATGCACGCGACCATTTGGTTGACATGGTTGTCTTCGGCCAGCAATAGCTTCATGCCGGTGATTTCGCCTGCCTGGGCGGCAATAGAAGACGCAGTGCTCGCGGCGGGAGCAAGGGTTGCGCCTGAGCGCGCGAGGGCGATCTCGCACAAGGTGTCATGCAGGATGGATTGTTTCAGCGGTTTCATCAACACGGCTTGCAGGTTAAGCGCTTCGCGCTGGCTGGCTTCGCCTTCCAAATAGGCGGAGGTAAGCAAAATCACTGGCGGGCGGGCGTTTTCCCAGCGCCGGTTGAGCAGTTGGGCGAATTCCAGGCCGTCCATTTTGGGCATTTGATAATCGAGCAGAATAAAATCGAATGGCGTTTTATGGGTTTCCAGCAAAATCAAGGCGACAAACGCATCTTGCGCTTCTTCCACCACCAATCCCCAATTTTGCAAAATACCTTTTAAAATCAAGCAGTTGGTTTTATTGTCATCCACAATCAACACCCGCTGACCGCGCAATTCTATAGGTTCGAGCTTAGACGTGGACAAAACGCGCGTGCTGGCAGCAAAGGGCAGCACAAAATGAAATTCGCTGCCTTGGCCAAACTCACTACGTAGCCACATGCGCCCGCCCATCAATTCCACCAGCCGCCGCGAAATGGTCAGCCCTAGACCAGAGCCGCCGTATTTGCGTGTCACCGAGGTGTCGGCTTGGTTAAAACTTTCAAAAACGCCTTCCTGGCGATCCAAAGGAATGCCGATGCCTGTGTCACGCACGGCAAAATGCAGGCTAATCTGTTGGTTGTCATGACTTTCTTCACGCACAGAGACCTGAATCTCTCCCTGATGTGTGAATTTAATGGCATTGCCAATAAGATTGGTCAGCACTTGGCGCAAACGCGCGGGATCGCCAATCAGCGTGGGGTGCAAACCAGGCGCAAGATCACCGATGAGTTCCAATTTTTTATTCGCCGCAATAACGGAAAATGGCTCTAGCGCATCCTCAAACAAGGTGGCTAAATCGAATTCCAGCCGCTCAATATCAAGCTTGCCCGCCTCAATGCGGGAGAAATCAAGAATGTCGTTGATGATGGTAAGTAAGTGATTGGCAGAATTAAGAATTACCGTCACGTTGCTGCGCAGGCGCGGCGTAAGTTCCATGCCCAGGGTCAGTTCCGCCATCCCCATGATGCCATTCATGGGCGTGCGGATTTCGTGGCTCATATTGGCCAGAAAATCGCTCTTGGCACGGCTGGCGGCTTCAGCTTTGATTTTGGCATGTTGTAGTTGCTCCTCGGCCTCTTTCTGAATTTCGATTTGGCGATGCAAAATGCTAATAATGTCGAGTAATTCCACATGCTCGGCCAAGTCCGGGCTGGATGCGCCCGCAGTATCGCGCTGCAATGCCAACACAGCGGATTTGAGTTGATTTAGCGCGATTTTTTGCTGGTCAACCTCGGCTTTAATGCGCACATTGGCTTCATTCAGTTCTTGCGAACTGAGTTCCATGGAGCGTTCCAGCCGCACACGGTCGGTTTCATAATGCTCGTAAGATTCATTCACCATCCCCAAAAAGGGTCGTAAATTCGGCGGAATCTCTTCCTTAAAACAGCGTTTTAGCTGGCGAGACAATAATTTGCAATATTCTGTCATTGGCGTGGCCGTGGTGAACAGGCGAAGTTATTATGATTATGATGCAATTGGATAGCCACTTTAGCGACTGCCAGAAAAGAAATTACCCGCAAGCGGGCAGTCGCTTTAGATATTAGATGAAAATCGCCTTATGGTTCGCAGCAGGACGAACCATGGAATATTGTAATGTTGATACGCAAGTGGCAGATACACAAGGGGTGACCCGCACCCTTGCGCCATGTCTCGCGTATCAAACCTCTTGTAGCGTAGTGATGGTCATGGTTTGATTATGCAATTCGCACAGCCCAGCAGCACCGAGCGGCGAAATTTCCCCGTAGGAATAAAAACCCGTGATAATAGCCTCGTTCCCCAAAATATCGCGTACAGCTTCCACTTCTTCATCAATGCGCTGTCCCAGCACCAATTTGCGCCCCACGCAGCTAATACAAATCGCCAGCCCGGCTTGGCCGTTTAGCGCTGCTACGCTTTGTTCAGCAGAGTCGCCCGCGCCTTGCACCAGCCGGTCGAAATTCGCCTTCATCAACTGTGCGCTCGCGCCCTCCGGCATATCGCCAGCGAAGGTCATGCTTTGCGCGGCTTCGTCCACCGCCAAAATCGTGCGCACAATCGGTTCACCGCCGTCTATGCGGATGCTCAGCGGGAACAGCAAGCCTGTGCCTGGTAACCCTGCCGCTTCATCGCCCAAATAGCTTTTGTACAAAGTCAAGGCGGATTGATTATCCAATTCATACAATACATTGGCTTGAGCACGGGTAATGGTGCGATCTGGCCCGAAGGTGTCCCAGCCACCCACCGAGCCGTGGCCAACGCGGATGCGCACGCCGTACAGGCCAATGGCGGCGATGTTGCCCGATGCGGGCATTGCATCCAGGCCGACCACGGTTTGTTGAAAATGTGCGGCGTCGCCCGCCAGCCCACCCGTGACAGGAATGCCTGCGGGCAAAGATTCACGCAGGCCCAGCACCAATTCGCTGCCATTGACTTGCAGCCCATCGGAAATCACGAACACATGTGCCAGTTCCGGCGCAGTGAGCGCCGTGCCCAAGCGACGGCCTGCGTCGCGGCTGTCCGCGCAATCTTGAATGCGAATGGTCGAAGTTTGCAACTGGGTATGTTCAAAATGTACCGCTGTGACGACCAGCGCATCATCTATTACTGTGGTATCAAAAATTTCGCCTGATGTGCTGTTCAGCAAAAAATGCGCAGTGGGATACTCTGCCCGGAGCGCGTCAAAATGGGCGGGATCGGCCAGCACTTCGCGTGCGCCAAAGCCAATCACCCACTGTGCGGGGTGTTGCAGGCGCGGGGTAAGATCGCGCCAACCATCGTCTACAGTCCATAACCGTTGTTCAATGTGCATAATTACTTATTCTCTATGGTAGGGAAATGAGTTCAACTCGGCCTACGTGCGGGGTGGCTAACACTATGTTAAAAAAACGCACAAAGTGGCAACAAACTTTGGCTGTTGTGCTGTAAGCGCGCTGCCAACCTAGGGAGTACTGTAGTGTAGCATCTATAGCGCGTCAAGCTGCGTCACCAACCTACACTGAATAAAGTGCCAGGACAATTGCTCGGGCGGTATGTTGACAAATCGATGTCAGTAACCGTTTGCTATGGGATGGTTTTTGGCGGAAATACTGAGTTTTGTGCCAGACATTGAATGCGGTTGACAACAACCGCTCCAAAATTGTCTTATGATGAGGCCAAAGGGATTTCCTTGGGCAGCAGGGAACTCCAGTTTAAATGCAATGTGTCTGGCGGCTGAGGAAAACCAGGCGGAATGCGTTGCAGTACAGAATGCCTCAGCCCAGCATCCGTCAGCAATTCGCCAAGTTCAAACAGTGGCAAACCCATCACACCCGAGTAACTGCCTTCTAGGCGCTGGATAAATAACGCGGCGCGACCTTGGATGGCATAGCCGCCCGCTTTATCGAAAGGTTCGCCGCTCTCAATGTACGCAGAAATTTCCATTTCATTTAATGGTCGGAAATAGACTTTATTTACGTTTAGGTGCGTAAATTCTCCCACCGTACAACACAGCGCCAGCCCACTCATGACTTCGTGACCGCGCCCAGACAAGGCGTGCAGCATTTGGCGCGCTTGCGGTATGTCCTTGGGCTTGCCAAAAATCGCATTATCAATGACCACTGCCGTATCACAACCCAGCACGGGCAGGTTATAGCCCTCTGCCCGCAAACGGCAGTAGCCCTCGCGTGCTTTGGCTAAGGCTACGCGGGTTACATAGTCGCGTGGCGCTTCAGCGGGCAGCACGGTTTCGTCTACATCCACCGGCATTTGGCGGAAGGGCACGTTGATTTGACGCAGCAATTTAGCGCGGCGGGGCGAGGCAGAGGCTAATACAAGGATCATAATGTTTCACGGTTTGGCGTTTGGGCGAATTTGCTTTTTTTGAAAAAACTATAGGAAATACGGCTGGTTAACCTGGATGCAAAGGCCGCGCCCGTTTTTACGGTATGTAAGCCGCGCTGTCTGCTACGGAGGGCGGCACGCGCAACCAAAAGGTCGCTGGGCCGTGATTCACCAAATGCACCTGCATGTCCATGCCAAATTGGCCCGCTGCCACAGGGGTGTGGCATAACTGTGCCCGTTCCAACAAATATGCAAATAAGGTTTGGCCCAATTGTGGTTCAGCAGCGGGCGAAAACCCTGGCCGTGTACCCTTGCGGGTGTCTGCTGCCAAGGTAAATTGCGGCACGAGCAGCAAACCACCGTGAATCTCGCGCAGGCATAGATTCATTTTGCCGTTGCTATCGTCAAAAATTCTATAGCCCAAAATCCGTTCCAACAGCCGATCCGCATCTGGGCGGGCATCGCCTTTTTCGACGCCAATCAACGCTAAAATGCCATGCGCAATCGCACCTACGCACTCGCCATCAATTTCTACATGCGCACAATCTACCCGCTGAATTAGTCCAATCATGTCATGCTGTGTTCCAATTTTTTGCCAGGAAATGTAGCGGCTATTTTTTGCCCATATTCTGGCTTCCAGGCCAAAAATGCAGCAGTTTTTCCCAGCGCTTATTGTCCTGGGCCGGGGGCGTGGGGAGATCGGCGCGCACGAGAATGACTGAAATGTTGTCGTGCCCGCCCGCTTCATTGGCCGCTTGAATTAAGCGCACGGCTGCGCGTTGCATATGTTGCTGGTGGTGCACGAGAATTTGCTCGATTTGGCGGTCTTCCAGCATGTCGCTGAGGCCGTCGGAACACAGCAGAAAAATATCGCCGGATTGGACTGCGGTTTCGTGCAATTCAATGTTGACCGTTTCCGCTACGCCCAGAGCACGGGTGACCAGGTGGCGGTTGGGCGAGTGGCGCGCTTGCTCGGGGCTGAACAGCCCGTGGTCAATAAGCTCTTGTAATACCGAGTGGTCTTTGGTTAACTGTTCCAGGGTATGCTCACGCAGGCGGTACAGCCGTGAATCGCCAACATGAGCGATGCTTAGGCGTTTGCCGTGAAAAAATATCGCTACCACGGTGGTGCCCATGCCGCAGAGGGCATCATTGTCTTGCGCGCTGAAAAAAATCCGGCGGTTGGCCTCGGTGACTGCATCATACAGCAGCACGGCGGCGCGCTGATGCGCTTTGCTTTCATCGGCATCTTGCGCAATGCTGTCTGCGCTGTTTTCTTGAATGCCATGCAGGATAATGTTCACCGCCATGGTGGCCGCCACTTCACCCGCCTGATAGCCGCCCATGCCATCGGCCAGCACCACCACGCCGTGGTGTAAATCGCAGCCCACTGCGTCTTCGTTGCCTTCGCGCAAGCGGCCTGGGTCGCTTTGGCTGACCACTTCCAATCGCCCGTAGAAACTCATGACGTGCTTCCAGGCAAAGCAGGATTGCGACACTGTGGTAGGCATTCGCGCAATGCGCGTGCAGCAGCAGCGCCATTGGCATAACGGTCAGCCGGGTTTTTTTGCATCAAAATCATCAATGCTTCCTTCAAACATGCGGGAAGTCCGGGCCGCCGCGCGCCAATATCCGGGGTTTGTTCGGTGGCAATTTTGAACATCAGGCTGGCCATAGATTCGGCGGTAAATGGCAATTCTCCGGCCAGCAATTGGTATAGCATTATGCCTACAGAAAATAAATCCGTGCGTCCGTCCAGCGGTTTGCCAGCCAATTGCTCGGGCGACATGTACGAGGGCGTGCCCAGCACTACGCCGGTTTTGGTTTTATCCGCGTCCACGATGCGGGCAATGCCGAAATCGCTGAGCTTAATCAGGCCGGTTTCCGGGTTATACAGTACATTGGCAGGCTTGATGTCGCGGTGGATTACGCCTTGACGGTGGGCATAATCTAGGGCTTCACACGCTTTAATCATAATGTCCACCACGGTTTCCACTGGCAGCAGTGCATCGGGTTTGGTATAGGGCGACAGGTCGCCGCCTTGGGAAAATTCCATAGAAATGTACGCTAAATCATGTTCTTCTCCAGCATCATACACTTGCACAATGTACGGATGGCTGAGCCGTCCAGCGGCTCCGGCTTCGCGGAAAAAGCGGGCCGTGGCTTCACGCAACTCTGGGCCGTCGAATTCTTGCGATAAATTTAGGGTTTTAATCGCCACCCACCGATCTAATTTGGGATCTTTGCCCAGGTATACCATGCCCATCGCGCCTTTGGCCAGTTTGCGCTCAATTTGGTAGCGCCCGAGCATGGGTTTGTTGGTGGTGCTGATGTCTTCCAGCCATGCGCTGAGTTGAATGGTATTGGCCAGGCGTTTTTTGCGCGGATTGGCGAGTTTTTGCAGCCGTGCGGGCAAATCGCGGAACGTGGGGTTGTATTTGGCCATGTACTGGTAGACATCAGTGGCTTCGCGCGGCTGTCGCCGCCGTTCAAAGTCTAACCCTAGATTATATAACAAGCCCATCATCAGGCCATCCATGGGGCAGCGTTGAAATGTCTCAAATGCTTTTTCTAAATCGCCCTGGCCTTGCAATGCCAGGCCCTGTACCCGTTGCGGTTCGCCTTCCACCGCGCGCGGTGTCACTGGCCAAAGTGTGCGCCAGCGCGGCAAAATTGCACCCAGCACTGCCAGCCATAGTGCGCCAGTCAGCGGAGCCCAACTTTGCCAATGCAGTAACCACGCGCTTTGCAGCAACAACCATCCAGCGAGTGCCAGCACGGCCAGGGTGGCTGCGCGCAGCCAGGAGAGGCGCGCCGCCCACCCCATCAGCACCAGCGTGGCCAAGGCGGCCAGCCATTGCGCCCAGGGCTGCCAGGCCGGAGTGACACTGTAGGATTGTGGTTGCAACAATGCGGCAATGGCTTGGGCTTGCGCCAGGGTGTCCGTGCCCATGCCGATCACGGCCAATTTTCCGGCAAAACGTGCGGGCGGTATTTCGCCATTGCGGATGCCGGTCGGCGCAAGCGGCGCAACCCCGGCGGCAAGCGCGGTGATGCGTATTGTTCCATCCGATGAAATCGGCAAATCCAAGGTCCCCAGGCGAAGCTGCGTGGCCATGCCCGCTTGGACACGTGCTTCGCTGATGGGCGTTGATAGCCACGCTGCCAGCGCGGCCACCGGCAATGTCCAACACCAGTGTTGGCCTACTGCGGCCAGGAGCGGCACCGTATTTTGCTGTGGATTTAAGGCGATGGCAGAGGGCGCGGTGGGTTGGAAACGCGCGTTGGGCGCGTGCGCAATTTCGGCTGCAACTGGCGCAAGTTCGCTGCCAGCAATCATGCAATAGCCATCTTCCAGCATCTCGCTGTTTGCCGCCAAAATAGCGGGAGCCGCGCCAGCGCTCGGCTGCGCTGGAATCGCCAACAACACCTCTGGCATTCCTGCCAAGGCGGCCTGTAGCGCTTGATCCGCATCCAGAGCTTGACTGGCGGCTTGCAACCGAGTCGCCAGGCCCGCGCGCCAGTCTGCTGTTTCAGCAGATGCAGGGCCAGCTTGTGCGGCCAACCATGCCATGGCGCGATCCACTTCCAGCAGTCCCGGTGGCGTATACGGATTGGATAGCGGCAAGGTAATTACCGTCAACCGAGGCGGCGCGGCGCGCATGGCTTGTAATACTCGCGCCAATTGGACGCGCGGCGGCGTGCTGGATTCTTGGCCATCCAAAACAACCGCAATCACGTCGCTGGCCTCGGGCGGCGCGAACAGGCTCTGCTGTGTCCAACGCAACAGCGCAGCTTCCATATGCCAGGGGTCAAGATACGCCAAAGCCAGCGCCAGCGCAGCAGCCCCCGCTAGGGGCAGCAAGTGATATTCGCGCCCGCAGGTGGCAATGGGTTTCATGCGCGATACTCCTTTGGGATGGATATTTCTTTCAGCTATGCCACGCGGTGCCGCGTGATTGCGGGGATTGCAACGACCGCGCATGACGCTCCTGTGCTGAGCCTGTCGAAGCATAACTGCTTCTGCGGATTTGGCGCTGGCGAAAGTCGGAAGCATACAACGGATGCTTCCATAGCGTGGTTTTTACCGTGCTAGCGCATCACCCTAATTGCGCTAGAATTTCATCCGCAATGTCAGCGTTGGAATACACCTCTTGCACATCATCTAAATCTTCCAACATTTCTTGCAGTTTCATCATTTTAATTGCATCTTCCAGCGCCAGTTCGCTGTATGTGCTAGGACGCATCACCACATCGGCTTCCTCGGGTTTTAAGCCAGCCGCTTCTAGTGCGTCTTTGACAGGGATAAATAATTCTGGCGTGGTCAGCACTTCCAGTATGCCGTCTTCAGTTTGCACATCATGCGCACCCGCATCCAGCGCGATTTCCATCACCCGGTCTTCCAAAGCAATATCCGCATAGGTAATTTGCCCCACTTTGGTGAACAAATAACTTACCGCGCCATTGGTGCCCAGATTGCCGCCGCATTTGGTGAACGCATGGCGCACATCCGACACCGTGCGATTACGATTGTCCGACAGGCAGTCCACCAGCACTGCCACACCGCCCGGGCCGTAGCCTTCGTAGCGAATTTCCTCGTAATTGTCCATGTCCATTTCGCCGCTGCCGCGCTTGATGGCGCGATCCACGGTATCCCTGGACATATTATTGATATATGCCTTGTCTATCGCCGCGCGTAGACGAGGATTGGTACCAGGATCAGCGCCGCTGACGCGCGCTGCAATGGTGATTTCACGGATAATTTTGGTAAAAACTTTCCCCCGCTTAGCGTCCTGCGCGCCCTTGCGATGGCGAATATTGGCCCATTTGCTGTGTCCTGCCATAAAGATACAAACCCCGTAATTTTTAAGTCATTACAATCATTTTTTACCGTCCAGGATGATTCCGCATTACGCCGGAAATAGCCATGGTTAGGTATTTTTTCCAGTATAACAAATTCCTATCTGCCAAAAAACCGCACAAACCCCAGCGTGAATTTTGCCGTTTGCAAAACAGCACAGGACGGATTTTTTGTAAAGCGCGGTGTTATACTTGAAAAAATACCATCCGCTATCGAATCAGCCCATGCTGCGATATGATTGTGCATCATGCGATGCCAATACGGGTGACCGGGGTTGTCACTGCCGCCAACGCTGTCAAGCTAGAGTATAATCCTCTTACCTATATTGCGTTTGGCGATGCCCATCCATGAAATGCAATTTATTTATCTTTGATTTTTTTTAGGAGTTTTCATGTCAACCATCCGTCGCGCCTTACTCAGTGTTTCCGATAAAAATGGAATTGTAGATTTTGCCCGTAGCCTGCGCGAACGCGGGGTTGAAATCCTGTCTACTGGCGGCACTGCTAAGTTATTACAAGAAAATCAAATTTTGGTGACGGAAGTGGGAGAATATACTGGTTTTCCCGAAATGATGGATGGCCGCTTAAAAACCTTGCATCCCAAGGTGCATGGCGGCCTGTTGGGTCGGCGCGGAGTGGATGACGCTGTGATGGCCGAGCATGGCATTGCGCCGATTGATTTGGTGGCCGTCAATTTATATCCCTTTAGCCAAACTGTGGCCAACCCAGCGTGCACATTGGAACAGGCCATTGAAAATATTGACATTGGTGGCCCCACCATGCTACGTGCGGCAGCCAAAAATTACGCAGCCGTCACTGTGGTGGTAGACAGTGCGGATTATGCATTGATATTGGCAGAAATGGCTGAGCACCAGGGGAGCACCCGTGCGGAAACGCGCTTTGCGCTGGCGCGCAAGGTATTTGAGCACACCACGCGCTATGATGGTGCAATTGCCAATTACCTAGGCGGGAACGCCGCCGTAGGCCGACAAACGCCTGACGACGCGCAATTCCCGCACACGCTCAATTTGCAATTTCATAAAGTGCAAAATATGCGTTACGGCGAGAATCCACACCAGTCCGGCGCGTTTTATGCTGAGGAAAACCCAGCGGAAATCGGCATAGCGCGAGCAAACCAGTTGCAAGGCAAAGAATTGTCGTACAACAACGTAGCAGACACCGACGCAGCGCTAGAATGCGTAAAAAGTTTCCAACAACCTGCCTGCGTCATTGTCAAGCACGCCAATCCTTGCGGCGTGGCCGTGGCCAGCGACATCCTGCAAGCCTATGACCGCGCGTACCAAACCGACCCTACGTCTGCATTCGGCGGCATTATTGCCTTTAACCGTGCACTGGACGTTGCCACTGCGCAAGCCATTGTGCAACGGCAATTCGTGGAAGTCATTATCGCGCCCGAAGTCAGCGCCGAAGCCTTGGCAGCCTTGGCGGTCAAACCCAATGTACGGGTGCTGACGTGCGGCTTTTGGCAAGAAGCCCAGCCTGGATTGGATTTTAAGCGCGTCAATGGCGGCTTGCTGGTGCAGGATCGCGACATTGGCCAACCCGCAGCGTTCACCACAGTGACCCGCCGTGCGCCCACACAACAGGAAATGATCGACTTGCGCTTTGCCTGGAAAGTGGTCAAATTCGTCAAATCCAATGCCATTATATATTGCCGGGACGAACAGACCATCGGCATAGGCGCGGGCCAAATGAGTCGGGTGTACAGCGCCAAAATTGCGGGTATCAAGGCGCGAGATGAAAACTTGGTGGTACGCGGTGCGGTCATGGCGTCCGATGCATTTTTCCCCTTCCGCGACGGCTTGGACGCGGCAGCGGCAGAAGGCATTACTGCGGTAATCCAGCCGGGTGGTTCAGTGAAAGATCAAGAAGTCATTGCCGCAGCGGATGAACATGGGATTGCTATGGTATTCACCGGGATGCGCCATTTCCGCCATTAACTCTGAACCGACGCACGCAGGGTGCGCTGCCCCGCCCAAGTCAAGGTGTATCGCATGATCCACATGAAAGAAAAAATTCAATGTACAATTTTAGTCGTAGACGATATTCCCGCCAACCTAAAATTGCTGCTCACCTATCTTTCTAACCTAGATTTTAAGGTATTATTGGCTACAGATGGCGAAGATGGGCTGGAAAAAGCGCACTATGCCAAGCCCGATATTATTTTGCTCGACATCATGATGCCGCACATGGACGGCTTCGAGACTTGCCGCCAGCTCAAGGCCAACCCAGAAACCAGTGAAATTCCTGTGCTGTTTATGACTGCACTGAGCGATATTGAGGTCAAGCTTAAAGGCTTTCAAATTGGCGCAGTAGACTATATCACCAAGCCGATTCAACACGAAGAAGTGTTGATGCGGATTAAAACCCATTTAATGATCCGTAATTTACAGCGCATTACAGAACAGCGGAATCATGAGTTGGCAATGATTACCGAAACCTTAGCCCGCGACATCAAAATTCCCTTGCTGTTTGCCGAAGTATTTGGCCAAAGAATCCAATCACAGTTATCGGCGCAGCCTGATGTTGCCAGCGATTTTGCCCGCTTGCGCGAAGCCTGCGCGCAAACCCAAAATAGCGTGGAGGCGATGTTATTGCTGGTGAATGCCCGCACTGACGGCAAAGGGCAATTAGAAGCCGTAGACATGAGTGCGGCATTGCGGCGGGCGGGTGCCCGACTGGCTGCCTTTGACGGTGAATTCCTGGCCATTGTTGGTGATCCCTGGCCTAACACGAGCTGCATTGCCGCTTGGGCCGAGGATATTTGGATAGAACTGCTGGGCGTGATGTTGAAATCCCGCCAGCCTCCCGTCAAAATCATTGCAACACATCAAGTAGACGGCGATACGGTATATTTTTATCTGCACAGCGAGGGGACTGCGTTGATTACGGTGGACTACGCCGTCAATCTGCCGGATAAACGGCTGGATTTATCAATGGTACAACGCTTGATCGAGCGTTGTCATGGCGTGCTGACAATGGAATATAGCGAGACAGGCCAACTGAGCCTACGCCTGGCCCTGCCACATGCCAAGGATATTCTGACGCGACAAACCGTATGCATTTCATATGAATAGCCTGCTGTCCCGCATAGAATCGTTGGCAGAGTTGGCTAGGCCCATGCCGTGGTGGTATTGTGCATACCATTTGCGTATATACAATGCTCCATCCCCGTCGCACAATGGCCGCCTCCCTCATTTGGAATCGGGCAAGCGGTTTGGTGCACTCTCATAAAACCACTCAATTAAAATTGTTACCCCAATGAAGACAATCCTCTCAATTTAGCAACAGTCAGTTGATTTATAAAGATATTTATTTCAATCTCCTTGCGTTAAGGGTGCTATGAAGTGGCGACACACCGGTATAGAACCTTGGTGTATCCTGACGGCATGCCTCCACGATGGGTTCACACAAAAAATAATTAAATAAAAATCAATATATTACGTTAAGTTGAGAGGATTGCCAATGAAGATACATTACATTTTGTGGATTGCTGGCGGGCTGCTGTTGGGACTGGTTTCGCCGCCACCCCATGCAGCACCTTCTTTGGCGGGAGAATATCAAATCAAGGCGGCATTTTTATACAACTTTGCCAATTTTATCAACTGGCCTGAGCCTATTCTTAGCGAACCGTACATGAATTTTAATATCTGTCTGGTGGGTGAGGTTCCGTTTCAAAAAAATTTTGATGCGAGCCTTCAGAACATTAAGGTAAAAAAACAACATGATATCAAAGTAATTCGTTATGCGGACGTAGAAGCGTATACATACGGTCAAGCGGGTTTATGCCAAATTTTATATATTAGTGAATCATTGGACATCAACTTACAAGAAATTCTGGCCATTGCCAGCCAATATGCCACGCTCACTGTGAGCGAGATTGCAGATTTTGTTTGTAATGGTGGAATGATTCAATTAGTTAAAAAAGAAGATAAAATTCGTCTGGTTATGGCACCAGATCAATTGGCATCAGCCCGTTTGGTGCCGGATGCCAATCTACTTCGCTTGTCGATTATTAAAGATGCGCAAATCTGCCCATAATTTTTTGTCAGTGGACTTTTTTTATGATAAACCATAAAAGTTTTCAAGACCTTTCCATCAATAGCAAGCTCAAGTTAATCATTCTTTCCACCAATGTAATGGCATTGATTATCGCGGTGGTATTATTCTCACTTAATGAAGTTATTTCCTTAAGAAATTCAATGGCACGCGAATACCGTGCCCTGGGCAATGTGGTGGCGGCTAACTCCGCCGCGCCTTTGGTGTTTAACATAGAAATGACTGCAACGGAAACCTTGAACACTTTGGCGGTACAGCCGGAAATCATGGTGGCGGTTACGTATGACGCAGAAGGCAAGCGTTTTGCCGAGTATCGGCGCGAAAACATGAAAAATATCCCGATTAGCGCTGCTATGCAAGCGGATGGCATTGTTTTCTCCCTCATGTATATGGACTTATATATCCCGGTTATTTCAAGTACGCAACAAGTTGGCACGGTGTTCATGCGGGTAGATACGCATAGAATTTATGCGTTGCTCAAAAATTTCTCAATTATTACTGCATTCATTTTACTGGCATCTTTGCTTGGAACTTATGTAGTAGCTATGAACATGCAATCTCTAATTTCTAAGCCACTAATTAATCTGGCAGAGACTGCCACCACAGTGTCAGAGAAAGGGGACTTCAGCATTCGCGCAC
Organism: Dichelobacter nodosus; assembly: GCA_020720085.1. Taxonomy (GTDB): domain Bacteria; phylum Pseudomonadota; class Gammaproteobacteria; order Beggiatoales; family Beggiatoaceae; genus DYPE01. Next base: position 22,180 of record DYPE01000008.1, on the reverse strand, counting down.
AAGAATATGGCAAAGATGAAGTAGGCGTGTTGGTGGAAAGTTTTAATAAAATGCTGGAACAGATTCAAAAGCGTGATGTGATGTTGGCGCGCCACCGTGATCATTTGGAAGATCAAGTGCGGCTGCGTACCTCTGAATTATCTGCGGCTAATCGCAATCTCGAATCCACCATTATTGACGTGCAGCGCGCCAAGGAAGCAGCGGAATCCGCTAACAAAGTAAAAGGCGAATTCTTGGCCAATATGAGCCATGAAATCCGCACGCCGCTGAACGCAGTGATTAACATTACCGAGTTTTTATCGCAAACGCCATTGAATGTTGAGCAAAAAGATTTTGTGGACACCATCCGCGCCAGCGGCGATGTATTGCTGGGGCTGGTGAATGACGTGCTTGATTTCTCGCGCATTGATTCTGGGCGGTTGGAATTGGAGTCTGTGCCATTCAATTTGCGCGAATGCGTGGAAAGCGCGGTGGAAGTGCTTAGCGCGCGTGCTGCGCAGAAAAAGTTGGAATTATTAAACTGGTTTGAGCCAAGTTTGGATTTAACCCTGCTGGGCGACCCCACCCGCTTGCGCCAGATTCTCATGAATCTCATCAGCAATGCAGTAAAATTCACGGAACACGGAGAAATCGTGGTTCAGGTGCAAGCCACTGAGCATGAAAATAAAGCCGAAGTGCTATTTTCCGTGCGCGACACTGGCATAGGCATTCCAGCAGACCGCATTAACCAGTTATTCCAAGCGTTTACTCAAGTGGATGCTTCCACCACGCGCAAATACGGTGGCAGTGGTTTAGGGCTGGCCATTAGCCGCCATTTATGTGGCCTTATGGGCGGGAAAATGTGGGTGGAAAGCGAATTGGGCAAAGGTTCGACGTTCTTTTTTAACATTGTTGCCGAAATCACCGCGAGCGTGGACAGCAAGTACAGCAGCGAACCGCTGTCAACCGATTTGCACGGTAAGCGCATTTTGCTGGTGGACGATAATGCTACCAATCTCCTCATTTTAGCGCGTCAAACCCAACAATGGGGCATGATTCCTGTGCCTGCTACTGGCGGGCGCGAGGCGTTGGCCAAAATTCAAGCGGGTGATCCCTACGACGCGGCGATTCTCGACATGTGGATGCCAGATATGGATGGCGAGACTTTAGCTTCTGAAATTATGCGGTTGCCATCACCGCCCACATTTCCGCTCATTATGCTCACTTCTATGGGAACCAGTGCGTTGCATGGCAATTTATTCGCCGCGTATTTGACCAAACCGTTAAAGGGCGGACAATTGCTGGAAGTGTTGTGGCGGGTTTTCCACACCGAGGCGGCTGATGTGCCGCCGCCCACAGTAATCCCTTCCCCCCCAGCCACCCCGCCCAGCCTGGACACAAAATCGGCCACCGCACTGTCCAGCATGACGGTGTTGCTGGCAGAAGACAATGCAGTCAACCAAAAAGTTGCCTCTATCTTATTAAAACGCATGGGATATACCGTGACCATTGCCAACAATGGCGCAGAGGCAGTGCAACATTTTGAGGCAAGCCCGTTTGACACGATTTTAATGGATGTGCAAATGCCGGAAATGGATGGAATGCAAGCAACGCAAGCCATCCGCGAGCGCTGGCCAGAGTTGCCGCACCGGCCCTACATTATCGCCATGACTGCCCATGCCATGCGCGGCTACCGCGAACAGTGTATTGCAGCAGGGATGGACGGCTATGTATCCAAACCGATCAAACCCGACGCATTGCAAGAAGCGTTGCGCGATGCGGAAACCTACCTGGAGCGCAAACGTGCGGGCGAGCTATGGTTGCCCGCAATGCGCATGGAAGCGGGGGTAGAACCGCCACTTTGAACTCGCCCTCCTCATAAAATTGGGTCAGCGCTTGCGCGTTGCCGTGAATTGCACCTATGCTCTCATCCTCCCATACGATTATCCGCCGCCGCGAAACTCCATCCGACTTTGATTGGCCAGACTGTAGCCTGCCACGCTCATTACAGCGCCTGCTCGCTGCCCGTGGCGTGCGCACCGTGCATGAACTCGATTATTCGTTGCGTAACCTCCCTGCGTTCCAAGAATTGCTGGGGATGGATTGTGCGGTGGATTTATTGGCACAAGCCATCATCTCCGATCAGCGGCTGTTGGTCATCGCGGATTTTGATGCAGACGGTGCCACTGGCTGTGCAGTGGCGGTGCGCGGCTTGCGCCTGTTGGGCGCGCGCGCTGTGGAGTATTTGGTGCCGGATCGCTTCAAACATGGTTACGGCCTCACGCCCGCATTGGCGGAATTGGCTGCTGCGCGTGCGCCGGATGTATTGATTACCGTAGACAATGGCATTGCCAGTGTGGCGGGCGTAGCCACAGCCAAACAACTGGGGATGCGCGTGGTGATTACAGATCATCATTTGGCAGGGGAACAATTGCCCAGCGCGGATGCCATTGTCAACCCCAACCAGCCGGGAGACCCATTTCCGTTCAAACACATGGCTGGGGTTGGGGTGATGTTTTACGTACTTTCCGCCCTGCGTGCGCGCCTGCGCGACGCGGGATGGTTTCGCGCCCGCGTCGTATCTGAGCCGAATTTAGCACAATTACTGGATTTGGTGGCTTTGGGCACGGTGGCGGATGTGGTTAAACTGGACTATTTGAATCGCATGTTGGTGGAACAGGGCCTGCGCCGCATCCGCCAAGGCCAATGTTGCGCGGGCATTCAAGCGCTGCTGCAAATCAGCGGGCGACATCAGGCCACGCTGGCGGCCAATGATTTGGGGTTTTATCTTGGCCCGCGCATCAACGCGGCTGGGCGTATGGAAAACATGAGTTACGGCATCGAATGCCTGCTCACCGATAACTTCGACACCGCACTGCAAATGGCTGCCAATCTGGACGTGATCAACCAAGAGCGACGTGGGGTGGAGGAAATGATGCGCGAGGAAGCCGACCATGCGTTGGCAGCCATGCATTTGGAGCAACAAGACGGCGCATTCCCATTAGGGCTTTGTTTATATGATGAAAACTGGCATGAAGGAGTAATCGGCCTCTTGGCATCCAAAGTCAAGGAAACCTACCACCGCCCGGTGGCAGTGCTGACTGTGGCGCAGGAAAACCCCACACATCTGAAAGGTTCATGCCGTTCGGTGCCAGCCATTCACATCCGCGACGTGCTGGCCGACATTGACGCCCACGCGCCTGGCTTGCTGCTGCGTTTCGGTGGCCATGCCATGGCAGCGGGACTGACCTTGCACCGTGCTGGGCTGGCGCGTTTCCAGCAAGCGTTTGATGAAACCGTGCGCCGCCACTTCAACGGCACCACACCGCAAGGCATTATCGACAGCGACGGCGAACTGCCACTTAGCGACTTTACCGTAGAATATGCCCAATTTTTACGCCTGGCCACGCCTTGGGGACAAGGCTTTCCCGAGCCAGTGTTTGATGGCATATTTATCGTGAAAGATCATAAGTTGTTAAAAGAAAAACATGTAAAATTACACATCCACCCCGAAAATAGCTCAACCAATCTGGTAGCCATCGTTTTTAACGCGCCAGAGATTGCCGCTTGGGCGCGGCCTGGACAACGGGCGCGCTTGGCGTATCGTTTAGATATCAACCGATTTCGCGGCGATGAATCGTTGCAATTGGTGGTTCAGCATGTAGAGCCTGTGGAGAATCACACCACGGCTTGAATGCCGATTTACGAAATAAAAAGTGAAGGAACCGAACATGGCGCAGCCCATTTTGATCGTGGATGATGATCCCGCGCTGTTGCGGTTGCTAAGCGCGACACTGAGCCAACATGGCTACGAATGCCTGCAAGCCGGGTCGGAAGCGGAAGCATTGGCATTGCTGGACAGCCACGCACCGGACGTGGTGCTGATGGATTTATGGTTGGCTGGCGAGGAAAATGCGGCGCACAATGGGTTGCAACTGATGCAGGCAGTCAAAGCCAAAGACCCGGAAGTCGAATGCATCATTCTCACCGGATTTGCCACCAAAGACACAGCCATTCAAGCAATTAACCTAGGCGCGTACAGCTACCTCACCAAACCCTGCGAGCCAAGTCAATTGGCGCTGACCGTGCAGCGCGCGCTAGAAAAGCGCGCCACGCTATGCCTGTTGCGCGAAGAAAAAGACCTGCTGGCGCAACGTATTGCAGATCGCACCAACGAATTGGAAGCCAGCAACCGCGAATTGGCGCGTGCAGCCAAAGCCAAGGACGAATTTTTAGCCAACATGAGCCACGAATTGCGCACGCCGCTCACTTCCATTTTGGGTCTGACCGAAACTCTGTTGGAACAGGATTACGGCCCGCTGAACGACAAACAATTGCATTACATGCATTGCATTGATGAAAGCAGCCGCCATTTATTTTATTTAATCAATGATATTTTGGACTTAGCCAAGATCGAGGCGGATCGTTTTGATCTATTGATAGAGCCTGTAGAGGTGCGCCAACTGTGCGAAAGCAGCCTGCGTATGGTGCGCGAAGCCGCACGCAAGAAAAAACTTACACTGTCTGTGGCTGTGGCCGAAAACTTAAATACTATTCAAATAGATGAGCGTAGATCGAAACAAATCTTGGTCAATTTATTGAGCAACGCAGTAAAATTCACCCCCGAACAAGGCGAAATTAGCCTGGAAGCGTACCTTGCAGAACAAAACAATTGGGCGTGTTTCAGCGTGCGCGACACAGGCATTGGCATTGCCAGCGAAAATATTCTGCATTTATTCAATCCATTTACGCAATTGGACAGTGGACTTAGCCGCCAATACGCTGGTACAGGCCTGGGCCTGGCGCTGGTGCGTAAACTCACAGGCCTGCATGGCGGCAAAATTATGGTGTGCAGCGCACCTGGCCAAGGCAGCCGTTTTACAATTTTTTTCCCCATACATGCCCCTGGCGCAACGCATGGGCCAGTAACAAGCCTAGCGCCCATCACCGTGTCCGCGCTGAGTCCAGCGCAACAACTTGATTAACGAATCCTATTTTCCATTTAAAAACAATGGGACACCTCTAAAACCCCCCTTTGCGGGCTAATTTTTGGCTTGGAAACCCGCATTTTTTTTGTGATCGGGGAGGGGTTGAGGTGCCCGCAAACGAACAATATGGGTGCGCTATAGAAATTAAAAATAATGCTAGAGGTAATTCTGAAAATGGATTTAAGCCTATTAGGAAACGATGGGTTGTAGAAAGAACATTTTCTTGGTTAACAAGAAATAGAAGATTGGCAAGAGAATATTAAAAAATAATTCAATCAAGTTAAACAATGGTGTATATTGCATCATCTCGATTAATTATGAAACATGCAACCGCATAAATTCTTACTGGAGGATAACCATCGTGAATATTAACATACTATCACAACAAAAGTTAAAAATACTCGTTATACTTTTCTTAGTCTTCCTGTTAGTTATTCTTCATATTTTACTGATTGATAAATTCTTTCAAATTGAACCATCGATTATTATCGCAATTTTTATTATCATACTATTTCAAAATTTATATTTTCCTAAGCAAATAACTAAAACTTTTAGCATTTTAATAATTGTTAGCTTAGGCGTTTTTTCTGCAACTCGCTTTTTTCAAATTGCTCAAATCAATCCCTACCACACACACGAGCTATATCATTACGTAATTGGCGGCAAATATTTTTCATATTTAGGTTATAAAGGTTTATACGCTGCAACTGCTCAGGTATTAGTAGATAAAAAAATCCTTGAACCCACAATCAGCGTGCGTGATTTAAGCAATAAAACCAATACTTATTTAACTGGTTGGCAATCTCATGCAAAAACAATACAACAAGCCATGCCACCTCATATTTGGCAAATGTTTGCTAAAGATATTGAATTTTTTTCTCTACAACTAGGAAATAGTGCAACGGCTTGGCATCGTATTTTACATGATCATGGCTTTAATCCCTCACCATTATGGGTATTGGAAGCATCACCTATTCTACACTCATTTCCATTGCCACAGATATATACCAAGCTGATTTATTTTGATTATATTATTATCATAGCCATGTCAATAATTTTTTTATTTTTACTTAAAACCTGGTTTTGGCGTTTCGCAGCATTCACTGCTTACTGGATAATTTTGGCTTATTATCCCGCTGTTGGTTGGCAATCCTATATTTGGATAACGGGTAGTGTGTTACGCTATAGTTGGTTTTTATATTTCGCACTGGGAATGTTTTTTATTATACAGCAACGCTATTTCTGGGCAGGATTTGGATTGGCTTTAGCGGGGTTAGAACGCATTTTTCCACTTGGATTTTTTGCTATTGCAGGCATATTTCTTTTAATTGATTTTATAAAATGTAATTCAAAAAATTTTCAATTAAATGGTTTTATAAAAACACCGCTATTCCAATTTAGCTTAGGTGGCTGCATTATACTAATGATTTGTATCGTGCTGTATAGTAGTTTTTTTCCATTTTCGTATCTTGAAGAATTCGCAAAAAACATGAGTGTGCATAGCGAATTATTGGCAGATAATCATGTTGGCTATAAAAGCCTAGCAACTTATACAGATGTTGATAGAAAATATAATATTTGGCAGACACATCAAGAAAATGTAGTTAATTTAAACGAGGTTATAGAAAAAAACCAATCTGATGCATATGCAAATAAAATATACAAAGCATTGTATGAAAAAAACTGGGTGGCTAAAATTTTTCGTGTTATTTTATTAATACTATTGGTATTAGTTATTTTTAATTATATGAATTTAATAAGTGCCACGTTATTTGGTGGTACTGCATTAATTTATTACTTAACATTGATGTCATATTACTATCAAATTTTCTTTGCAATTTATGCTGTGGTATTAATTTATTTAATTGAAAATTCAACTAATAAAAATAACCAGCATCACTTATTTTTACTGCTGATTTTTATTGCCAGTATTAGCTTAGTTACATTGAATATAACCGAGTTTATTGAAGTCAGTTTAATCATTTCAATTGCACAATGGTTTTTTTTCCCTTTAATAGCAATTTATTATATTTCTCCATCCTTACGCCACCAGCTTGCTACTGTGATTTTTATGGGTGTGTGTGCCGTATGGATATTGAGTTATAATTTTCACTATGTATCAGCGGCGATTCCTCCTTACACGGGATTTAAAACTCTGTTGACGTTTGATGGTCAATCATTGTCAAAAGTAATGCCGGATGCGCCTATGACTACGCATACTTATTTAGATGAAAATGCTGCGCGTATTGAGGATAGCGGCGTGACGTTATTTACTGGAGGAGAAATTTATTTTAATTTATTTTTACCTGATAAAACGCAGCACATTATGAGTGTAGTGATACGCAGTAATTTTAGTTATCCGGTGGCGCTTTCTTTATATAGCAATAAACAGCAAGTCATTAACGCACATCAGGTTGAAAAAATAGGTTATTTTTGGAATTATCTACGGTTAGATATTCCTGCAAGTTATTTGCAAGTTGGAAACAATGAAATTCGTCTAGTTCTTGAACAAGGTGAGGCATTAGAACTGTATCGTATGTGGTGCGGTTATATGCAGGCAATGGATTAAAAAAAGGTTTTTATTATGATGTGGATTATTTTTTATTAAAAAATCAATTAATTATAAAATAACCTCAATGCATTTGATTTACAAAACCACCCTATAATTGCCAATTTTTTATAAACTCGGAGTCCTTAGAAACACAAACGCCTGGAGCCACCCATGCCACACCGTAAGTATAGTTTATTCACTTTCAATCGCTTGTCTGACCGCCCCAGTCCCTTGCTGCCGCCGTCAGAAAATACCACGCTGATGGATTTGGAGCGCGCTTTTCCTTTCATTTTCAAGCCAAGCCGCGTATTTGCCCTGCACGATGGGCCAGAACCTATCACCGGGCGGGAAGATCATGGCCACCCCAGCGAGGATGGTTTGGATCGTTGGCTGATCCGTTTGCGCAGTGATTTCCCCGGCGTGCCGCTGTGCCTGTTCGCCATCAGCCCGGAAAACCGCCTGACTTTGTGGCGTTACCAGCCTGAACAGGGCCTATTCCGCGTGCATTGGCGCAACGCCGAACCCCCACGACAACAAGATAAACCGGTGCTGCCAGGAACGCTGGCGTGGCCAAGCCAAGACATTCCCTTGATTCTGCCCAGGGAATCCACCATGCAGCCGGTCGCGGCGCAATCAGAATTTCAAATCCCGCGCCTGCGTTTGCTCAAGGTTGAGCAATCCACCGACGCGGATGGCTGGCATCATCTGCGCGTGGAAACCCGGCTGGGTCGGCACTTTATTCAATTGGATTTAGCCGCGCTGCGCGACCAAAATTGTGATTGTGTGCGTTATTATCGCCAAGGCTACCGCTATATCCCCGGCGAACATGATCCCGCCTGCCAGTTGAGCGCCACACCCTGCGCGCAACGCGCAGATACGCCATCCGCCAGCACTGTACAAGAATGCCCGGTATACCGCCAAATCGGCGGCTTTGGCGCTGGGGAAGTGCCGTTGTTTTGGTGCGAAGAGCACAAGATTTTACGCACAACCCACAAGGGCCAGGAACACTGGCGTAGCAGCGAAGTTAAATTCCAGGCCCCCTTCCGCTTGCTGGCTGCGTTGCAGGTGACTGAACAGGTGATTGTGGCTGGCGGCGTGGAAAATTATCTGGTGTATTTTACGATTCCTCACACGCACTTTAATGAGGTTATCCAGTCCTACCGCACGCAAGCCATGCCTGGTTATGGGCAATTGTACAGCCTGGCGTTGTTGCCCCGCCCTGGGGCGCGCGCATGGGGACGGGCCACAGCGTTACCGTGGATTTTAGCAGGCAGCAATGACCAGTCCTTGTACATCTGGCAATACCAACCGCAATCGGATTCACCGATAACGCCACTAGAAAAAGTGATTTTTCATGGCCGAGTGGAAAGCATTCAAGTGGTGAATGCCCAGCCACAATGGGCCGATGTGGTGGTTAGTATTCAGACCCGTGGCCTGTACTGCGGGCGTTTGTTTTTTGATCAAATCCCTGGCACGGATCTGCGTCCGCGCTGGGATACTGCCAAACGCCAGTTTTTCGCCCAACTGGCCCATTGCCAAAATTTTGACCCGAGCGGCCTGCGCGCGCTGCTCGCCAACACCCGCAGTATCGCCCGCCAACAAATCGGCCTGGCCTATGTGGCCTATCATTTGGATGAAAACTCAAAAAATTTGTTTTCCGAACACATGCTGCGCGGTTTGCATGAACACGCCTTGAACTATCTGGGCCATGCCTTAAAGCGCCGTGCCTTGGCGTGCCTGGAAGGCGGAAGCGAGTGCCCGCAGGCGTTACTAGAACATATCATCGCGCTGTTGCGTGAGTTTGCGTGTGGCCCATACCTCGCGCGCATGATGGTGCGCGATTTGGAAGGACTGTTATCGATACTGGCGCAACAGCATGAATCAATGCCGAGTGGCTTAGACGATTTATTGCGCGAACTGCCTGATGCCAAACGCTTGTTGCACAAATTGGCGCATGAGATTGAAACCTTGTCAGCAGACGCGGGCCAGGAAAATGAACTGGAATCCCTCTTGGGTATCTTTGCCTCCACTTGCGAACGCCTGCGCTATGAGCGCGCGTTCCGCGAAGTGACTTTAATGCCGCAAACCCATGCTGCGCCAGTGACTGCCATGGCCATTGTGGGCGCACTGGGCCAGAGCACAGAACCCAATAAAAAAACGCCGCATTTTGTATGGGTGAACAGCAATGAAAACCGCATCCATGGCTATGCCAATGACCCCAGCGATGCAAAAGTCCGCCCAATGCACGATGATACGCAATGGGCGCAACACTTATTCGCAGAAAATGCGGGTATCAAAGAACAATGGGATTGCCTGCCCGCCCATTGTCTGCTGGCCTTGGATGATGACACCCTGCTGATTGCGGCTGGGAAATTGGGCCTGATCCGCCGTGGCGAGCAGGCAGTGCGTTGGCAGCACAAAGTCAAGATTCAAGGCGATATTCATGCCCTTGCCCGCCATCCGTCTCAGCCCGATTGGCTGGTGGCGGGCGGCGAATGGCAGCCAGGACGGCCTTTACTGTACAGTCTGCGTGTCATTGAGCACGCCTATGGGCCTGCCCTCAGCTTGGATGGCGGCGAGTTTACTGCTGTCCATGCCGACTTTCGTCTGCCGTTTACGATTACCGGCCTGGCGTGGGATGACGAGCAAAATCTATGGGGCGTGACTTCTGGCCAACATTATCTGTTGCGCTGGCGCAAACCACACGGCACGCCGCCGCTGGCCACGGACATTGTAAAATACCTGCCTGGCAGCCAATACGCGCTGGCGCACAATAACGGCCTGTTGGTGTGCGGTGGTCAGGAAGGCATTGTACGTGCGTTCCGCAACGATGGCGCGTTGGCCTGGTCGTTTTTAGTAAAAGGCGCGGTGCGCGCGATTCAGGCCATGGCCAAGGAATCCACGCCAGAGTGCGGCGTAGCCCAAGACAACGCGCAAGACCAGCCAAAGTCAGCGCCGCCACGTTTGGCGGTGATTTCTGAAGGCGAGCACGTGTGGACGCTCACCGCCCAAGGCCAGCAGTACAACCTGTTTCATTTGCCCAACCACCATCCCATTGCCCTGGCATCACGCCAGATCAGCCAACACGGCGCAATGCACCATTTGGTGGGCACCATGGAAGGCACGGTATTCCTGGTGGAAATGATTTGTCCACCAACCGTGAAAGTAGACCAATTTGATTGTTTGGATTACCTGACTAAGACGCTGGATGGTGCTCACCAAAATTGGCCTCGCCTGCGGCAAGCCGTAGGCAAGCTCCGCACTTCGGTAGCACAATTACAAGCCTGGTGTAGAATAGAAGCTATCCAGGAAGAGCCATTGCGCGCGGCCTGGGCGGTGCGCCATTTGGTGGAGCGCCATCAGCAATATGAATTTGCGCTGGAGGTATTGGCCATATTGCCGGATCATGGCGCTTCGCCAGCCATGCACAAATTCCATATCCATGTGGTCAACACCTTGGGAAGGAAGTTTACTGAATTACCCGCCGAGCAGCAGACGCAACTGGTGGCGCTGGCAGAAC
>DYPE01000008.1:9702-11042 GCA_020720085.1 Dichelobacter nodosus | reverse complement strand
AAGTTTACTGAATTACCCGCCGAGCAGCAGACGCAACTGGTGGCGCTGGCAGAACACATGCACGACGGCGTGCTGGCCAGTTTACTGCACGCCTTGCCACCGCAACAAGCAGCTTATCCTGGCCAGTTTCATGGCAGCATGTTCAAAATGCTGCGCAAAAAATTATTGGAGAATAAAACCTTTACCTCGTCAGCACTGTTGCAATTTTTACAACAGCCACCGGCGGATTGGCTGCTGGCGTTTTATTTCCTTTGGCTGTTGAATACGCATGAAAAAAATCCGCACAACTTAGACAAGCTGGCCTGGGGCTTTGTCGAAGGCGTGCTGCACCAACTGGGGCAACGCCTGGACATAGATAAAGGCTTGCTGTTAGCGCTGGCGCGCGTGGACACCGTGTTTCCACGTTTGTATAAAAAATTGCGCCACCGGCCTGTGGCTCTGCAACGCTGGCTGGCGTGGATGGAAGACTACGCGGAAGTGTGGTTCGCCCAACCCGTGCAACACGCTTGGCAGGCGTTGTTTCCCATTTTGCGCGGACAGGAAAAAAATTGGGATGTAGAAGATGTGCTGCGCACCTTGCGCACGGCGCAGCAGCACCAACTGACGCCGCAGGATCAGAGCGCGTTTGCCGTGGTCATTGCCCTGTTTCCGCAATCTGCTGAGCCGCTGCCAGTATGGCAACCCATTGCGATGGCGGGTGAACTGCCAGACGGTTGGAAACAAGCGTATGCGCTCAGCCAACGCCTGCATCACGAGCGGCAAGCCATGCAGCGCCAACTCAGCAGCGCACCGGAAATTTTTCGCGCATTAAATCAACTGCACGATGAACTCGAAAAATACAAGCCGCAATCGTTGCTGTTGGGCAATTTGCTGAAATTCTGGCGCGAAGCGTGGTTGGCTGAAATTGCGGTATTGCGCCAGGCGTATTTGCCCCAGGATGAAACCAATTACCTGCGCCTGGCGTATACGCCGGATTTATTGTATGTGGATGGCGAACCCATCCCCTTGACCGTGGAATTGTACAACCACGGCCCGCAAACCGTGGCAAATGTGGTGTTGTGGCTGGAACAGCCCAAATCCTGGGTAATTCCCACCGAGCCGCATGAAGCACGCGCCGAGGAATTGGCCTGCCAAAGCGAATATCGGACGGCTGGCAACCTGGTATTGCACACCAAGCTGTTGCCCATGCGTCTGGTGCCAGACCGTGTGGAAATTCCAGTGGCCTGGCAGGTGGGCAATGGCGAAAAACGCCATGAAACGCTGAAATTACAGCCACGCCAGCGCCATTCTGACTATGCTTGGCGCTATCCGCGCCAAGATGAGTTGGCCTATCAACTGTT
>DYPE01000008.1:6959-9602 GCA_020720085.1 Dichelobacter nodosus | reverse complement strand
TGGCGCGAGGCGCTGGCGCGCGCGCCGCAGGGCCTGGAAATCTGGCTGATGGCGGACAGCGTGCCGTGGAACCGCGAATTCCTGGCGCACTTGGATCAAGCACCGTCCACTGCGCTGTTGTTGCCGCAACTGACCATTGCCGACGGCCCAGCCGATTATTGCCAGCCCGCAATGCGCGAATTGTTGCATGAACTGCTGAATCTGGCCGAGCCATCGGGCTTGCGCGCGTTGCAATGGGCGCTGAAAGCCTGTTGTCAGGGCATACAAGAAGTCGCGGCGCAGGATGCGCGCACCGCACCGTCTTTGCTGCTGGCGCGCAACACCCCGCATGGCAGCAGGCGCATGTTGCGCCGGGGCGAATGGCCGGATGACAAAACCTGGCGCGACCCGCAACACGGCCATTGGTTGGTGTGCGGCGCAGATGCCAGTGGTGTTGAACCGGAGGCAGTGGCATTGCACGGTTTGCCGCCAGACCCAGCCCTGCCGCTGGCTGCGCTGGTGCCGCGCGCCGCGTTTCGCGCGCTGTGGCGCATGGGGCTGATTCGGCTGTGGCAAAAACGCTATTGGGTGCCCAGAGGCAGCGCGCTGCTGAATTATGTGGATGATTTATTCCCCACCCGTGCAGCAGCAACAGCGCAGGGTAAAGCGCAAGCGGATTTAGGCTGGGTATGGGATACCCAGGGCTGGGCGCGCACCGAAGCGCTAGCGCGTGCGCGCAATGCGTTGTTTTCCCATCCCAGCCACAGCCCACCGCGCCCGCCGCATGAGGGGCTGGACATCGCAGATTGGCAGCGTTTGCAGCCATTGGCTGGCACGCCAACGGACAGCTTTTGCGCCTTGTTGGGACTGCCAGGCCGTGCTGCGTACCAGGACATTGGCCATAACTTACAGACCTGGCAGCAAATCCTCGCCGGTCATTTTGGCTTTCAAAGCCAATTGGTGAATTATTTGCGCGGTCATGGCATTCAAGCCGAACTGCTGGACTGCCCTGCATTGGCGCAGTCCTGCGCAGTGGCCGTGCTGACCTTGCCGTTGGCTTATGCGGGCAGTGGTTTTTACCGGTTATGGCTGGTCATGCCTTCGGCAACCACGCGCCAGCAATGGCAGGCACTGGAACCACGCGACCAACCCGCAGCGCTGGCGCAATTGCTGCGCCAAGTGCGTCAACATGCCGAACCGTTGCGTCCGGACTGGCGCAAGGCGATTGCGCTGGTGTTGTATGATTTGCCCAGCACCTTGTGGCGTGCCGGTGAGTTGTACGCCCATTCTGCCGTATTCCTGGCCGAGCGCGCGTTTGTGCGCCTGATGAGCAGCCGCCGCGATTTGGCGCAAGTGCTGCTGGAACTGGTGCAAGCGCAAACGCCGCTGACAGAATTGGCGCGCAACCATTTCCAGACCAATGGCCCCGTGTCTGGCCCGATGTTTTTTGGCCGCAGCGCGGCGTTGCGCGAATTGGCTGCTGGCTTACGCGCGCGGCAAAGCTATGTTATCACCGGTCCGCGCGGCATTGGCAAATCCAGCTTGCTACGCCAATTGCAGCATACCGAATTGTGGCGCTTGCAACTGGCGGATCAGTTTTACCCAGTGTTCGTGGACTTGCAGGCACAGCGCTATGGCCTGAATTATGGCGGTTTGGCGCGCGGTATTTTGGCAGCAGACCCGGCATTGTCCTGGCCGGAACACTTTATCCAACAGGCCGAGCAGGTGGAACAGTTGTTCCTGGACGCCAGCCAGGTGCCGTTGTCGGTGACGCAAGCCGCGTTGCGGTTATTAGAAGAGATGTTGGCTGAGCTGGGTAAGCAACTCCAGCCGCGCATTCCGGTATTGTTATTCGATGAAGCCGATGGTTTGTACCAATTTGACCTGGCGCTGGGCGAGCCGGTGTTTACCCTGTTCCGCGCCATCCATAATCAAAAGCGCGCGCACTTTCTGTTTGCTGTGTATCCAGCCCAGGCCGTGCATATGGCCACTGGCGTGGCCAGCATGATGGATGCCACACAAAATGCCCAGCGCCAGAGTTATAATTTTTTGGAATCCCTGGTGCTGGCGGAATTGGCGGAAAACGAGGGCGGGGATTTGGTGGACACTGGCTTGCGCCGCCTGGGCTTGCGCCCTACTGAGCCGCAAGCGCGCGCGTTGACGCGCGCGTGTTTTGCCATTCCCAGTTTGTTGCAATGGACTTGTCTGGAAGTGTGTCGCGCGCTGGACACGCAATTGGCCGCTGGCGGCAGCAATGACTTGAACCCCGTTGTGATCGATCAAGCGCTGGCTGCCGCGCGCAAAGGCTTTCTGGACCGTGAACTATTACAATTACCCGATGCCTTGCGTTTCACCCTGTTGGGCTTGATGGTGGACAAGAAATTTGCGTTTAGCGTGGAGGATGCCTGCGTTGCTGCCAAGGACTATGCCCGTGTCGATTGGAGCGCAGCGCAAGCGCGCCAGGAATTGCGCAAACTGCTGTATACTTTATGGCTGAGCCGCACTGGCCAGTCCAACGACTACCGTTTTTCCGGGCCAAAGGATCAGCCCTACCTGCCCACGCTGTGCGGGTGGGTGTATGGCCAGGATGGTTTGGAAAACATGTTATTACAGGATACGTAGGGCGGATTAAGCGCAGGCGGGAACGCCGCCGTAGGCGGGAAC
>DYPE01000008.1:5325-6859 GCA_020720085.1 Dichelobacter nodosus | reverse complement strand
AGGCGGGAACGCCGCCGTAGGCGGGAACACCGCCGTAGCGTATCCGCCACGCGGCGGATACGGCGCGCACAGATGCGCCTTAATCCGCCCTACCTTGAAGAGAAGGAGCCTGCCATGTCATTGTTGCAAAATAGCTTGTGGTACCAAGTATACAATCACGAACCCACGCCGACAGGCCCGCCCACGGTGCGTTGGCTGGATTTGTTCGCCACCCGGCGCGCGGGATTGATCATCAGCGAATACCCGCCCGCGTTCTGGCACAGTCAGTTATCTCAGCACAACCTCGCGGTGGAAAATCTAGCAGAAAGGTTCAATGCCAACGCGCTGCCGCGCCAACAAGCAAAAGAGTTGGGCGATATTTGGCAAACCCTGTGCCAGAATCGCGCGCCACCACGCCAGGTGGAACTCAGCGTGGTGCTGTTGCCCAGGTTGGCGCATGACCAGCATAAACCGTTTTTCGACCAGTTGCGCGCGCATGTGCATGGCGCGCACGAACAGGCACGCCAGGGCCTACCCGCATGGCTGCCGCTGTTGGTGGCGGATTATGCCACCCATCTTGCGTTGTGGCGCGACGAGCACGCTGGCGACTTGTCGCCGCTGGGCAAGGAGTTGGTAGACAATACCTGGCTGCTCGACAGCGTGGCCAATGCGCAACAACCGTTCGTGAATTGGCTGTGCGGCGGTGACTGGGCCATGCTGACATTTTTTGAGCGCGCGCTGGCAGAGGTGCCGCCCAGTGACCTGCCGCAAGCGCTGCGCGTGCGTGTTCATGAATTGGTGGCTGCCCTGCTGGCAAGCGCAGGCGAGTTTGCCGTGGAACAGCGCTTGCGCAGATTGCTGCAACTGCCATCTACGCCTGAGCTGAACGGGGAACACCAAGCCAAACGCCAGCGCTATTTGCAACGTCTGGCCGTCTTCCTACCTGGCAAGGTTGACCCCAAAGCCGCAGATGCGGATTATCAATGGGAAGAGCAGCGCCGTGCGGCAGCCTGGCATTCTTTCGGCCTCAATCTCAATGACAAAAATAAACAACGCGCGTGTTTGTGGGCTGGCGGTTTGCTGCGTCTGGCCTATACCCCGCGCGGTACCTATTTCCGCCTGCGCAACCCCTTGTTACTCTATGTCATTGCCCAAATCGTGCGCAAGGAACGACTGGATGGCCATGATTTATGGCAAGCCCATGATCCGGCTGTCAAAACCATGCTTACGGATTCATTCCACGGCCAGGTGCCGCCGGATACTCAGTCCCTGTGGGGGAAAACCCAACCCCATCCCGATGGTTTGGATCGGTTTCTGGATACGCTGATCGACAAAGCGTCCAGCCAAGCCTATGTGCCGGATGCTTGGACTTTGCCGCCGTTATCCACCCATTGGCTATTGCCCAGCCATCCGCCTGGCGCATGGTGGTTGCGCGTAGCGTTTGCTTAAATTGATTCCAAGGAAGAGACCCATGAAATTTCCTGAGTTGACTGAATGGCCCGTGCGCAATGTCTATGATCCGCCATGGGATGCAACCAAACCGTTGGAAAATATT
>DYPE01000008.1:0-5225 GCA_020720085.1 Dichelobacter nodosus | reverse complement strand
AACCGCATGGCGCACGCAGTTGCGGCGCGTTGCGCATCAATTGGCCGCTGAATTGGTGTCCACGCATAGCAGTTATGCGCTGGATCAACGCTTGCGCCATTGGATTGGCGCGCAGGAGCAGCTCACGGTGGATCAACAACCATTATTGGCGCGCATGTATTTGTTT
This sequence comes from Dichelobacter nodosus, assembly GCA_020720085.1. Lineage (GTDB taxonomy): Bacteria > Pseudomonadota > Gammaproteobacteria > Beggiatoales > Beggiatoaceae > DYPE01. The sequence goes on along the minus strand of DYPE01000008.1, from coordinate 5,059 downwards.
TTGCAAGATGTGCTGCCAGGCGCGTATGACAAAGACGATGACAACGCGCGTTATGGCTGGTGGCGGCGCGCCGAAGCGGCACGGTGGAAACCGTATCCATTGCTGGCAGAAGACCGCCGCGCGCTGATGGTGAATGGCCTGATCCGCGCCGATGGCCATGAATCAGCGCGCTTTCGTGTGAGTTCGCCGCTGGTGGCGTATGCGGTCACTCGCCTGGGATTTAGCTATAACCGCTGGGTGGCTGGCTCCCGCGCTATCAAAGAAGCCACCGCACTGCCTGTGGACGGCTATCCTGGCGACGCGCCTTCGGGTTTGGATCAGTATTTAACGGCATTATTGGACAAGGCAGCCGGTAAAGATGGCGAGGATGACCAATGGACCGTCACGCTGCCCCCCTCCACTACGCAGCAGCCCGGGCAATCCGGCGCGCAGTGGTACCAACGCCTGCCCTATCCTGGCGCGTCCCACTAAGGAGAATCCCGCATGTCAGCCAAATTTTATGAACTGCCATTAAAAGATTGTTGGATGGAACGTCCGTATTTCGGCGCAGCATTTGCCGGGTACATGGCCGAACAAAGTTCTGAACCGAGTTCTGAACCGAGCGCCGAAAATTGGACCCCGGAAGGCATGGGGTGCCCGATGTTGTGCAAGTTTTTAGACAGCAAAACTGGCGGCTTGTTTTTGATAGCCGGGCCGCGCGGCGTGGGCAAGACTTCGTTGGTGCGCAATACGCTGGTTCATTGGCGCAATAGCAAAAAAACAAACACAGCGGATAAACCTTCTCATGGCAGTTCAACTGCACAAACATTTTACAGTGTAGATGTCGGGGACTTGGGTTTATATGAACCCACAGATTCTGTAGAAAAACAATTGATTACTGGGCTATTGCGCGTATTGCAGGAATCTATGGTACCTACGGAGAAGCGCGCCACACTGTGGAGCGAGGTTGCCCCTAGCGACGAAGTTGCCTTTCATCGTGATTTAGTCACCTTAGTGCTATTGGCTTCTGCGCAAACGGCAGAAAAGAAATGGTTGGATCGCCAGAATGATAAAACCGCCCTGTCTGGCGAGGCCGGGGTGGGTACCAAGGAGTGGCTGCCATGGCTCAATCTGGGCGTACATGGTAAAAAAGCCAGAGATTGGGCGCAAGCGCGCAGCACCCAATTAAATTGGACGATTTCCACTGAAATTTTGCGCAGCGAATTGCGCGCCTTATTCAAACGCCATCACCAGCAATCCTGGCCGGTCTTGGTGCTGGACGAATGGGATCGCTTTGATAGCGGCAAGCTATTTGATAACCAACCGGAACCACCAGGCAGTGACGAGAATCAAGAAAATAAAAAAGCCATCCCGCGCGGCATCACCGCGCGCGACGCGCTTGCCGCGCTGGGACGGTTGAAGAGCTTGCTGGCGGATTATCCCTCGCCGGTGATTGTGATTGGCGGCGAGACCTTATACCGGGTTATGCTGCAAAAAAATCAGCATGATGCTCATTTGCCCGTCACCTCGGATCAGTCGGAAAGTTTTCACTCCATTTTTCACCAACATTGTTTTATTTCGCCCATGCCATTTGCCCAGCCATCGGCCCCGGCAAATCCATTAACGCCTTATTTGGCCTGCATTCGCCAAACGGCGGATGCAAGTAAGCAAGCCGATGCAAGTAAGCAAACGGAGGGCACAAGTAACCCAGAGGAATTGGCAGATTATTTACTGTTGGAATCCGGCCCCAATCCTCATGCGCTCAAATTGTTTCTGGGCCATCATGCCAAAGAGGAGGAGAACCACGTCGTGCTACGCTTGCCCAGAACGCCCGCCACTTGGCTGAAAAGCCTCATGGCCCAAGCGTTGCTGACAGAGTTGGCGGCATGGGAAGCTGAATTCGCTGGCCTGGTGGTGGTGGACGCCTATCGCCGTTTTACTTGGTTTCGCTATTTGCGCGCACGGTTACTGGCGTATTGGGAATGCCCGGCTTCGCATCGGCCCGAAGGTTTTTGTTTTCCAGTGGCTAACAAAAACAAACCGTTGCAGCGCCATGTGGGCTTTTTGACGCAGGTAGATACCTTGCTCGATAAAAACGCCCAAGAGCGTCAAGCCATGGCTGAAGTGCAACGCGAATTTGATGGCAGGTTAGGCATCCAGTTGCATGATCAGTTATCTAGTCGGTTAAAACCCGTGTATCTGTCTGGGGATGAGAATATGGACGAAAAGGCGAAGAATGATGTATGGAAAGATTGGCTGGCGGATAAGGTGATTAGCACGCTGCCGGTCATAGACCAGGATCCACCAAGACTGGCGTTTTGCAAAGTCAAGGAAGGCTTCGAAGCCATTAAGCCAACCTCCGGCGCGTAGCCGCATGGGCGGCAGAGGTGGTGCTTCTCTGCCGCTGTAATCCCTTGTTTTGATAATCTATTTTACTTATTCCCACTCCAACACCAGCGAGTTCATCAAGCGCTGAAAGTTGCCCATGGATTTTTTCTGCCAGCCAATTTTCTGCGAGCCTTTTAGCGTCAGTCTGGGTTGGGGCACACGGCGGGCCAGGGCGAAAATGAATTTAGCCAGCAGGGTTACGCCCGAGCTGTTTAGCGCTTCGAGTTTTTGTAAATTTAGAATCATTTCTGGCGGCATCTGTTGTTCAACATAATCAAGTAATTGAGCGATTGGCTGATAGGCGTCGCCACGCAGGCGGATCATGCCCTTGAATTCGACATGGCCTAAGGCGGGATCATAGCTTACCGTATAATTTTCGCCTATGACCTCTAACAGATCGTGCTGTTCATAAAAAATCTGAATATCTGGCATGAGCCGATGAAAATTGCCAAACGATTTTTGTTGCCACGAGGCGGATGCTGCGCCATGCAGCACAATTTTACGTTTTATAGGCAATCGGTTGGTGTAGGAAATAAACTTAGCCAACATGGTTACGCCAGAGCTGTTTAGGCTTTCTAGCTTGCGGAAGTCGAGTTGCACTGTGTCCACGCCTGCATCTGCGATGCTTTGCAGCAATTGTGCAATCGGGTGATATTCCTGTGGATTCAGCCGCATGATGCCGGAGAACGTTACAGTGTGTGCGGTATTGTCATAACGCACTGCGTAGCCTTCGCCTTGAATCGTAATGGGGGAAAGTGCTTGGTTCATGGCGTCACCAAAAATTGCGCCATGGTGGTGACCCGTTGTTGTCCAGGTTCCGGCGCGCTAAAACGCCAACCTAGCTTGGCTTGAAAATCCTCGCGTATGGCCAACAGGCCCAGGCCAGAAGTGCGCATGGAGGAATCCGCCGCTGCTTGCTCGACTTGTTCCATATAAAAGTCCTCAGGGGAGTTATTGTTCATTTTGTGTATAAAATGTTGTAGCGCCAGGGCTTGCGCGGCAGTTACGCTATTGGTGACATATAACCGCAGGTCTCCTGGCATTAGGTATAATTGTAAATGCACTGGGTAGGAGGACGCTTCATCGGTGTATTTCATGGCGTTTTCTAATAATTCATTGGCAATATGGCTCACCGTTTCGCGCAGTTCTTCGCGGTAAGCAGTTTGATGGGGGCTGGACGCGTGCGGGTAAAAGCCAGTCAAATATTGCGCCAGAAAGTCAGCAGATAGCCCATTGTTGCGCCAACGTTGCCTAAGAGGCACTAAACTGGGTGAAAACGCCAGATGCAAATATTCAGATTCTTCTGGCGGTGTCTCAATATAGTCGCCGAATATTCGATCCATCCATAGATTCCTTGCTAAATTAACGTATTATCTAATGCGGTTGAGCTGTCTTTAATCCTATTTTGGCCTACGTTTGCACACCACCAGGGAGCAATCGTCCATTATGGCGGTCTGCTGGGCATGTTCGCTAACAGCTTGAAAAATTTTTTCCACCAGGGGTTCGGCAGGAAGTGGATGGTGCGCACGAACCACGTTGATCAAACGTTGCATACCGAATTCATTGCCTTGGTTGTCCAGCATTTCAGTAATGCCATCACTATACAATATTAGCGTGTCGTGCGCTGCCAGGTATAGCTTGGCACTATGAATGTATTGGGAAATATCTTCAATCAACCCGACCGGAAACCCTAAGGATTCAGTGGAGATGATTTCTATACTACCATCGGCGCGGGCAATCAGCAGGGTTTCGTGTTGGCCGCTGACGGTAATTTGGCCGTTGCAGTAGTGTAATATAGACAACCTCATGTTTTTGCTTGAATTTATCCTGCGCATATTGGCGGTCAGCGCGCAATTGAGCGCTTGAAATAGCACCACCGGATCGCGCACGCCCGCCGCCAATACGCTACGGATGGCCATTTGCATCATCATGGCGATTGCGCCGCTTTCCAGGCCATGGCCGGTTACGTCGCCAATGCCGATAAAAATCTCCTTGGCTGCGTCGTGCCCCGCAGGCAGGGCAATAATATCATAATAATCACCACCCACTTCGTCGGCGGTTTCCATGCGACACGCCACGTCCAATCCAGCGACTTCAGCCCATTCTGCGGGCAGTGGCAACAGCAGTTTTTGCAATTGCTGGGCAACATCCAATTCCGTTTGCATCCGCTGGTTTTCAAATTTTAGCCGCTCATTAAGTTCAGAAATGCGCGCGACCGCTGCTTCCAACTCGCTTTGTGCGCGATTTTTTTGTAATAAATTCAGGTAAGCTTGCGAATGGTAGCGGATGCGCGCCAGCAATTCTGCGGTGGCGGGCAGTTTGACCAGGTAGTCGTTCGCGCCCAGCGCAAAGGCTTGTGCCTTGATTTCCGGCTCTTCCCGGCTGGACAACACCACCAGTGGCACTTCGCGCGTAACCGGATTGGCACGATAAGCGCGCACCAAGGTCAGTCCATCCATGTCCGGCATGACTAAATCCTGCAAAATCACCGTGGGGCCAAACGTGGTGGCGGTGGCCACGGCGGCTTGCGCGTTTTGGCAGAATAAAAATTGAATGTCCTGTTGTGAATTAAGGATAGATTCCAACGCGCGTCCGATGACGGCTTGGTCATCCACCAGCAACACCCGTGTTGTGAATGGTGGCGGAGTGGTTACGATAGCAGTCAAATTGAGCTTCCTGGCGGTGTGGTTAT